>NZ_JBQCFT010000131.1:0-12955 GCF_051958795.1 Luteibacter sp. | reverse complement strand
GCGGCGCGCGTCCCTCCCGCCCCCCCCGCCCCGCGGCGGGGCGTCGGGGGGGGGGGGGGCGGGGGCCGGCGCCCGCGTGCCGCGGGCCGGGGGGGGGGGGGGGCGGGGCGCGCCGCCCCCCCCCCCCCCCCCCCCCCCCGCTCCTACAATGGCTCGTCGCACTCATGGGGGTTAGCCTTTGACGCTGCCCAGGAGCAGGCCTTCGAGGTAGTAGCGCTGCAGCGCGAGGAACAGCACGAGCACCGGCAGGATCGTGACGACCGAGCCGGCCATCATCAGTTCGCTATCCTGCACGTGCTCGCGGGAGAGCGAGGCCAGTGCGATCGGAAGCGTGTAATGCTCCTGCCCGGTCAGCGCGATCAGCGGCCACATGAAATCGTTCCACGCGGCGAGGAAGGTGAAGATCGCCAGCGTCACCATGATCGGCTTCAGCAGCGGCATGATGATCGTCGCAAAAATCCGGAACTCACCCGCGCCGTCGATGCGCGCAGCCTCCATCAGGTCATCCGGGATCCCGCTGGCGTACTGGCGCACGAGGAACACGCCGAAGATCGTGGCCAGCGCCGGCACGATCACCGCGCCGTAGGTGTTCACGAGCCCCATGTACTTCAACAGCAGGAACAGCGGCAGCATGGCCACCTGCGCCGGGATCACCAGCGCGCCCAGCAATACCTGGAACAGCCGCGCGCGCCCGCGGAATTCCAGCTTGGCGAACGCGTAGCCCGCCATCAGGTTGAACGCCAGCGACACCACGGTGATCGACGTGGAGATCAGCAGGCTGTTGAACAGGTACCGGCCCATGCCCGCGTTCATGAACAGCTGCCGGTAGTTCGCCAGCGTTGCATGCGTGGGCAGCACCGGTGGCGGCAAGGCGCTTGCCTCGCCCGGGGTCATGAATGAGACCGACACCATGTACAGCAGCGGAGCGATCGCGATGGCCGCCGCGGCGAACAACAGGCCGTTGATGATGGCCTTGGCAACGCGCGGGCTCATGCCGGCTCTCCCCGCTTCGACAGGCGAAGCATCGCGGCGGTCACCGCGAACATGATGACGAACAGGATGAACGCCACGGCCGAAGCCGAGCCCAGGTTCCACCACTTGAAGCCTTCTTCGTACATCAGGTAGAGCACCGAGGTCGTGCTCTGCAGCGGGCCGCCTTCGGTCATCACGTACGGTTCGGCGAACAGCTGGAAGTAACCCGAGACGGTGAGGATGCTCACCATCAGCATGGTCGGCTTGAGCATCGGCAGCGTGATGTGGCGGAACTGCGCCCAGGGCGATGCGCCGTCGATGCGGGCGGCCTCGTACAGATCGGCCGGAATGGCCTGCAGGCCGGCCATGAAGATGATCATGTTGTAGCCGAAGTTCTTCCACACCGCGAACAGGATGATCGTCGGCATCGCCCAGTGCGGGTCGCCCAGCCAGTCCACCGTCGGCATGTGCATCGAGTCGAGCACGTAGTTGATCAGGCCGTACTTGGTGTTGAAGAGATAACGCCAGATCACCGCGACGGCGACGACCGTGGTCACCACCGGCGCAAACAACGCCGTACGGAAGAACGGCTTGAACCGTGCCAGCGGCGAATTCAGCAGCATGGCCGCGCCAAGCGACGCCATCAGCGAAAGCGGGACGCCTACCACCACGAAGTACACGGTGTGGCCCAGCGCCGACCAGAACAGCGGCCGCTGCAGCAGGGTCCAGTAATTCTCCAGCGCAACGAAGCGCAGGTTGCGGATATCGGCCAGTGCATACAGGTCGAAATCCGTGACCGACAGCACCAGCGCCGCGACGACCGGCAGCAGGAAGAACAGCCCGAGGATGATCATCGCGGGCGTGATGAAGAGCCAGGCGGCGCGGGTGGTCGTGTTCATGGCGTTGCCTTGTGGCCGTGGTCGAGCATCCAGCGGCGCTTCTCGAGGAGGCGATCAGCGCGGCGGTCGATCTCCGCCGCCGCCTGGTCGATCGTGAGATCGCCATGCGCGGCCTGGGCCGCGACGAGCTGCATCTCCGTGACGATGCGTTCCCACTCCGCCACCGGCGGCGTCGCCTTCACGCGCTCGAGCTGGTCGCGGAACGCCGCGGCCTTGTCATCGTCGCGCAGCGCAGCGGCCTGCCACGACGTGCGGCGCGGGGGCATGTCGCCGAGGATCTGGTAGAAGCGCTCCTGGATCTCGGGACGCGACAGGAACTCGATGAGCGCCCACGCATCCTCCTTGTGCTTCGATTTGCGGTAGATCACCAGGCTGGATCCACCGGCGTTCGATGCGCCAGGGCCATCCGGGCCCGGCAACGGCGCGGTGCCCCAGTCGCCCTGCTGCTCCGGCGGCAGGCGCTTGCGGAACTCGCCGATATTCCACGGGCCGGAGAAGTAGAAGGCATAGAAGCCCTGGCTAAACGCGGCCCACGGGTTACCGATGCCGACATTGGTCATCATCGGCGCTTGTTGTTCCTTGAACAGCGAGACATAAAAGGCGAGCGCCTTCTTGAAGCCCGGGCTCTGGAAGTTGCCGTAGCGGCCGCCATCGCGCAGCAGCGGGTCGGGCTGCTGCAGCGCGAACGCAAGCAGCTGCTCGAACTCGTTGGTCGGCAGCAGCACGCCGAACGTCTTGCCCTTCGGCTGGGCCAGCTTCACCATCATCGCCTGCCACTCCGCCCAGTCACGCGGCGGGTGGTCGTAGCCGACTTTCGCCAGCAGGTCCTTGCGGTAGAACAGCAGGCGGGTATCGACATACCAGGGCACGCCGTACAACGTACCGTCGATCACGTTGGTCGACCAGATCGCGGGGAAGTAATCGGCCTTGTCGACCACCTTCGACGCAGCGACGCGCGCATCGAGCGGTTCGAGCGCATCCAGCGCCACCATCTCCGGGATCCACGTGTTGCCGAGCTGGGTGATATCCGGCGTGGAATCGCCTGCATACGCCGTGAGCAGCTTCTGGTGCGCAGCCGTCAGCGGCAACTGCTGTACCGACACATGCAGGCCGGGATGCTCGCGTTCGAACTCAGGCAGCAGCTTGAGCACGGCCTCGCCTTCACGGCCGATCGTCCAGAACTCCAGCGTACGCGTGCCCGCCTCTTCCTTCGCGCACGACGACAGCGCCGCGCTGGCGAACACCAGCGCAGCGACGAGGCCAAGGCGGGCGGCGCGCATCACCACAGGGCGGAAGCCGTCTCGGCATCCAGCCAGCCACCGGTGAAGCCGGCGCGCTGCAGGCCCTTGCGGATGTACGGGTTCTTCTTCATCACGTTCCAGATGAACTCGCTGCGGTAGTTCTCGATCATCAGCACGATCGGACCCTGGTCGATGCCGAGGTGCACGGTATCGGCCCAGCCGAAGCCCGGCACCAGCTGGCCGGTGCGCAGGTCGGTGTGCGTATCGAAGCTCTGGTTGAACGCGTCGACGAAGCCGTACTTGGTGTAGATGTACTGGCCGTACTTCTTCTTCATCTCCTCAAGAGCGGGGATGACGATCTCGGGCGCGAAGGCGATGGAGCCACCGGCCGCCATCGGAGCGATCGTGCCGTCATCGGAGATGTAATCGAGGCCGGCGCCACGGGCGGTATAGCCCTGGAACGTGCGCTCCTTGTCACCCTGCTTGATGATCAGGCCGCCGGGGCCGTTCGATGCGGAGAGGCCCCAGATGTTCTTCCCATAGCCCTTCCAGCCGCCCGGGTTGGCGACGGCATAGGCCTGCTGCGAGTACGTGGCGCGGCGGCTGTTCTCGAAGTAATCCAGGCCCTTCTCGCGGTTCCACGCATCCTTGATGCCGCGGAAATCGACCCAGGTGTGGGTGAACTGGTGGCCGAACAACGGCGCGAAGTTGAGGAAGGTCTGGCCGTGGAACTCACCCCAGGTCCTGTCGTACGTCTTCGTCCAGGCAGCCCACGCATCGTCGCCCACCGGGTGGGTCGGCGAACCCAGCGCCAGGATGTAAACGAGCATGCCTTCGTTATAACCGGCCCAGTCGTGCGGAATCATCTTGCCGCCCGGCGTCCAGCCCATGCTGATCAGCGGCGCATTGTGCTGCAACCAGGTCCAGTCCACGCGGCGGTAGATCTGGTCGGCCAGGTCGCGGATTTCCTTTTCCTTCGGCGTGTCGTGGTCGAAGTAGCTCTGCGAGAACAGCACGCCGCCCAGCAGCAGCGTGGTATCCACCGACGACACTTCCACCCAGCGCGCGAAGCGCTTGCCGGTCTTCATGTCGAGGAAGTGGTAGTAGAAGCCGTGGAAGCCGGTGGCGTCGTCCTCGGAATCGTTCTGCGCCGACTCGTTGAAGAACTTCAGCGTCGCCAGCGTGCGGTCGATCGCCTGCTCGCGGGTGATGTAACCGCGCTCCACGCCGACGCCATAGGCGGTGAGGCCGAAGCCCACCGAGGCGATCGAGGCGAAGGAGTCGGTCGGGTAGTGGTCGGGGATCAGCCCGTTCTCAGGGTTCGCGCTGTCCCAGAACCACTGGAAGGTGCGCTTCTCCAGGTCGGCGATCATCGGCGGGACCGGGTGCAGGTCCTTCTCGAGGCGCGGCGCGGTAGCGGCCGGCTTCGCCTTGGTGGCGGCCTTCGGGGTCTCGCGGGCCATGGCCAGGGGGGCGGCGCAGGCCATCAGGGCGGCAAGGGCGAGGGTGAGGCGCTTCGTCGTGGAGGCTTTCATGGGGGTGTTCCCTGGATCGGTTGAGGCTACAGCGGCCAGCGTGGGGACGGTGGCGGTGTAAACGTTTACGTCGCGAGGCCCGAATAAGGCCCCGAAGGGCCCTGGTCGATGCCAAAACCATACGGGGCGCCACCCCCGCTGTCCATGGCTAAAGCCGTGGTCATGCGGTGACCTGCGGTGCCGGGCATTCGCGGGCGATGAACTGCTCGTGGGCGGGCATCAGGTCCACGTTCTTCGAGACCACCTCGCGGACGCTGGCCATGAAGCGAACGAGGTCTTCTTCCGGCATCTGGTCGACCAGTGGGTGATAGCCGCTCGGCATGATGCCCTGGCCGATCATCACCTGGACCCAGCTGACCACGGCGAACATTTCCTCGGCGTTGCGGAAGAAGCGACCGCTGTGCCGGAACAGATCGATATTTGCCTGCAGCGATGCCGGGATCGGCATCGTCCGGCAATGGTTCCAGAACGGCGTGTCGTCGCGCTCGGTGGCCTTGTAATGCAGGACGAGGAAATCACGGATGCGCTCGGCCTCGAAGCGCGCCTGCTCGTTGTAGCGGTCGACCAGCACGGGGTCGATATCGCCGCTCGCCGGCAGCAGCTGGAGCAGGCGCGAAATACCCGACTGGATCATGTGGATCGATGTCGATTCCAGCGGCTCCATGAAGCCACTGGCGAGGCCCAGCGACACGACGTTGCCGATCCACGGCTTGCGCCGCACGCCGGTCACGAAACGCAGCGGCTTGGGATCCGCCAGCGCGGGACCGTCGAGGTTCGCCAGTACGGTCGCCGCGGCCTCGTCGTCGCTGATGTACTGGCTGGAGTAAACATAGCCGTTGCCGGTGCGGTGCTGCAGCGGGATGCGCCACTGCCAGCCGGCGCCACGCGCGGTGCAACGCGTGTACGGCGTCGGCGGGCCCACCTTCGCACAGGGCACGGCCACGGCCCGGTCGCACGGGAGCCACTGGCTCCAGTCTTCATAACCGGACTTGCACGTGCCTTCGATGAGCAGCCCACGGAAGCCGGTGCAGTCGATGAACAGATCGCCGGAGATGCGTTCGCCGCTCTCCAGGCGCACTGCGCTGACGTGACCGTTCTCCGGATTCGTTTCGACTTCGCGCACCTTGCCTTCGATGCGCTGGATCCCGCGCTCTTCAGCGAACTGGCGCAGGAACCGGGCATAAAGCGCGGCATCGAAGTGATAAGCGTAGGCGATGCTGCTCAGCGGGTTGTTCGCAGGCACATCGGTCGGCGCCGGCATGAACTTGCCACGCATGGCGGCGACCGTGTTGACCGAATAGTCGAGCAGGTCCCCGGCCTTGCCCATCAACCGGGCCTTGATCCAGTACTGGTGGAACGGCAGCAGGCCGACGTCGTGGCCCATCGTGCCGAAGCCGTGGACATAGCTGTCGCCCACGCGGAGCCAGTCGCGGAACTCGATGCCGAGCTTGAACGTGCCTTGCGTGCGGGCGACGAACTGCGCCTCGTTGAGGCCGAGCAGCTGGTTGAACGCCTTGATGTGCGGGACGGTGGCTTCGCCGACCCCGACGATGCCGATCTCTTCGGATTCGACGAGACGGATGCGAGCCTGGCGGTTCATGGTGCGGGCGAACGCCGATGCTGCCATCCAGCCGGCCGTGCCGCCACCGACGATAACGATATCCATGGTGCCGTTGCCCATGCGCGTGAACCATCAAGCCAGGAATAGAAAGGCGCCCGCGGGGAGACTCGCGGGCGCTAAGGAGGTACACCCGGTCATGCAAGCCAGGTGTACCCATACAACATGCGCGTTTAGAACTTGAAGCCCGCGGTGATCTTCGCCGTGCGGGGCACACCCGTGATGTTGCCCTGCTTGTTGTAGACGACCGGAGCGCCAACCGCGCCGGCACCGGAGTTGGAGGTGTAGTCCGCGAAGTTCTTCCAGTTGAACACGTTGAGCAGGTCGATCCGGACGTAGAACTTGGTCTGGTCGTTCGCATCGATCACGAAGTCCTTCGTGGCCTGCAGGTCGATCTCGCGGTAGCCCCAGATCTTGCCGCCCACCAGGAACTTCGATGCTGCCGGTACACCAGCGATCGGCCGGGACGACTCGCCACGCGAGTAGTAGCACCCGGCGCCGCAGCTCTCGAAGCCGTTCCACGGCAGCGGGGTCGCGACGATCAGCTTGCCGGAGAAGGTGAAGCCCCACGGACCATCGAGCGAACCGGTGGCGACGAAGCGGTGCTTGGCCGCCGCATTCGACGTGATGAACGGGTAATCCTTGATCGAGCCGTAATCGAACGAGTAGTGCTCGTTGATATCGCGGTTCTGCTTGGCGTGGCTGTACGTGTACGAGAAGTTCGCGCTCCAGCCCGAGTCGCGGGTGTACGGCTTGTCGGCCGACAGCAGCACCTGCGTGGTCGCGGTACGGATGCCATTGTCACCGCGGATCATCGAGCCGAAGCCCGGGATGCCGTTGTTCCAGGGCTGGCCACCGTTCTGGAAGAACGAGCCATCCGGGTAACGGTTACCGAGCGTGAAGGCGAAGCCGTCGTACGAGAGCACGCGCGTCACAGTCGCGTCGGTGTTCCAGTCGCCCAGCTTGTTCGACATGCCGATGCTGAACTGGTCCGAATACGGTGCGCGCAGGTTGTTGTTGAGGATGTCGACTTCCTGGCCCAGGTTCGTACCGCTCACCAGACCCTGCAGTACCGGCAGGCCATTGAGGAACGCCGGATCCCACGCGAAGCAGCTGTTCTGGCCCGGCACGCAGGGGTGGCTGGCCGTGTTGATGTTGATCTGCTGGTACGGCAGCGCCGACTTGGTCTGTTCCAGCTGCAGGTAATCGTAGAGGTTGCGGTCGTACGAACGGCCGGCACCACCGTGGATCACGTGCTCTTCGTCAGCGAACAGGTCATACGAGAAACCAAGGCGCGGGGCCCACTGGTTCTGCGCATGGCGGTTGCTGCCGTTGCTGATGTAGTTGTTGTAGTCAATACCACCCTTCGCCAGGGTCTGCGCGTACGTCTGGCCGGGGAACTGCGCCTGCGCAGCCGGATCCAGCGAGTTGAACCCGTTGATCACGCTCTGAGGCGTCACCCAATCGAGGTACGACGGGGTCTTTTCCTTGTCCCAGCGCACGCCGAGGTTCAGGGTGAGGTGATCGTTCACCGACCAGTCGTCCTGGATATATGCGCCGTACTGCTTGTCCTTCGTTTCCGACACCGGGTTAAGGCCCGGCACCGGGTTCGAAAACTGGATCTTGTACGGGATCGCTTCGGTGCCCGTGTCGTCCACGCTGTAGGTGTACTGCGGATTCGTGTCCTGCGCGTCCTGGGCGTGCAGGGTCACTTCCTTGTACTTCCAGCCCATCTTCAGCACGTGGTCGCCGTGCCAGGTCAGGTCGTTGAAGGTGAAGTCATCCGAGATCATCGGACCTTCCTGGCCCTTGATCTGCGTGGCCAGCGGCGAAGCGGCGCCGATACCGATGATCGCGGCATCGTTGGCGGGCTTGTAGGTGTAGTTGTAGCCGTTGGCGTAGTTCACCGGCAGCGGGTCGTTCGACGAGTTCTCGTACGAGGCCTTGAACTCATTGAAGTACCAGTCACCGCTGTGCTGCCAGCGGAAGGTGCCGCGGGTATCGTGGTTCTCGGTGAAGATGGACTGCGAGACCGACTGGCCCTGGCCGATGTTGTCGGCCTGCGTTTCGCGACGAACCTGGGTGCTGATCTCGATGCGGTCGCGGTCGCTGAATTCCCAGTCGATCTTGCCGAAGTACAGCTTTTCATCGAACGGCAGGCTGGCGGAACCGAACGCGTTCTGCGCCGCCGTCGGCAGCAGGCCGATGGCGCTGGCCGGTGCATCGGAGCCCGGGCTCACCGTGATTGGCGTATCGAACTTCTTCTGCTCGAAGGTGACGAAGAAGTGCATCTGGTCCTTGATGATCGGACCGCCCAGCGCGAAGCCGTATTCCTTCTCGAACGAACGCGCCTTGTCGCCATCTTCTTCCGACGGCGTGCGGCTGCGGTACTTGTCCGAGGTATAGGTGTCGAACACCTCACCGTGGAACTCGTTCGTGCCCGACTTCGTTTCAGCGGTGATCGCGGCCGACGAGACCTGGTCGTACTCGGCCTTGTAGTTCGAGGTGATGACCTTGTACTCGCCGATGGCGAGCTGCGGGAACGGGTTGCCCTGGCTGTTCACCTGGCCCGACACACCGCCCTGCTTCACGTAGCTCTTCTGGCCGACGCCGTCGATGAAGACATTGACCGAGCTATCGTTCTGAGCGCCGCCACGCAGCGAGGTGTGGCCCTGCGCATCCACGCTGAAGACCATGCCCGGCACGGTATCGGCGAACTCGAGGAAGTTGCGCGAGACCTGCGGGATCGTCTGGATCTGGCGCAGCGAGATGGTCTTCGCCACTTCCGGGGTCTTCACTTCGGTCAGCGTCGAGGCGCTCACCGTCATGCCTTCCATCGCGGTTGCGTTGGCTGCGTTGGCGGCCGGTGCTGCCGACGAGGCAGCGAGGTTCAGCGTCGCGGTCGAAGCGACGGTCAGCGTGACGTTCTGCTGAGTACCGGGGCCGGCATCCACCTGGTACGAGGCGGGCGGCAGACCGTTGATGATGTAGTTACCGTCAGCGCCGGCGGTGGCCTTGCGGGTGAGGCCGGTCTGCGGGTTGAACGCGGTGACCTGCGCGCCCGGCGTGGCCTTGCCCTTCAGCGTCGCGGTGACGGTCTGCGCCATTGTCGCGGTCGGTGCAACGACCGCGGTGATGCTGGCGGCGATGATGCCGCACAGCAGCTTCTTCTTCATGTGCTTCGAAGCGTTCATGGTACCCCTCTCTCCCAATCCTGTTCTGTGTGTGTGACCCGGTCCGGCTGGGCACGGATACGACGGTCGACCTTGCGGTCGTGTCGCGGTGGTCGTCGCCACCTCTTCAAAGGCGATCTACCCCGTATCCCCGCCCGTCCCGCATGCGGACCGGATGGTTTTCTCTATCCATCAATGACGCCGTCCTGGGTTCCAGCCACGGCCCGGCAAGCCGCGTAATGCATCCGACGAGATCAGTTCGCTCGTCGGCTTGCCTTGTCGCTGGCGCCACAGGAGGCGCGTACGACGAGTTCGGTACCGATCACGGCGCGCGGCTCTGGCACGGCGTCATCAGGTGCTTCGATCATTCCCGCCAGGCGCTCCAGCGCGGCCTCCCCAAGCTCCGCGATGCGCACGCGCACCGTCGTGAGCGGCGGCGATACGTATCGCGCCATCGGAATATCGTCAAAGCCGGTGACGGCGATGTCTTCGGGCGTGCGCACGCCTGCCTCGGCCAGTGCCGAAAGCGCGCCAAAGGCCATCATGTCGTTCGCGGCGAAGATCGCATCGGGGCGCGGCGACATCGCCAGCGCTTCCTGGGCTTTGCGGTAGCCGGATTCCTCGGTGAAATCGCCCTGCAGCACGATGGCGTTTTCGCCGAGGCCCGCCGCGGCGAGGCCTTCGAGGTAACCGCGCAGGCGCTCCTGCACGTCATGGTTCACGGCCGGGCCGGCGATGAAAGCGATGCGTTTCCTGCCGTTTCCAAGCAGGTGCTCCACCATGGCCTTCGCGCCGCCGAAGTCGTCGACGTCCAGCGCCGCATGGCGCTCGGAGCGCACATGGCTGTTGATCAGTACGGTGGGGAGGACGATCGGCAGGTTCTCATCGAGGAACGCCGCATCGGCATGCGGTGACATCACCAGCAGGCCATCGACGCGACCCTGCATGGCGCGCAGCGCGATGGCCGCCTCGGTGGCATCACCGTGCGAGCTGGATACCAGGAGGTAGAGGCCGCGAGCGCGCGCGGCGAGATCGATACCGCGGATCAGCTCGGAGAAGAACGCGCCGTGCAGGTCGGGCAGCAGCGCGCCAATGGTCTGGGTACGGCGGGTGATCAGGCTGCGCGCCGCGCTGTGCGGCACGTAGCGCAGGCGCGCGGCGACTTCGCGAATCCGCTTCTGGGTTTCAGCGGTCACACCGCCATGGCCATTCAGTGCGCGCGACACGGATGCCACCGACACATTGGCCATCCTCGCGACGTCTTTGATCGTCACACTCACGTGGTCTTCGCCCTGCGCCCCGACCCCCGGGGTTCGACGGCGCGGAACGTAAACGTTTTCACCAGCCGTGTAAAGCTTGTTAAATCAAGGGGTTGTTGCACTGCACGAGTAAACGTTATTACGTGCAATACCACTTGGGGTGGTGACGAAAAAAGTTGCGATTATTCAGATTGTTGGGTGGTCTTGCCTAGACTTTTGCGGTGCAGCACGCATCTTTGCAAAACGTTCACCTTTTTGAATGGCTGTCTCGGCAGGTAAAGGGCCGAAAAATCACCCTCTGGGATGCCTGGCCAGCAGCTCGTCGAGCCAGCCAACTACATCGTCGGGCGTGGGCGTGCGGGCGGCGAAGAGCAGGTGGTACATCATCGGCGCGACGATGCCGTCGATGATCACGGCGGTCGGCAGCGGGCTCTCCCCGCGACCCAGCGCGCGGGCGTGGATCAGGTCGATCTGGGTCGTGCAGTACAGCAGGCACTTGCCCGTGTTCTCCGCGCGCGGCGCACCCAACACGTCGCGCAGCATCGTCCGGCCGGGGCCCGAAGACATCTCGTCGCGGTACTGCTCCAGCCAGCTGGCCAGGTCGCCACGGTAGCTCCCGGTATCCGCCGGCTCGCCCTCGGGGCGCAGCTGCTCAACGGCCACATCGGCCAGCAACTGCGATAGGTCGCCCCAACGGCGATAGATCGTCGACGGCGTGACACCAGCGCGCGTCGCGACGGCCGGCACGGTCAGGGACTCACGCGGGCCTTCGGCCAGCAACTCGCGGACCGCCTGATGGATAGCGGCCTGCACGCGCGCGCTGCGACCGCCCGGGCGTGGGCCGGTGGCGCGGGGAAGCGAGGGTGGAATGGCATTCATGGCTGCCTAGCATACTCCTAAACGCTAAATAGTCGCTTTAGAGGTGGTTCGGCGTAGACTAACGCTCAATCTTTGCCTTTAGGCACTCCCCATGAATGCCCCCGCTGTCCGGCGGCCGATGGCCGTCCACACGTTCACCCTCATCAGCTTCATCGCCGCCTCCACGGCGCCAACGCCGCTGTACCGGCTCTACCAGGCGGCCTGGCATTTCACGCCGACCCTGCTCACGGTGATCTTCGCGGTGTATGCGTTCGCGCTACTGGCCGCCCTGCTCTTCGGCGGCCGGTTGTCCGACCACCTCGGGCGCCGGCCGGTGATCGCGGCGGCGATCGCGCTCGACATCGTCGCGATGCTTGTTTTCCTCCATGCCGATAGCCCGGCATGGCTGATCGTGGCGCGCACCCTGCAGGGCATCGCCACCGGCGTGGGCATGGCCACCCTGGCCGCGGCCATCCTGGACCTCGACCGCCAGCATGGCGCCACCATCAACAGCCTCGCGCCGTTGATCGGCCTGGGCGCAGGCGCACTGGGCAGCACGGCGTTGGTCGTTCTGGCGCCGGCACCGCTGCACACGGTGTACGTGGTGCTCATCGGACTGCTCGCGCTGGCGCTGGTGCTCACGAAGACCGCGCCCGAGACCGCGTCCGTCAGGCCCGGCGCCCTCGCCAGCCTGCGCCCGCAGGTCGCGGTGCCGGAGCGTGCGCGTCCCGCGCTCATGGCGGTCACGCCGTTGAACGTCGCGTTGTGGATGCTCGGTGGCTTCTACCTGTCGCTCATGCCATCCCTGGTGGCTAAGACCACCCACTCGACCTCACCGTGGATCGGCGGGATCGTGGTGACCGCGCTCATGCTGAGCGGCGCGGGTGCGGTGCTCCAGGGGTTGCGCCACCCGGCCATCCGCTCGCTGAAGCGCGGCGCGGTCATGCTCGCCAGTGGGCTGGTGCTTGTCCTCGCCGGTGCCAGCCTGGGTTCGGGCGCGTTGCTGATCGGTGCATCGGTGATCGCCGGCGCGGGGTTCGGCGCATCGTTCCTTGGCGCCGTGCGCAGCGTCATGCCGCTGGCCGAACCCCACGAGCGCAGCCGGCTGATGGCCGCCTTCTATATCCAGAGCTACCTGGCCTTCAGCGTGCCGACCATCGCCGTGGGCGCGATCGCGCAGCACTACGGCCTGCTCACCGCGATCAACCTTTACGGCTGCATCATCATCGCCTTGACCGTGGCGGCACTGGCGTGGATCGGGGTGCGGGCGCACCACGTGCATGCGCCGGCCGCGCCGTGAGACGAAGTCCTGTGGGAGCGGGGGGGGGGGGGGGGGGGGGGGGGGGGCGGCCCCAACCCCCCCCACCCCGCCCCCCCCCCCCCCCCGCGGGCGGGGGGGG
>NZ_JBQCFT010000130.1:0-12320 GCF_051958795.1 Luteibacter sp. | reverse complement strand
TTCTTCCCGGAGCGTGCCGCGCTTTATCACGACGAAGCGAAGCGTGTCGCTTGTGGCATCGAGCCGTTCCTGTTGCCGCGCGGCGATGCACTGGCCGTGCCGGGTGCTGAGCTCGCGCGGATCAGTTGCGACCTCGCCACCGGTAACGCAGGCGTCGGTAGCTTCCTCGATCGACTCACGCAGGGTGGCAGCGCCTCGTTCATGCTCGATGAAGCGCTGCCCGCCGCCACCTTGCCACGCAGCGTGGTGGCGGCCTGAGCCGCTAGAGGCGGAACTTCGCTTCCGCCAGCCACGTGCGTGAGGGATATGGGTAGTAGACGTAGTAGCGACGATTGGTCAGGTTATCGACCCCGACACTCAGTTCGACATGCGGATTAACGGTCCATGCGGCCTTCGCATCCAGCGTGAGGAAGTCGCTGGCGCCGCCGAAGGTATCGGGGTTCGTGTCGCTGTGGTCGAGCGTGTTGTACTGGCGCCCGGAGTAACGGCCCGCGAGCGTCAACGCCACGTCCGTTCGTACGTGCATCGTGGCGACGAGGTTGGCCCGCCAGCGTGGGATGCGGTAGAACTGCTTGCCCTCCGAGGCAGGATTGCGATGGTTGCGTACCGTCGTCGCCTGCGTATAGGCCGCATTGGCCGACAGATCCAGCCACGGGACCAGCACCGCCTCACCATCGAAACTCGCCTCGGCGCCGCGGGTACGCACCAGGTCGACGTTCTGCACGCTCGTCACGTTCGGGAACACGGTGGTGTCGGTCTGGCTGAACAGCGCATTGCGGGTGTCACTGCGGAACACGGTGAAGCGCGTGACGTTGCCGGGGTGGTACCACTCCGCGGAGAGTTCGCGGGAGAGATCGTTTTCCGGCTTCAGGTTGGGGTCGTTGTTGACCAGGCTGATGCCGTTGAACGTCCCCTGGAACAGTTCGTTCACGGTCGGGAAGCGGTAGGCACGCGCGCCGGACAGGCGCAGCGTAAGTGCGTCGGAGGCGGCGTATGCGAGCGACACCTTCGGCGACGTGTGGGTTTCCTTGCGCTCGGGATAGCCGGTGCTGGCGCTCGCCGTCGCGCGCGTGCCGTTGAATGCCCGCCACTGCTCGTAGCGCGCCCCCGTGGTCAGCCGCCAGCGTTCATCCCATTGCCACGCATCCTGGACGTAGATCGCCTGGGTTTGCGTGCTGCCGCCGTTGGCGGCGGTGAGCGCGCCGGCATCGCCCCGGCGCCAGTTGTCGAGGCCATAGCTCGCGTTGTCGAGCCGGTAACCGTCGTAGTGGTAGCCGAAGCTCACGGCATGTGTGTTCGGGCCGGTCGAGTCGGGCGTATGGCTCGCGCGCAGGTCGAGGGTGCGCCAGCGGCTGCCATCGCCCGCGGTCAGCAGGCCGGGGCCATCGTACGTCACGGCGTTGGCGGTACGGTCACGGTTCCGGTCCATGTCGAAATACGACACGTTGCCCTCGACGTTCCAGCCGGTCGCGCGATGCGTCCCGAGCGACAGGCCGTACAGGTAATTGCGGCTCTGCCGCGTCCCGGGCGCGAAGAAGTTGGCGGGCAACGTGTATTGCCGGCCATCGATGCTGACCGGTCCCGACCACACCGGGTTGCCGGCCGCATCGCGCAGGAACGTCTCCGTGCGGTGCGACAGATCCTGCTTCCAGTAACCGAGCGTCGCGGCCGCCGTGAGCTCGGGCGTGATGTCGTAGCTGAAGCGCGCGTGGGCTTCATCCTGGCTCGTCGCTTCCTGTCCTTCCGCGTTGATGCCCAGCACCTCGCGCGGCAGGCCGTTCGCACCCGTGTCACCGATAGCCCCGGTGACCGGCCGGCTGTTGCCTGGCACCGCCGAGCGGTTCTGCACGGCGTAGACCAGCGGCTGGCCATTCGATTGCAGGTGTGACACACCGATGAGGAACGCGAAGCGGCCCTGGCGGTCACCGATGGTCGCGGTCTGCTTGCTGCCGCCGTAGTCGCGATCCACGCCGTAGGTGTGCACGTGCTGGGTGAAGGCCTGCACGTCACCGGTGATCTCGAGCTTCTCGGGCATGCGCGTGGTCATGACCACCGTCGCGCCGATGCTGTTGCCCGGATACAGCGCGGAATAGGCCCCGTAGATGACATCGATGCGGGCGAGGTTATCCGGGAACGCCATGGACCAGCGCGGTGGGTTGGCCCAGTTGTTACCCAGCAGGTTGGAGAGCAGCAGGCCGTCCAGGTAGACGAGCCCGCGCGCGCTCTGCTGGTTGCTCGTGCCGCGCACGGAGAACGTCGCGTTTTCGTCGCCGGCGAAGCGCTTGCGGATGCCGAACGCCGGCAGGTATTTCAGGGCGTCCTCGGTGTTCACGATGTTCAGCCGCTTGAGCTTCGCGGGCGTGATCGTCTCGACCGCCGCCGGCATGTCGGGATCGATGGCGGCACCGTGGCTGGTCGCCGATACGCGAACCTCGTGCAGGTTGGTCGTGGCGGGCGGCGGGAGTTCGGGCGCGTCCGCGGCATGCGCGGCGCACGCGCCACTGGCGATGGCGCAGGCAATGGCACGCGCGAGTGCGCGTCCCTCGATGGCAAGGAAAGTCATGGTCTTGGGGTCCGTGGGTCGTGTGCGTACGGCGGGATCGGTAACGATCAGGCGTGCGCGGCGACCGGCGGACCTCGTGGGTGGGCGTGGAAGGTGGCGCGGGCCATGAACCCGTCGCGCGCCGGCATGGACGCATCGGCGTGGACCGCGAGCCGCGGCACGCCGGCCGCAAACGAGGCGCCTGCCAGGCCCGGGTGGTGCGCGAACAGCGTGCAGTACCCGCACGCGGCGCCGTCATCGCCGTGGCCTTGCGATCCGTCGCCGTGGTGGTGGGCGTCCGCCGGCTCGCACCAGGCGCCAAGGTCGGGGAAGCTCCAGGCGCTGACCCGGGAGATGGTGGGAGCGAGCGCGGCGAGCCAGACGGCGAGGATCGCCATCCATCCCAACCCACGCATTTTCAGCGCTCCACGACGCACCTGGCGTCTCCCTGATGACAACCCCGGACCCGGGTCCAGGGATAATGGCACGGACGCGGGTGAACGGCGTGCGACACGGTGTCGCCCCGGGCGCACCAGCGGGTCAGGCGCGGTTCGCGGCAGCGGGTGCGGGTAACGGCGGGACCGCCGGCGGTGTCGCCAGCTCCGGCGGGTTACGCAGGCACAGGACGATCAGCACGGCGGTGGTGCCGATGCAGCTGGCAAGCAGGAAGCCATCCAGGATCGAGAGCGTGTACGCCTGGGCACGCACCGCCGCGGCGACGAGGCCCGCGCCACGCGCTTCCGCGCCGCCGGTGCCCTGGGTCAGGGGGCCGACGAAGCTGGCGTAGGCGTTGATGCGCGCATCGGTCAAGGGCGCCCCGTTCATCACGTGCTGGCCGATGAGGTTGGAGTGGTACTGCTCGGCCTTGCGGGTGAACGAGATAAGCAGCGACGTGCCGAGCTCACCACCGAACAGGCGCGCGGTCTGGATGATCGCGCCGAACGTGATGCCGTCGGTTGGCCCGATGTGGTGGGCGAAGAAGTAGATGACCGCCGTGAGTTCAAGCGTCTCACCCACGGCCTGCAAGAGCAGGGCCATCTGGAAATCGCCTTCGGCCCATTCCGAAGTGATGCCCGTGGCGAGCAGGAAGCCGGCGGTGGCAACGGAGAAGCCGACCCCGATCGCGAACCGTGCATCCACGCGGTTGAGCAGCCAGGCCACGATCGGCGCGATGATCAGCTGGGGTAACGCTACCCAGAGCAACGCATTGCCGACCTCGAGCGGGCGCAGGCCGCGCACCTGGATCAGGAAGTTCGCGACCAGCGTATTGCTCGACGTGACGAGGAAACGCGTGGCGAGGATGAGCAGGATGCACAGGAACACGTTGCGCCGGACGAGCAGGCTGAAATCCACGCTGGGCGCGGGCAGCGTCGTCTCGTGCAACAGGAACAGGCCGATCGCGATGATGCCCGCGGCGAGCACGCCGACCACGAACATCGACGAGAACCAGTCGAGCCGGTCGCCCTGGTCCAGGGCGACGAAGACCAGCGTGAAGCCGATGGCACCCGTCACCATGCCGCGGAAGTCGCCGCCACGCAGGTATTCCATGTCGATCGGCAGCCGGCGCAGGCCGAACCAGTACAGGAAGAACATGGGCACCGCGACCACGGTGTTCTGCCAGAAGATCCAGTCCCAGGTCGCGTGTTCGACGTACCAGCCCTCGAGCGAGCTGGCGACGTTGAGGCCGAGGATGATGTTCATCGCATAAGCCGCGAGGCCCCACGGCCACAACGACTTCGGCAGGCCAAGCAGGATGAAGGATGCCGTGAGCGGGATGAAGGTGCCCGAGCCCAGCCCGGCGACCACCTGCAGCACGATGAGGCTGCGCAGGTCCGGCGCGACCGGGATCAGGAACTCCGCCACGCCATAGATGACGCAGCCAACCATGAGTACGCGACGGGGGCTGAAGGCGCGGCCGAGGAAGATGGCCAGCGGACCGATGAACATCTGCGACGCGGAGAACGCGGTGGGGATCCACGCGCCCTCGTCGAAGCCGGCGCTGACGGCACCGCGTACGTCCGACAGGCCGATGGACGTGAGGCGCGAGGTGAGCGTGGTGGCAACCGCGCCGAGCAGCACGGCGACGATACCGAGCCAGGGCAGGGGCGCCGTGGCCGGTACTGGTGCGGCGGGCGTGGCGACCGCGTTCACCGCGGTACCGTCACGCTGGCGGTTTCCGGCTGGCGTGGCACGGGGTCGCCTTCCTGCCAGCCGCCGCCGAGGGCCTTCACCAGCGAGATCGCGGAAAGCAGGCGCTGCTGGTCGTTCTGGATGGCGGCACGCTGGCTCGCCAGCGCCTGGCGTTCGGAATCCACCACTTCGAAATACCCGGCAAGGCCGCGGTCGTAGCGCGAGCGCGATACCTTCGCCGCCGCCGTTGCCGCATCGACCGTGGCAGCCAGCGCCGTGCCCTGCTCACGCAGCCAGGTGCCATCGCTCAGCGCATCCTGCACTTCGCGGAACGCAACGATGCCATCCTGGCGCCAGCGCGCGTACGCACCGCGATACGCCGCTTCCGCGGCTTCCAGTCGCGCGCGGTTGCGTCCGCCCTCGAAGATCGGCAGGTGCACGGTCGGGCCAATACCCCACAGCCGGCTGTCGCGCTGGGCCAGGTCGCCGGCATCGTTGCTGGCGTAACCGGCGGAGGCGGTGAGCTGCACCGAGGGGAAGAAGGCCGTACGTGCCACGCCGATGCGCGCGCTGGCCGCGGCGAGTGCACGCTCGTCGCTCGCGACGTCCGGGCGCCGCGTCAGCAGCGTGGAAGGGAGGCCGGCCGGAATATCCGGCACCGTGGGCGTCCACGGTTTCGGGGCCACGTGGAAATCCGGCGCGTCGCGCGCTTCGAGTACGGCCAGCGCATGCTCCAGGTTGTCGCGCCTGCGGTGGGCGTCGGCCAGGTCGGCACGCGTCTGCGCGAGATCCGCGCGTGCGCGCAGCACGTCGAGGTCGCCGACCACGCCGGCGTGCGCGCGGCGGTCGGCGAGTTTCAGCGCATCTTCGCGCAGGGACACCGTGCGATCCAGCACATCGATGTCGCGATCGGTACTGCGCAACGAAAGATAGGTGGAGGCGCTGGCCGCCGCCAGGCTCAGGCGCAGCGCGGCAATGCTGTCGGCGCTGGCGTCGACATCGCCCTGCGCGGCTTCCACGCTGCGGCGTACGCGGCCCCACAGGTCGACTTCGTAGGCCACATCCACGGGCACGCGATACAGCGTGGTCTCCAGCGCAGGCAGCGCGTTCGACACCGTGCCCGAGGTGCGCGCACGCTGGTAGGCCGGGTCGAGCGACACCTGCGGGAACTCGTCCGCCCGCGCCACGCCGAGCAGCGCACGGGTCTGGTCGTAGCGTGCCAGCGCCCCGGCGAGGTCCTGGTTCGCGGCAAGCGTCGCATCGATATGCTGGCCAAGTTCCTCGTCACCGAACAGCGTCCACCAGCGGTCGGGCAGGGTGCTCGCGGTGGCGGCGGGGTGTTGCCAGGCGGCGGGGGCGGGGCGCTCCGGACGCTGGTAGTCCGGGCCGAGCACGCAGCCGGCCAGCGTGGCGGCCGCGCACAGCACGATCGCGGCGCGGCGCAGGATCACTTCGAGTCCCCGGCGCGGATCTTCACGATCATGGAAAGGCCTGGCGGAAGGCGTTCGCGGTAGCGTCGCAGGTCGTCCGCGCCGAACAGGATCTTCACCGGCAAGCGCTGGACCACCTTGGTGAAGTTGCCGGTGGCGTTATCCGGCGGGAGCAGGGCGAACTGTGAGCCGGAGGCGGGTGAGATGCTGTCGACGTGGCCGATGAAGGTGACGCCGGGCAATGCGTCCACGGTCATGCGAGCTTCGGTGCCGCGCGTCATCCCGTGCAGCTGCGTTTCCTTGTAATTCGCGACCACCCAGACTTCATCGGAGACGATCGAGAGCAGGGTCTGGCCCGCGCTCACGCGCGCACCGACCTCGACGGTGCGCCGGCCGACGTAGCCACTCACGGGGGCGATGACCTTCGTGTAGCCGTAGGCCAGCTGCGCATCGTGCAGCGCCGCTTCGCCCGTGGCGACCTGCGCCTTCGCCGATTCCAGTGCCGCGGTCGCAGCGACCTTGCGCGCTTCCGCACTGGTCTTGTTCGCTTTCGCCGAATCGGAAGCCGCGCGCGCGGCGTCGTATTCCTGCTTCGAGATGCCGCGCGGGGTTTCGTTGACGAGCTCGCTGGCGCGGGTCAGGTCGAAGCCGGTCTTCCGCACGGTGGCATCCGCGGCGACGATGGCGGCGCCGGCTTCGGCGATCTGCGCCTCCGCGCTGGCCACCTGGCCCTGCGCGCGATTGATGTCCGCGCGGGCCTGTTCCACGCGCACGTCGAAATCGCGCGTGTCGAGCTGCAGCAGGACCTCGCCGGCTTTGACGTGCTGGTTGTCATTGACGTACAGCGCCGTGACCGTGCCGGTCACGCGCGGCGCCACCGGATGGATGCGCCCCGTCACATAGGCATCGGTCGTCGTCTCCGTGCGGTCGAGCCAGGCGAAGAGCAGTACGACGAGGGTGCCTAGCACCAGCACGGCGCCGATGATGCGCAAGGCGAGTTTCATGTGGGCCATACCCTCGTTCGATCCGGCCACGCTGCCACCGTGGCGCGTGGCTGGCTTGGAGATCCTTGTCCGTCGCGGGCGCCGGTTTCCGTGCCCGGTGGCGCCGCGTATAGTCCTTTCCGATCCCACTGCCGGAAACGCCCACCATGCGCCTGCGCCCCTTCGTTGCGTTGTTGCTGCTTACCGGCGCGTCGGCGGCCTCCGCCGCCGATCTCGTCGTCTCCGCCGCATCCAGCCTGACCGATGCGTTCCAGGCCGTCGGCAAGGCGTACGAGGCGAAGCATCCCGGCACGCACGTGGTGCTGAACTTCGCCGCGTCCGACGTGCTGCTGCGCCAGATCGCCAGCGGCGCGCCCGCCGATGTCTTCGCCTCGGCCGACCAGACCGCGATGGACAAGGCCGTGGCGGCCAAGGCCATCGATCCGTCGACCCGCAAGGACTTCGCCTCCAACCGGCTCGTGCTGGTCGTGCCGCAGGACAGCAAGGCCACGATCGGATCGCCGGCCGACCTCAAGGCCGACAGCGTGAAGCGCGTGGCTTACGGCGACCCGGCATCGGTCCCGGTGGGCCGCTATACCAGGGCGGCGCTGGAGCAGCAGGGCCTCTGGGACGCGGTGTCGGCCAAGGGCGTGCTCGCCCAGAATGTCCGCCAGAGCCTCGATTACGTCGCCCGCGGCGAGGTCGACGCGGGCTTCGTCTTCGCGACGGACGCCGCGATCCTGAAGGACAAGGTGAAGGTGGCCGCGACCGTGCCGACGCCGAAGCCGATCACGTACCCGATCGCGGTCGTCGCCGGTTCGAAGCAGCCGGCGGACGCGGCCGCTTTCGAAGCCTTCGTGCAGTCGGCGGAGGGTCGCAAGATCCTGTCCGGTTTCGGCTTCGAGGCACCGTAAGCCCGGCGTGGATTCGCTCTGGGTACCCCTGTTGCTGACGCTGAAGGTCGCCCTGTGGGCGACCGCGCTGAACCTTGTCCTCGGCGTGGCGGTGGCGTTCGGCCTTTCGCGCTGGCGTTCGCATGCGCGCGAGGTGGCCGATGCGATCCTCACCTTGCCGCTCGTCCTGCCGCCCACGGTGCTCGGCTATTACCTGCTCGTGCTGCTGGGCCGGCGGGGCGTGTTCGGCGAATGGCTGGACCGCCTGGGCATCGAGCTTGTGTTCACCTGGCAGGGCGCGGTCGTGGCGTCGACGCTCGTGGCGTTCCCGCTCGTGCACAAGGCGGCACGCGCGGCTTTCGAGGCGGTGGATCCCCAGCTGGAAAGCGCAGGGCGCGTACTCGGGTTGCGCGAGGCCGCGGTGTTCTTCCGCATCTCGCTGCCGCTGGCGGCGCGTGGCATCACCGCGGGCGCTTTGCTCGCCTTCGCCCGCGCCATGGGTGAATTCGGTGCCACGCTCATGATCGCCGGCAACCTGCCGGGCCGCACCCAGACGCTTTCCGTGGCCATCTACGCCGCCGTGCAGGCTGGCGACGATCGCAGCGCCGCGATCATGGTGGCGGTGACCTCGGTAACCTGCGTCGTGGCCCTGCTGCTTGCGGGCTGGCTGGCGCCCGACCACTTGCGCCGGAGTCGCCCGTGAGCGTCGATGTCACGATCCGCAAGGCGCTGCGTGACGACGATCGCCACTTCGACCTCGACGTGGCCTTTGCTTCCGACGCACGGCGCATCGTGCTGTTCGGCCCCTCCGGCGCCGGCAAGAGCCTGACGCTGCGCGCGGTAGCCGGCCTGTTGCTGCCCGATGACGGGCACGTCCGCGTGGATGGCCAGACCCTGTACGACGCCGCCACCGGTATCGCACTGCCGCCGAGGGAACGAGGGGTCGCCTATGTGTTCCAGGACTATGCGCTGTTCCCGCACCTCACGGTCGCGCAGAACATCGGCTTCTCGCTGGCCCGCGGGTGGTTGAATCCACCGCGCCGGATGCGCGATCCCCGCGTGGCCCACCTGCTGGAGCTGTTCGAGCTGGATGGCGTCGCCGACAGTTATGTGTCGCGTATATCGGGCGGCCAGCGCCAGCGCGTCGCCCTGGCGCGTGCGCTGGTGTCGGAGCCGCGGCTCGTCCTGCTCGACGAGCCATTCGCGGCGCTGGACCCCGCCCTGCGCGGCCGCATGCGTGCCGAGCTGCTGGCCCTGCAGCAGCGGCTGGACCTGCAACTGCTCGTCATCACCCATGACCCGGCGGATGTCGACGCCTTGCAGGGCCACACGATCGAACTCCGCGATGGACGCGTCGTGGCATGAGCACGGTGCGTAAGAACCGTCGGCTATCATCGGCAGCCATCGTCCCGGCCCGGATACATCGTTGAGCACGCCCAGCCAGAATCCCCAGGGGAAAGCCCTCGCCATACGCGCGCTGAAATACGGCGTGACGCTTGCGATCGTAGGCGCGGCGGTGTTCCTGTTGCATCGCTATATCGCGAAGATGGCCTGGCATGATGTGCGCGATGCACTGACCCGCATCCCGCGCTGGCACGTCATCGGCTCGATGGGCGCGGCCCTGGTTAGCTGGGCCTGCCTGACCGCATACGATGTATTCGCCGTGGAGACCGTGGTGCCGGGCAAGGTCTCGATGAAGATGAAGATCTTCTCGGGCGCGACCACGCACGCGATCTGCAATGCGCTCGGCTTCCATGCGATCACCGGCACGGCCTTGCGCTACCGGATGTTGTCGACCCAGGGCGTGCGTGCGGCGGATGTCGCGCGCGTCGTCGGCCTCGTCGGCTTCGCGGTCGGCATGGGCTTCGCCGCGGTGACCTGCATCGCGCTGGTCATGGAGCCCTCCATCGCGAACGAATGGGGCCGCTGGCTGGGCATGGGCCTCGTCGTCGCCTTCGTGCTCCTGCTGCACTGGCTGGCGGGCAAGCACGACGAACTCAAGGTGTGGAAGTTCACCACGCCGGTGCCCTCGGCACGCTCCGCCGCCGCGCAGATCGCGATCGGCGTGATCGAGATGGTGGGCGCCATTCTGACGATGTACCTGCTATTGCCGCCCGACATCGCCGGCAGCTTCCTCGATTTCGCGCCCATCTACGTGGGCGCGGTGCTCGCCGGCATCATCAGCAACACCCCGGGCGGCATCGGTGCGTTCGAGGCGCTGACGCTCGCCGCTTTCCCGCAGGAGCAGCGCGCTCAGGTGCTCGCCGCGCTGCTCGCGTATCGCGTGATCTATGGCCTCGGCCCCTTCGTCATCGCCTCGATCGCGCTGGGTGGTTTCGAGTTCCGCCGGCGCGCACGGAAAGCCGCATGAAATACCTGGTTCCCCTGATGCTCGCGCTGCTCGCAGGCTGCGCCGCTACCCCGCACGCGCGTCGCACCGATGTGCTGTTCTGGGACCAGGCGCAGCGCGAAGCCAACTTCCGCGCGATGGACACGCAGTACGCAAGCAACGTGGTGAAGCACGGCATCGCGCATCCGTTGCCGTCCGGCAAACCCATCACGCCCGTGCTCGAAGACGGCACCTCGCTCGACGCGTACATGGATGCGCACCACGTGGCAGGCATCATGGTCCTGCAGGATGGCAAGGTGCGGCTCGAGCGTTACGGGCTCGGCGCCGATGCCCATGCGCGCTGGACATCGTTCTCGGTCGCGAAGTCATTCACGTCCACGCTGGTCGGCGCCGCGTTGCGCGATGGGGCGATCCATTCGCTCGATGACAAGGTCGTGCGATACATCCCCGAACTCGCGGCGGGCGCATACCGCGATGTCACGGTACGTCAGTTGCTGACGATGACCTCGGGCGTGCGCTGGAACGAGGATTACAGCGATCCACACTCGGATGTGGCGCAGATGTACGAGGGCCGCCGCGTGCCCGGTGAACCCTTGCTGGTGACTTACATGGCGCCGCTGCCGCGCGAGTTCGCGCCGGGCAAACGCTGGGTGTACAAGACCGGCGAAACCGATCTGGTCGGCATCCTCGTCAACCGCGCGACGGGGAAGACGCTGGCTGCATACCTTTCGGAGAAGATCTGGCGTCCTTACGGCATGGCGAACGATGCGCTGTGGCTGAAGGATGCGATCGATGGTACGGAAGCGGGTGGTTCGGGCGTGTCGGCCACGCTGGGCGACTATGCGCGCCTCGGCCAGTTCCTGCTCGACGGCGGCATGGCCGGCGGGCATGCCGTGCTTGCGGACGGCTGGCTGGCCGATGCCACGAAGAAACATGCGGATATCGGCGCACCTGGGCGTGGTTACGGCTACCAGTGGTGGACGTGGGACGGCGGGGCTTTTGCCGGCATCGGCATCTTCGGCCAGCTGCTCTACGTCGACCCGGCGCGCCACCTCGTGATCGTGCAACTGGCGGCGTGGCCGGTGGCTACGGACGATGCGCAGGCGAAGGCGCGCGGCGATTTCATACGAGCCGTGACCCGAGCCATCGACGCCCAGCCGTAAGGGGTACAATCGGGGCTCCCCCACCCCAGGCCTCCCCCATGCCGCTTTCCTGGAACGAACTGACCTGCACGCCGGACGAAGAAGCGATCAAGTCGCTCGCGGCATCGTGGGAATGGCAGATCGGTAAAGACTTCACGCCGCTGCTGTTCACCGCGCTGGGCGACATGTTCTACCAGAGCGACAAGGGCGAGGCGGTGTACTGGTTGAACACCGGCACGGCGGAAGTCGAGCGCGTGGCGGACAACGTCGACGCGTTCAACCGGCAGCTGCGCGAAGAAATCGCCGACGAATGGCTGCTGCCGCCGCTGGTCGAGGCGCTGATCGAGGCCGGCAAGGTCTGCGCGGAAGGCGAGTGCTACACGTACGTGACGCTACCGGTCTTCGCCGAGGGCGAGTACACGGTCGAGAACTTCAACCCGGTTCCGGCGCGCGAGCATTTCGAGCTCACCGGCTCGGTCCTGCAGGAATTGCAGGATCTCCCCGACGGCACGAACGTCGACATCGATATCACCCATTAAGACCTGTGGGAGCGGGGGGGGGGGCCGCGGGGGTGTTGCGCCCGCCCCCCCACCCCCCCCCCCGCCGCCCCCCCCCGCGCGGTACAAATAAACGGCCGGGGGGCGGCCCCCTGGGGTGGGGCGCTGTTGGGGGGGGCGCCCCAGCGGCGGGCCGGGGGGCCCCCGCCGGGGGTTCTCGAGAGGGGGGGGGGGGGGGGGGCGGGGGGGGGTGGGGGGGGGGGGGGGGGGGGGGGGGGGGGGGGGGGGGGGGGGGGGGGGGGGGGGGGGGGGGGGGGGGGGGGGGGGGGGGGGGGGGGGGGGGGGGGGGGGGG
>NZ_JBQCFT010000129.1:0-3012 GCF_051958795.1 Luteibacter sp. | reverse complement strand
AACACGGCGACCAGCGACAACGTCATGGAGAAGATGGTGAAGCCGATTTCGCCTGCGCCCTTCACCGCTGCCTCGAAGGGTTTTTCGCCCATCTCGATATGGCGCATGATGTTCTCAAGCATCACGATCGCGTCATCGACGACGAAGCCGACCGCAAGCGTCAGCGCCAGCAGGGAAAGGTTATCCAGGCTGTAGCCGAGCGCGAACATGGCGCCGAACGTGCCAAGCACGGAGATGGGCAAGGCCACCGCGGGGATGAGCGTCGCCGACGCGTTGCCGAGGAACAGGTAGATCACGAGCACCACGAGGATGCCGGCAAGCACCAGCGTGAACTGCACGTCGTGCACCGAATCGCGGATCGAGACCGAGCGGTCGTACAGCACATCCAGCTTCACCGATGGCGGCAACGTCGCCTCGAAGCCGGGGATCAGGGCGAAGATGCGATCCACGGTTTCAACGGTATTCGCGCCGGGCTGGCGCTGGATCGCCAGCGTGATCGAGCGATTGCCGTTGAACCAGCTCGCCTTCTGGTCGTCCTGCACGCTGTCGCGCGGCGTGGCGATATCGGAGAGTCGAATGGGCGCGCCATTCCTGTATGCGACCACCACCTGGTTGTAGTCGGCGGCGCGCATCAGCTGGCCGTCCGAACGGATGGAAAGGAGCTGGCGGCTGCCATTGAGTGCGCCGGTGGCCTTGTTGACGTTCGCCGCGGCGATCGCACTGGCCATCTGGTCGACGCCGATGCCGGTGGCCGCGAGGCGATCCGGATCCACCGCGATACGCACGGCGTACTTCTGCGAGCCGTAGACGTTGACCTGGGCCCCGCCTTCCACCAGCGACAGGCGCTGGGCGAGCTCGGTCTCGGCGAAGTCATCCACCGTGTACAACGGCAGCGTCGACGACTGCATGGTCAGGAACAGGATGGGCGCGTCGGCCGGGTTCACCTTGCGATAGGTCGGCGGCGTGGGCATATCCTGCGGCAGCTGGCGCTGCGCCGCGGAGATCGCCGCCTGCACGTCCTGCGCCGCGCCATCGATGCTCCGGTCCAGCGCGAAGGTCACGGTGATCTGCGTCGAACCCAGTGAACTGGATGACGTGAGCGAATCGATACCCGCGATCGTCGACAGCTGCGCCTCGAGCGGCGTGGCCACCGACGAAGCCATGGTTTCGGGTGAAGCACCCGGCAGGCTCGCGCTGATGTTGATCGTGGGGAAGTCGACGTTGGGCAGCTCGTTGACGGCGAGTTTGGGATACGCGGCAATGCCGAAGATCACCAGCGCCGCCATCAGCAGCGTGGTCATCACCGGGCGGCGGATACACAGTTCAGGCAGGTTCACGCCGCGCCCCTCCTCAGCCCTTGTCGATGCGCACGCGCGCGCCGTCGACCAGCAGCATCTGGCCTTCGGTCACCACGCGTTCGCCTTCGGCGAGGCCCTTGTCGATCACGACGCGCGCCGCCGTGCTGGCGCCAGTGCTGACGCTGCGCTGCTCCACCGTCTGGTCGGGCTTCACCACGAACACGAAGGTACCCCCCGTGGAGCTCTGCAAGGCGATGACCGGGATGCTGATGGCGTCGGTCAGGCGCGTGGTCGGCAAGGTCACTTCGGCGAACTGACCCGGCGTGAGCCGGCCATCGCCATTCTCGAAGCGGCCTTTCAGCACGATCGTGCCGGTGGTCGCATCCACCGCGTTGTCGACGAACTCCAGTTCGCCCTTCAAAGGCTCACCCGTGTCACCGGGAATCTTCGCTTCGACCGGCAACGCGCCGCGCCGCTGGCTGGCGCGTACCGCCGCGAGGCTGTCTTCGGGAATCGCGAACGCCACGCGGATTGGATCCACTTCGTTCAACACGACGATATCGGTGGTATCGGCGGTGAGCGTCGCGCCGGGGTACGCCAGCGGCGCGCCGGTGACGCCATCGAAGGGCGCGCTGATCGTCGTGAAATCGAGCTGCACCTGCGCGGCGCGCGCAGCGGCGCGGTCGCTTTCCAGCGCGGCGCGCGCCACACCGAGGTTCGCCTTGTACAGGTCGAAATCGGCGCGGCTGACAAAGCCCTTGCCCAGCATGTTCTGGTAACGCGCCAGGTCGGCTTCCGCCTTGGTCAGCTGCGCCTGGTCGCTCGCGACCTTGCCCTGGGCTTCATCCAGCGCCGCCTTCAGCGGGCGGGGATCGACCTGCGCCAGCAGGGCGCCCTTTTTCACGTGGGAGCCCGGCGTGAACGCCAGGGTCTCCAGCTGGCCATTCACGCGTGAGCGGATGTTGACCGTGGAATAGGCCTCGGCACGGCCGATGATCTTGAGCGAGAGATCGATCTCGCCGCGCGTCGCGACGGCCGTGGTCACCGGCGTGCCGGCGGACGCACTGGCGCCCTTGCCCGGCTGCTGTGCGTCCTTGCCATCCGCGCCGTGCCGCCAGACGCCGACGCCAATGGCGGCGACCGCGACAAGACCGGCGATGAGGAGAAATTTCTTCCCTGGGGATCGTTGCATGGGGGCTCCGGCCGAAGCCTTAGCTTCGGTCGCCGCGCCGGGGAGTGCGCGGACATGGGTTTAGTCGGGACATCCGTGTTGGAAACGCAGCTTCGGCAATTGCGTTGACAGCCGTTCAGCTTTCCTCGGACGGTTCGTCCAGCGCCTGGAGGTTCTCCTTGATGCGCTCCAGGACCGCGAGCATCTGCTCGAGGTCAGCGGCGGCGATGCCCTGGGTCGAGTCACGACGCAGCCCGCGGGAGATATCTTCCATGTCGTCGATGACGCCGCGCGCCTGGTCGGTATCGTGCAGGCGCCAGGCGCGGCGATCCTTGGGATCGGGCCGGCGCTCGACGAAGCCCGCTGCCTTCAGGCGGTCAATGACCCTGCCTACCGCGATCGGCTCCATGTCCAGTTGTTCGGCAAGCTCGTTCTGGCGCATGCCCGGCCGGCGGTGCAGCCACTTCAGGGCGCGCCACTGGGCACGGGTCAGCCCGAACTTCACCGCGCGACGGTCGAAGTGCTTCCGGAAAAGCAACGTCA
>NZ_JBQCFT010000128.1:0-13873 GCF_051958795.1 Luteibacter sp. | reverse complement strand
CGTCGGACCGCATCGCGCGCAAGCGCGCTCCCACAGTGGTCTGGTTTAAACGCTTAGAAGCGGTACTCGCCGGCCAGCGACAGCAGGCCCGTGGAGCGCTTCAGATCCGGCTGCGTGGCACCGGTGGTGTTGTCGACCAGCTTGCCCGCGTTGGCGTGGAAGTAGTCGTAGCTCACGCCGACGCCGAAGTGCTCGTTGACGTCCCAGCCGGTGCCGATGCCGGCGTACCAGCTGCCGCGGTTCGGGCGGCCGCCATTGGTGAAGCCGAGGTCCTGGCCCACCGAGTTGTTGTAGTTGTGGCTGTTGTCGTTCGAGCGGAAGTAACCGCCGTGCATGGTGATGTACCACTGCGGCACGAGGTTGAGCTTCATGTTGGCGCCGACCATCCAGCCGCGCAGCGCGTCGCGCTCGCTCTTCTGGTCCACGTCCTGGCCGGATTCGAAAACGTTCTTGACCCGGTAGTTACCGAGGTCGGTATAGCCGGCTTCAAGGCCCATGCCGAGGTCGGGGCCGACCTTCCAGCGGTAGCCGCCAAGCAGGCCATAGCCGGTGCGACGGCCCTTTTCGCCGTGCAGGAAGTTGAAACCGCTGGTATCGCTGCCGAAGCCGCCGGTGTCGCTGCCGTTGGTACGGCCGACGTTGGCGCCAATGAACCAGTTGCCGCTACCGACCGACTGGCTGGGCTGGTAGTTACCGGAAACCGCGGTGTTGTCCTGTGCAAAGGCCGGAATGGCCGAAAACGAGACGCAAGAGACCGCAAGGGCAAGAACTGCCTTTTTCATGGGAATTTTCCTCTTTTTTCGGGGCGGGCCACCGACCGTTGGGGAAGGGGGAAGTCGATGACCGTGATTCATTAGAACCGCCCGAACCTGAAGAAATTCAAAAATCGAGGTCAAAAGATTAAGGCCGGGTTAACTTCCCGGGCGCGGCATGAATGTCCACGACAACGTGATACGTGATCGGCGACAATGGACGTTTCCCCCCGCCTTCTGATCTGGAGAACGCCGATGACGACACGCCGCGAACGCGCCAATGCGATCCGCGCCCTGGCCATGGATGGTGTGCAAGCTGCGAATTCGGGCCACCCGGGCATGCCGATGGGCATGGCCGATATCGCTGAGGTGCTGTGGGGTGATTTCCTCCACCACAACCCGGCTAACCCGCATTGGCCGAACCGCGATCGTTTCATCCTCTCCAACGGTCACGGCTCCATGCTGCAGTACGCGCTGCTGCACCTGACCGGCTACAACCTGCCGATCGAAGACCTCAAGAACTTCCGCCAGCTCAACCACCACACCGCGGGCCACCCGGAGTTCGGCCACACGCCGGGCGTCGAGACCACCACCGGCCCGCTGGGCCAGGGCCTCGCCAACGCCGTCGGCTTCGCCATCGCGGAGAAGGTGCTCGCCGAGCGCTTCAACCGTCCGGGCCACGACATCGTCGACCACCACACCTACGTGTTCGTTGGCGATGGCTGCCTCATGGAAGGCATCTCGCACGAAGTGTCCTCGCTCGCCGGCACGCTGAAGCTCGGCAAGCTCGTCGCTGTGTACGACGACAACGGTATTTCGATCGACGGTGAAGTGCATGACTGGTTCACCGACGACACCGCCGAGCGCTTCCGCGCCTACGGCTGGAACGTGGTGGTGGGCAAGGACGGCAAGCCGGTCGACGGCCATGATCCGGAAGCCATCAAGGCGGCACTTGCTTCGGCGACGTCGCAGAGCGAAAAGCCGAGCCTGGTCATCTGCAAGACCGTGATCGGCTTCGGTTCGCCGAACAAGGAAGGCAAGGAAGAGTCCCACGGCGCGGCCCTGGGCGAGAAGGAAGTGGCTCTTACCCGTGAGCGCCTCGGCTGGAACTACCCGGCCTTCGTGATTCCCGAAGAGATCTACAGCTCGTGGAATGCGAAGGACGCCGGCACCAAGTCGGAGAACGCCTGGAACGAGAAGTTCGATGCCTACGCCAAGGCCCACCCGGAGCTCGCCGCCGAACTGAAGCGTCGCCTCTCGGGCGAACTGCCGAAGGATTGGAAGGACGGCGCCGCCGCCTTCATCAACAAGCTCCAGGCCGATGGCCCGGTCGTTGCCTCGCGCAAGGCATCGCAGATGTCGCTGGACGCGTTCGGCCCGCTGCTGCCGGAACTCATCGGCGGTTCGGCCGACCTTGCCCCGTCGAACCTCACCATCTGGAAGGGTTCGAAGAACATTTCGACCGGTGGTGCGGAAGGCAATTACATCCACTACGGCGTGCGTGAGTTCGGCATGTCGGCCATCTCGAACGGTATCGCGCTGCACGGTGGTTTCATCCCGTACGACGCCACGTTCCTTGTGTTCTCGGATTACGCCCGCAACGCAGTGCGCATGTCCTGCCTGATCCCGGCCCACGCGATCCACGTGTACACGCACGATTCGATCGGCCTGGGTGAAGACGGCCCGACCCACCAGCCGGTCGAGCACCTGGGTTCGCTGCGCCTCATCCCGAATAACCGCGTGTGGCGCCCGGCCGATGCCGTGGAATCCGCCGTGTCGTGGAAGAAGGCCATCGAACGCGCCGGCAACCCGTCGTGCCTGATCTTCTCGCGCCAGAACCTCGAACATAACCCGCGTACGGAAGAGCAGGTCGCCAACATCGAGAAGGGCGGCTACGTCCTGTTCGAGCCGAGCGAGAAGTTCAAGGCGATCATCATCGCCACGGGCTCGGAAGTCGGCATCGCGGTCGAAGCCGCCAAGGCCCTCGGCGACCAGGGCACCCCGACCCGCGTGGTCTCCATGCCCTGCACGGAAGAGTTCGACGCGCAGTCGCCGGAATACCGCGAAGGCGTGCTGCCGTCGTGGTGCCGCGCCCGCGTGGCCGTCGAAGCCGCCGCCGTGGACTTCTGGTTCAAGTACGTCGGCCTGGACGGCAAGGTCGTCGGCATGACGACCTTCGGCGCTTCCGCCCCGATCAAGGTGCTCTACGAGCACTTCGGCATTACCGCGCATGCGGTGATTGATGCGGTTAAGGCTGTTTCGAAGTAAACATACGCTGTAAGGGCGTACAGAAAAGCCCCGGCTCATGCCGGGGCTTTTTTTGTCAGCGTTGCCGGTACTTCGGTGGCTGGTTGAATGCCGTTGACTGCCATTCAATGAAGGCGCGTCTGCGGAGCATCTGTTCGACGATCGGCTCACCGCGCTTTCGGCGCGGCTTCCATTTGCGGGCGTCGATAACAACGGCTGTGCCCCAACTGGTTACGCCGAACACGCGGTGGCGACCGCCGGTCGGGCTTCTCCAGGCCGCCCGTCCATCCGATGTCAGGAGTACTAGCGCTCCGTCGCGTTGCATGCTTGCAGTGGTCGCGCCGGACCCTGCTGTACCGGTAGACCAGGCACGCGCCCCATCAGCGGTTCGAACCACGGCGAAGTCGCCGTCGTCGTCGACGTGAGCGAAGAAGCGCCCGTCCGTTGAATAGAGGCGCTGGCCCCTCGCCAGTGAGTAGCCGGGTCCGAGGACGGCACTGCTTGCGATATGGCAGAAAAGCAGTCCGCTGACGGTAAGCAGCGACCGCGCAAGTCTCTGGCCTTTGATCATTTGAGGAAACTCCTACTGGATGGTGACCGCCTGCGTCTCGTGCCAATTCGTCGCCTGCTCAATTCGTAACCGTTGCAAGCTAAGGGCTTGTCATTGCTTGTGAGATTCGTCTTATCCACAGCGTTATGCAGCGCGTATCCACATGCGTTGTGGATAACGGCTCACGGCGCGGCGGTTCGTTGCTTACGGAGTGACCAGCGTGAACTAAGTGCCTGGTACGTAAGCTCGGATCGGACTTGTCCACACGGTTATGCAACCGGTATCCACACGGCGTGTGGATAACCGGCCTCAGATGGTTACTTTCCGTTGCGTGGCGGGTGTTTCGTCCCGGTTGCGTCGCGGACGGCCTGCGCGGCGGCGCGTTGCCGCGTCTTCGCGGGGCTGTCTAGGGCTGGCGTTTGCCAGTCGAGTTTTGCGCGGCGGACGAGCATCTGCTCCACGATGGGCTCGGCCTTCTTGTTGTACGGCTTCCACCTGCGCGCGTTGAGGACAACGGCTGAGCCGTAAGCGGTCACGCCGAAGACCCGGTGTTTGCCGCGTGTTGGCGTAGCCCACACGGTGCGTCCCTCTGCGTTGGTCAGGACGAGCCTGCCGTCGCGAAGCATGCTGGCGGTGACGGCACCTGACCCGCCGGTGCCGGCCGACCAGGCGCGTGCGCCGTCGCTGGTGCGGTAGACGGCGAAGTCGCCCGTCGGGTCGAGCGTGGCGAAATAGAGCTGGCTTGATGAGTACAGCCGTTGCCCGGGGGCCATCGACTGACCGGGTCCGAGCACGGCGGCATCCGTGCGGGCGGTGGCGAATAGCATCCCTGCGGCGAGCAGCGTGCACGCCATCCTTTGGTGTGCGCTCATGGCGTAACCTTCGTCTGAGGCACCGTATTGGTGCGCTCGAAAGCCTATCGACGGGACGTCGCCGATTGCAGGGCGCCCTACCACCGAAAGGCGTCAGCGATGTGCTGACCCCGGTGTAGGGCTTACCCGACGCGCGGACTCAGCGAGTGCCTGGGCAGTCCGTGCCCATCGCAACCTAAGATATGGTCGCGGAAGGGGCCTTTCGGTTCATTCACAGCTTTTTGCAGAGCGTAGCCACATTCGCTGTGGATACGCTCCCTCGTTCTCAGAAGCGGAACTCGACCGCAGTACCATAGACATCGAGATTATTCGAGTAGCGATAACCATAGGCGCTGTAGTGCTGCGGATAGTGGTCGTAGGTGAACTGCAAGCTGATCTGTGGGGTGAAATCGAAGCCGAAGCCGACGCCCGCGTACCAGCGCGTATCAAAGACGTTATAAGCATTATGGAATGTCGAGGGCGACTGGGTATCAATCGTGCTTGTGCCGTCGGTACGTGTGCGAGTGCGATAGCGGGCGAGGCCGCCGTGAACTACCGCGTACAACTGGTCTGAAATGTCCCAGCGCAAGTTCGCACCCAAGAGGGCGGCTTGCGTGCCGACACGGCCCGTGCCCTGGCTCGCGAATTGGTGGGTACCGCTCATGTCACTGAACGACTCCGAGTCGCCATAGCGAAACTTGCTGCTGGCCAGATCGTGATAACCCATTTCGGCGCCAAGATACACGCCGTTGGCGACGGTCCAACGATACCCGCCATCCACTCCCCATGCGGTGCCGCTGTGGCTCTGCGTTGCGCGGCCGGCCCCACCCTGGATGAAGGCGCCTTGCCCATCGGCATGGGCGAGGGGAGCAAGCACGGCCGAAACGACAAAAGCGGCCGCGAGAAGATATCTGGTCATGCGAAGTCCCCTTCCTGTTTAAACAGTCGGGCAATCATAGGGATTGCCAGGCGCGAAATCTGTCAGGGAAGTCCTACAGCCTGGCCGCGTTGAACATCATCGGCGCCGCAGCGCTCGGTATCCCTCACCCCCGCGTCTTCGATCCGTTCTCAGCGAGCAGCCTGGGCAATCCGTAAGGTACTCAAAAGGCTACTGCGGGTGTTCCGAAATCTGCAGGGTGTCATTCCGTCGGCGCATGTCAGCAAGTCGCCGCTCTTCGTGTAGGCGCCCGCCGTCACGGACTAGCATGTACTGGCCAAGGAATGACCACGGTGAGCTAAGTGCCTGCTGGCGCTGATGCGAATCAGGTTATCCACACGGTTATGCAAGCGGTATCCACATCAGGTGTGGATAACCGATCAGGCGCCCGCCATGTTCATTCCAAGGGCAAACAGGATGACCATGACCGCGAGCGCCACGGACGACAGCATCGTCAGCACCTGAGCAACGCGCGGCTTGTCCTCCGACCACACGGCGAGTGCCAGGAAAACGCCTGGTGCGACGCCGGCGTACCGCGTCAACGAAGTCAGCGTTCCCGTGCACAGCGGCGCCAGCAAGGTCAGCCCGGTGAACATGGCGAGATCACGCCAGCCTTTGCGCCAGCAGGTAACAACGCTGGCAACGCCCGCGATCGCTACCAGAAAATTGAGCGCACGGGGATTCCAGGAGATTGCCAGCTTCGCCGGGTGTCCGATGTAGTCCGCAAGCGCGGTCCATGGCGCTGCCACATGCCGCCCCCACGTCACCTGGATATCTTTGAATGCGAGCGGATTGCCGGTGATCGACCCGAGATAACCTGCGTAGAGCAAGGCACCCGCGGTACCGACGCCAATCCACGCGAGGTCCCGTCGGCGGCGGTCGCTACGCAGCCAGGCCAAACCGAGCGCAGGAATGAGGAACAGGCCGTTGAAGCGCGTCGCGGAGGCGAGGGCGCCGAAGATGCCGGCCGTACCGAACTTGCGGCGCGTGCCGGCGAGCAGTGAAAGGCCCGCCAGCAGGAAGAACAGCGCCTCGGTGTGCGGAAGCGACGTAAAGTACGTGGTCGGCCACACGGACGCGAACGTCACGGCCGCATCCGCTGTCTCGCGACGTTCGGTCAGCCCGAGTGCCAGTTGCCACAGCGCGCAAAGCGCACCCAGGAACAGGCCATTGGCAATGATGACGCCCGACCACGTCCATTCGCCGGTCACCGCCGCAGCCGCTCGCCAGAGCATGGGGTGCAATGGGAAGAAGGCCCAATTGGCTTGTCGTGATGTATCGAACGGCCGCTTCTCGTAGCCGTCGCGAGCGATGCCTAAGTACCAGCCCGAATCGTTGCCGATGGCAACGCGGCTAATGCCATCTGCCATGGCGGCACGGGAAAGGCGGACGGCCGTACCGTCGTCACTGTTCCATTGGGCGATCGGAACCGCAGCAATGATAGGCGTCACTGCAAAGAGGATAAAAACGATGAGCCGGGATAGCAGGAATGGCAACCATACGCGCTTTAGCACTTCGGGGAGGGGAAGCGCGCGCCGACGTCCCGACGCCGCGAGGGCGTCCTTTTCTACGGCAGTGCCGTCCATTCTGCTTCAGCCCCTAGGTGCAACGCCGCTCAGGATACTACGGCTGGTGAATTCGTAGCCGACGTGTTCCAAGTGCCGGAAACGAAAGGCGAGGGCGGACTTATCCACACGGTTATGCAGGGCGTATCCACATTCCGTGTGGATAACGCTCCTTTCCCGTCGTGTCGGATACATCGCACGAGATACCGATTACCCACACCGTTCCGCGAGCCAAATCGTTGATAAATCGTAGGAATACAAGGTTTTGCCTGAAAATTAAAACACCCTGGATTGAAGTCATGATTTTGTTGGCGCATCCGGATTTTCGTAGAGGTGACCTCGCTATCCCTGTACAATCCGCGGTTTTTCGGCGCTATCGGGGTCTTGACCATGCGGGATAGCATGAAGAAGCAATCGGGCAAGTTGGACTGGATTCAAGCTCTTCGTGGCATTGCAGCCATGATGGTAGTGCTCGTGCACAGCCGATTCATTCTGCAGGGGACCGATGCGGGTAAAGCAGTAGCAGACACTGTGATGTTTCCCATGGCCATGGGCGTCGATCTGTTTTTCTTGATCAGCGGCTTCCTCATGGTACTGACGACGTCCAACTTCGATGGCTCGCGCACATACGCGTGGGTGTTTTTCGTCAAACGGATAGCGCGCATCTGGCCCCTCTATGCAATTGTTTCTATTGCGGCAGTTGCACTTGAACACAAGGGGATCAACGGATTCTACGACCCCGCCGTTCTCGTCCCATTTTTGGAAGGCTTGATATTTCTCCCCCATGATCCGGTTAGTTCGCCGCTATATTTCTTGATGTCGGTCAGTGTCGCCTGGACACTCTGCTTCGAGTTCTATTTCTACGTCGTTTTTGCGGTAGCCATGCTGTTCGGCCGATTTCGTTACTTAGCAATGGCAGCATGGTTCGCGTTGACATTGATCCTCGTGCCGGCGATGCGGGCCGGCTTCACGTTGAGCCTCATTAACGCGGATCCGAGCCAATATCGATATCTGAATCTGGCCATTTGCCCCATCGTTTGGGATTTTGTTCTCGGGATGCTGGCGGCGTGGCTTTACAAGTCGAGATTCGTCATCAGGCGGCCGGCGATCATCTACGCTGTCCTGTCGGCAGTCCTCGCGATCATGTTCGTCAAGTGGACCAGCCTCGGTCTGTCGCATTTCCATGGACCGGCCGGCTGGGGCGCACCGCTCGCGGTGATCTTCACGGCTATCGCAATGCTTGCAAAGATCGGGGAGATACGCGTACCGGCGTGGTCGGTGTGGCTGGGCGGCATCTCTTACTCACTGTACCTAGTGCATCTGTATGTATTCGATGAGGTAGTGAAAACGGCGGGTAGACTGGCAATCGCGCCGGAGGACGCCACGGCATATTTTCTTGTGGTTCGACCTATAGCCGCTGTTCTCGTGGCCTACGTCCTGTATCGGTATGTAGAAGGTCCGTCCTCCGAATGGATGAGGAAAGCGCTAATGCGCCTTTCTTTCGGGGCCGGCTATCGCCGTCACGGTGCCGCGCCGGCAGACCCTGCGCCAGCCGGACCACCCTGACGGTTTAGCGATAGCCGCTGTCCATATTCCATGCCGTGCTGCGATGCACTTGTGCCACATGTCCGGCGTCGGCAGGGGACGTCCTGTCGAGGCAAGATCATGCCAGAGCCAGGATGTCCCTAGGGGTCGCGACGATCCTCCATGCGCCTGCCGCCTCGAGCTCGCTTCGGTCACCGAAACCCCAGAGCACGCCGACACCTCGTACATCATTGGCGACGGCTCCTTCCATGTCATAGCGGCGGTCGCCAATCATGAAGGTTTCCGATTCCACGTGGCCGAAGTCGGCCAGCGCGGCGGCGACCATTTCAGCCTTCTCGCTATGCGCACTGAGCGGGCCGGGCGCGTACAGGCGCTCGAACGCCGTCGCGAACGGCAGGTTGGCGAGGATGCGTTCGGCATGCGCGCGCGTCTTGCTGGTGACGACGGCAAGCTGGTGGCCGCGTGCGGCGAGGCCCTCGATAAGCTCCGGAATGCCTTCGTACACGGTGTGCTCGGACCAGCCCACTTCATGGAAGCGTTCGGTGTAGGCAGCCACAGCCGCTTCGACGCGCTCGCTGTCGCCATCAAGCACACCGCCGAAACTCACACGCAGCGGCGGGCCGATCCACGAGCGCATCGTGGCGTGGTCGGGCGGCTCGGCGCCGACAGCCGCCATCGAAGGGCGGATGCCGGCGAGGATGCCGACCTCGGAATCGATGAGCGTGCCATCGAGGTCAAAGAGAAGCAGCATTACTGCTTGTCCGCCCGGGCCTTGAGCGCCGCCACGGCCGGCAGTTCCTTGCCTTCCAGGAACTCGAGGAACGCGCCGCCGCCGGTGGAGATATAGGAGACGCCGTCTTCGATGCCGTACTTGTCGACCGCGGCGAGGGTGTCGCCACCGCCTGCGATCGAGAATGCCTTCGACGCGGCGATGGCGCGGGCCAGGGTCTCGGTGCCCTTACCAAACGCATCGAACTCGAACACGCCGACCGGGCCGTTCCAGACGACAGTGCCGGCCTTCGCGATCAGTTCGGCATAACGCTTCGCCGTATCCGGGCCGATATCGAGGATCATCTCGTCATCAGCCACCTGGTCGACCGCCTTCACCGTGGCCTTGGCCGAAGCCGAGAATTCGGTGGCGACGACCACGTCGGTCGGCACCGGCACATCGGCGCCGCGTGCCTTTGCGTCGGCCATGATTTTCTTCGCGGTGTCGAGCAGGTCCGCTTCGACCAGCGACTTACCCACCTTGTGGCCGGCCGCGAGGATGAAGGTGTTGGCGATGCCGCCGCCGACGATGAGCTGGTCGACGCCGCCGACCAGGTTCTGCAGCAGTTCCAGCTTGGTCGAGACCTTGGAGCCGGCGACGATCGCGAGCAGCGGGCGGTCAGGATTCTCGAGGGCCCTGCCCAGCGCATCCAGTTCCTTCGCCAGCAGGGGGCCGGCAGCGGCAACCGGAGCGAAGCGGATCACGCCGTGCGTCGAAGCCTGTGCGCGGTGCGCGGTGCCGAAGGCATCCATGACAAACACATCGCAAAGGGCGGCGTACTTCTTCGAGAGGGCTTCGTCGTCCTTGCCCTCGCCGACGTTCATGCGGCAGTTCTCGAGGACGACCACTTCGCCGTCGGCTACGTCGACGCCATCGAGGTAGTCACGGACCAGGCGCACATCGCTGCCCAGCTTGTGGGCCAGCCACTCGGCCACCGGCTTCAGCGAGGAAGCCTCGTCGAACTCGCCTTCCTTCGGCCGGCCCAGGTGCGAGATCACCATGACTTTCGCGCCGGCGTCGCGGGCGGCGACGATCGTGGGCAGCGAGGCATCCAGGCGCTGGGTGGAGGTGATCCTGCCGTTCTCCACGGGCACGTTCAGGTCTTCGCGGATCAGGACGCGCTTGCCGCGCAGGTCGAGGTCTTGCATGCGGATGACGGACACGGTGGGACTCCAGCTGGGGATGTCAGGAAAACCCTGATTGTAACGTCCCCGCTAGAATCGGCGGACCTACGAAGGAATCGCCCATGGCCCTCGCCCTGTACACCTATTGGCGCTCCAGCGCCGCCTATCGCATTCGTATCGCCCTGAATCTCAAGGGCCTGGCCTACGAGTCGCGGCCTGTCAGCCTGATCAACGAGGGCGGGGAGCACCTGAAGGCCGGCTACCGCGAGGTTTCGCCGCAGGGCCAGCTGCCTACCCTGGTCGACGGGGATTTCGTCGTGCGCCAGTCCATGGCGATCCTGGAATACCTGGAAGAGACCCGGCCGACCCCGGCACTGCTGCCGGAGGATCCTCGCCACCGTGCCCGCGTCCGCGAGCTTGCGCTGGCGGTGAGCACGGATATCCACCCGCTGGGCAACCTGCGGGTGCTGAAGGAAATCGAGGGGCGCTTCGGGGCGGACCAGGCGGCGAAGGCGGCGTGGTGCCGACGCTGGATCGGCCACGGGTTCGACGGGATCGAGGCGTTGCTGGCGCAAGGGCCGCGCGGGACGTTCTGCTGGGGCGATACGCCGACCATCGCCGACGTCTGCCTGGTCCCGCAGTTCTACAACGCGGTCCGCTGGGAGCTGGACCTGGGGCCGTATCCGTTGATCCGCCGGGTGGTGGATAACTGCCAGGCGCTGCCGGCATTCCAGCAGGCGGCGCCTGAGGTGCAGCCGGACGCACCACGCTTGTAGGAGCTCACCCTGTGAGCGACGCCGTTCGCGACGGCGCCACAGGGCCTGTCGCGTTTGTACGAACGGCGTCGCCCACAGGGTGGGCTCCTACGGTGCGTGTCAGACGCCAATCCCGTACGGATCGCTCGAAGCGAACTCGTTACCCGTGGCGCCCTCGGACAGGCGAATCTTAAGCGCCAGGCCGTCACGCGAATCCGCCTTGTTGAGGCATTCCTCGAGCGTGATCCGGCCTTCCTTGTAAAGGCGGTACAGCGACTGGTCGAAGGTCTGCATGCCTTCCTGCAGGCTGCGGTCCATGGCGTCCTTCACCTCGTGGATCTGGCCGCGGCGGATCATGTCGCGGATCAGCGGGGTGTTGAGCAGGACTTCCGTCGCCGGCATGCGGCGCCCGTCCTTGCCGATGACCAGGCGCTGGCTGATCACCGAGCGCAGGTTCAGGGCCAGGTTCATCAGCACGTTCTTGTGCGCCGATTCCGGGAAGAAGTTCAGGATGCGCTCAAGGGTCTGGTCGGCATTGTTCGAGTGCAGGGTCGCCAGGCAGAGGTGGCCGGTCTCCGAGAAGGAAATCGCCGCTTCCATGGTTTCCGTGTCGCGAATTTCGCCGATCATGATGACATCGGGCGCTTCACGCATCGCGTTCTTCAGCGCCTCGTGATAGCTGTGGGTGTCGAGGCCCACCTCGCGCTGGTTCACGATGGAGCGCTTGTGGCGGTGCAGGTATTCGATCGGATCCTCGATGGTGAGGATATGGCCCGAGCTGTTGGTATTGCGGTGGTCGAGCATGGCCGCCAGGGTGGTGGACTTGCCCGAACCGGTGGCGCCGACGACCAGGATGAGGCCGCGCGGCTCCATGATCAGGTCGCGGAAGATGCCCGGCAGCTGGAGTTCTTCCAGCGAGGGGATCTCGCTCTTGATGGCACGGATGACCATGCCGATCTCGCCGCGCTGCTTGAACACGTTGATGCGGAAGCGGCCGGCTTCCTTCACCGCAAGGGCCATGTTCAGCTCGAGGTCGCGCTCGAACTGGGGCACCTGGCCTTCGTCCATCAGGGAATAGGCGATCTTCTTGACCATGCCGCTGGGCAGGCCGGTGTTACCAAGCGGGTAAAGCTTGCCCTCAACCTTGATGTTCACCGGGGCACCGGTCGTCAGGAACATGTCCGACGCGCCCTTGTCCACCATCAGTTTCAGGAAATAACCGATATCCACCTAAACCCCCGTTGGTTCGCATTACAATCGAGACGACGGTCTCCCGACCTTCTATATCGACAATATCTCGCAAAGCTGTAAGAGGAACGAGTGATGGTCCACAACTTGCCGTCGAACGCCCTGCCCAAGGGCCGCCGGCTCCTTGTCCAGGCCGCTCTGGCCCTGGCTTTCGCCACCCTGGCGGGCTGCGCAAGCACCCCTCCGCCGGATGGTTCCATGAACCAGGCCCTGACCGCCCTACAGGCTGCCCGCGATGCCGGCGCTGCCGATTACGCGCCGGTCGACCTGGATTATGCCCAAAGCAAGTTCCGCCAGGCTCAGGCCGCCATGGCGTCGAAGAAATATGACGATGCCTCGGTGCTCGCCGACGAGTCTCGCGCGGATAGCGAGCTGGCCCGGGCGAAATCCCGGCTGGGCGCCGCCCGTGCCCAGAACTCGGCCAAGAGCAAGGAAAACGCGCAGATGCGCGTCGAGATGATCGACAACCACCAGAACGACACGGTGCCCATCCCGAACAACGTGCAGGAGACGGAGTCGGTCCTGCCGGAAGCGACGGACAATGCGCCGCCGCCGGTGGGTGGCCAGACCCAGCCCCTGAATGACAATGGCGGTGGGTACATCCAGCCGCAGAACGACCAGCCGCAGCCGAACAACCAGGGAGGCCAGTGATGAAGCGCTACACGATCCTCCTCTCCGCCCTCGCGCTGTCCGTCTCGGCCGGCACGGCCGTGGCCGCCACGGACGACCTAGACGTCCGCCGCCTCAATGCCAGCCTGGACCAGCTCTCATCCGATCCGGTCATCGGCGGCTACGCCCAGGCCGAGCAGGCCCGCGCCCGCGAAGCCATCGGCCAGATCTCGCAGTTCAAGCCGAAGGACAAGGAGCACGCCCATTACCTCTACGTCGCCGAACGGCGCGTGGATATCGCCAAGGCGATGGCGCAGTTCCAGGACGCACAGGCCAAGGGTGCCCAGCTCGATCGCGAGCACGACGCCATCCTGCTCGAGGCCAGCCGCCTCGACACCGAGATGGCCCGCCGCCAGCTCGAGCAGCAGCGCCAGCAGAACCAGATGATCCAGGAAGAGGCCGCCCGCCTGCAGCAGCAGGGCGTGGAGTACTCGCAGGCCCTGGAGCAGGCCAAGGCCGAGGGCGACAAGGCCCGCCAGGTCGCCGCAGCCCAGGCCAAGGTCGCCAACGCCGCCAAGAAGCAGGCCGCACTGGCCGAGGCCGCCGCCCGTGCCATGCGCGACATGAACTCGTCGGATGGCGGCGCGCCTGCCAACACCCCGGCGACCGGTTCGTCGAAGAAGAAATCCTCGGGCGGCAATTAAGCCGCGAAGGCATCGCGCGCGAGCGCGCTCCCACAGGCCATGCCGACTGTGTGGGAGCGTGCTTGCACGCGATGGCGGCCACCGGCCGCCCACCCGCCCACCCCAACGCCTGCCGCGTAAGCCGTTGCTGATGCAACCGTTTTTGCGCGTGCTTTTGCGAAAATTCTCTCTTGCAGCCCCCTTGGCAGGGGAGTAGCTTGGACCTCCCGTCACGTGA
>NZ_JBQCFT010000127.1:0-23975 GCF_051958795.1 Luteibacter sp. | reverse complement strand
CCCGTGTATTTCCACCCGAGCGCCGCGGGTGCTAAAGCGTAATGCGCTGGGGTGCGGTGCGGGGGGTTCCAGGATATTGGGGGGCTGTGGGCATTCGGGGCATGGGGCGGGGCGCACGCGCGACCGGCCCGTCCGTTTATTGCTGCTGCTGGGCAGCGCTGCCCTTGTTGACGTAGGCATTGTATTCGGCAGCATCGATGCGACCGTTATGGTCCTTGTCGGCTTCGCCAAAGTGCGCGCGCATTTCCTTCAGCGCCGGGTTGTCCTTCGGCAGGTCGCTGCGGGTAAGGCCCTTCCCGGACTTGTCGAGGTCGGCGGAGGCCGGTGCGCCCTCGGGCGCCGCCGGTGCCGATCCCGGCATGGACGACTGCTGGGGTTGCGGCGGTGCCGGCGTCGGCATCTGTGCCAGGGCGGCGCCACTGGCCAGCGTGCCGGCGAGAGTGAGCGAAACGATCAGCTGCGGATACTTCATGGAGTCCTCCGTCGTTGTGATGGCGTGGCCAGTGTAGCGGCGAAGCGTCGTCGGGCTGTGAGCCCCCCGTTGGCATTTTGAGCCCTGCCGACCCCGGTGGCGCCTTGCCCGGGGCAGGGGCTCTGGCCGCGACGACGGGGCGGCGTGACGCCGGGGCCCGCGCCCGGTAAAATGCCCCGTTTTCATCCGGTAGAAACCATCATGCAGGCTGGCAAGGGCAAGGTCATCTCGTTCCATTACACCCTCAGCGTCGACGGCCAGAAGGTCGAGACCTCGACCGACGGCGGCGAGCCGTTGTGGATCCTGCTCGGCCACGGCCAGCTGATCCCGGGCATGGAAGCGGGCCTGGAAGGCAAGTCGGCCGGTGACAAGTTCGACCTGGAAATCACCCCTGACCAGGGTTACGGCGAGCGCCGCGAAGGCGCCACCCAACGCGTGCCGAAGAAGTACTTCCCGAACCAGGGCAAGGGCCTCAAGGCCGGCGACACCACCGTCCTTTCGCTGAAGGAAGGCGGCCAGCAGGCCGTGGTCGTGCAGAAGGTCGGTTCCAGCGTCGTCGATATCGACACCAACCACCCGATGGCCGGCAAGACCCTGAACTTCAACATCGACGTCCAGTCGGTGCGCGATGCCTCGGAAGAAGAAATCGCCCACGGCCACGCCCACCCGAACGGTGACGGCGCGCACTGATCCTCCAGTGTGGCGGACGAAAAAGGCGGCCTTCGGGCCGCCTTTTTTTATGCGATGTCGTGCGTGCTCAGCGCATCTTCGGCCACCGCCATGCGGTGACGACGGTGCAGACGCTGAGCAGCACTTCGATCACGCCAAGCGTTGTGTAAAACGCGGGCGCGCCGCCGGCCATCGTGAGGATCATGATGGCCGCGTAGGCCAGGCCGACGGTGTCGTGCCCCATCCCTGTGAAGCGGTGTGGCAGCACTCTGCGCCACTCCGGTACGTATTCCCTGTGCCGGAAGACGGGGGCCAGTGGCCCCCGTCCGGTGGTCGGCGCTTAGGCGAGCGCCTTGCCGTTGACGCTGACGTCCACATCGACGTTGCCGCGGGTTGCATGCGAGTAGGGGCAGACATCTTCGTGCGCGGTCTTCACGATCTCCTGGGCGGTCGCATCATCGACGCCCGGCAGGCTGACGGCCAGCTTCACGTTGATCGCGAAGCCCGAGCCCTGGCGCGGGCCGATGCCCACTTCGCTCTTCACCGAAGCGCCATCGACGTTGACCTTCTTCTGGCCGGCGACGAAGCGCACGGCGCCCTCGAAGCATGCGGCGTAACCCGCGGCGAAGAGCTGTTCCGGGTTGCTGCCACCACCGGCGCCACCCATTTCCTTCGGCAGGCGCAGCTGCAGGTCGATCAGGCCATCGCTGCTCTTGACGTGACCCTCGCGGCCGCCGGCGACTTCGGCGTGGGCGGTGTAGAGGACCTTTTCGATCTTGGAGACGTTGCTCATGGGGGCTTTCCTTTCTGGTGACAGGGGAGGAAGCACCGGGTCAGTCCCGGGCCGTGGAGCTAGTAGAGCACGCAATTAAATCGCGCGCAATCTAATTGATGCGAGTCGACTGTCCATGTTGCCATTCGTACAGATTAGAACGCGTCGACCATAGACGAAGTTGTCCTTCCAATCGGCGCCATCGAGCTCGTCGAGGCGCACGGTGCCGCCCGAGTTGGGTGCGTGCACGAAGCGGCCCTTGCCGACGTAGACGCCGACATGGCTCACATGGCCACGGCCGAAGAACACCAGGTCGCCGCTCGCCAGGTCGGATTCGCTGATCTTCGGCTTGTCGAGGTCGGCCATTTCGGTGGACGTGCGCGGCAGGCGGAGTCCCGTCGAGGTCAGATAGATGTAATTGACCAGGCCACTGCAATCGAAGCCGCCGGCCGGCGTGTTCCCGCCCCAGCGGTACGGGGTGCCCACCAGGCCGATCGCCCGGAACAGGACGTCGTTGGCGGCGTCCGGCGGCGGGGCCGCTGCCGGCTTCGTCGACCAGTTCAGGTTTTTCGCGAGCGGTACGGCGGATGCCGGGTTATTGCGCTGGGACGACGAGGAGCGCTTGTGCGGGGTGCTTCCGCACGCGGCGAGCAACGCCAGGGCGGCCGCCATCGCCACGAAGCCAAGGGCGCGCAGCGGGCGAAGGGTGGGCTTGGCTGGGTGCATCGGGCGTTTCCCCTGTAAGGATCGGCACGGGGAGGTTATCAAATCAATAGGTTGCGTGGAATACCTCGCAACTCGCGCGAATTTATCTCCTGGACAGGGCGCCGCAGGCCGGTTCGGCCGTTAGACTCAAGGCATGGAAAGATCGCGAAGTGATGTGCTGATCATGGGCGGCGGGGTGATCGGCCTAGCCTGCGCGCTCTACCTGCTGAAAGCAGGGGCCAGCGTGCGGATCCTCGAGCAGCACACCCCGGGCAGCGGTAGTTCGCACGGTAACTGCGGCACCGTGACGCCCAGCCACGCCGGCCCGCTGACCATGCCAGGCATGGTCGGGACCGCGCTGCGCTCCATGCTGCGGAAGGACGCGCCGATCTATGTCGACCCGCTGCCGGATCCGGAGCGGGCGCGCTGGCTGCTCGGTTTCGCACGGCGCTGCACCTGGCGCGATTTCCAGCGCGCGGGCGAGGCACGGGGTGCGATCCTCGCGCGCTCACGCACCCTGATCGGCGAGCTGGTCGGTACCGATGAACTCGATTGCGAGTTCGAAGACGTCGGCGAGCTTTACGTGTATCGCGACGAGCGCGCGCTACAGCACGATCGCGCCCCCGTCGAACTGTTGCGCCGTCTCGGCATGGACGTCCGCGTGCTCTTGGGCGATGACGTGCTGGCGCTCGAGCCGGCTCTGCGCGATGGCGTCGTCGGCGGCTTGCTGCATCCCGGTGATGCGCGCCTGCGGCCGGACCTGTTCGTCGCGGAGTTGACCCGCCGCGTGCGAGAGCTGGGCGGTGCGATCGAAACCGGCGCGCGTATCGATTCGTTCGTCACCGAAGGCGACCGCATCACCCACGTGCGCACGACGGGTGGCGTCTTCAGCGGCGACCGCGTCGTGATGGCGCTCGGTGCGTGGTCGCCGCTACTCGGTCGCCTGCTCGACATCCGCCTGCCCATGCAGCCCGGCAAAGGCTATTCACTGACCTGGGACCAGCCGCCCGTCAACGCGCCCACGCATTCGCTGGTGCTGCGCGAAGCGGCTGTCTGCGTGACGCCGTGGACATCGGGCTACCGGCTGGGCAGCACGATGGAGTTTTCCGGCTTCAACGAAGGCCTCAACGAAGTGCGCCTGGAGGCCTTGCGCCGGCGCGCAGCGGATTACCTGTACGAACCCGAGGGGCAGGGCGAGGTCACGCCTTGGTGGGGCTGGCGCCCGATGAGCGTCGACGAGGTGCCGGTGATCGGGCCGAGTTCGCGCTGGTCGAACCTCGTGTACGCCACGGCGCACGGCATGCTCGGCATCAGCATGTCGGCGGCGACGGGCGAGCTTGTCGCCAACCTGCTTGCCGGCCCGGCACCGGTGCTCGACGCGACGCCGTACTCGCCAGCGCGCTTCGGTTTATAACGCGCGCGTTTTTTCACACGCGGGCACCGGCCGGCTTTGCTACGGTGTCGTTTTCCTCATTCCCGACCCCGTGGAGCCATGCATGTCCGACGAAGCCTTCGACCTTATCGTGATCGGTGGCGGCTCGGGCGGCCTTGCTTCGGCGATCCGCGGCGAAGCACAGCGCGAAGGTTGCGCTCGTCGAGCCAAGGGAACTGGGTGGCGTTTGCGTCAACGTGGGCTGCGTGCCGAAGAAAGCCATGTGGTACGCGGCGCAGATGGCGGAAGCGCAATACATCGCCGCGGACTACGGCTTCACCGACAAGCCCGGCATGCTCGACTGGCCAGGTTTCATCGATCGCCGCAACGCGTATATCGACCGCATCCACGCCAGCTACCAGCAACAACTGGATAAGTGGAAGATCACCCTGGTGCACGAGATGGCCCGTTTCATCGAGCCGCACCGGATCGCCGCGGGCGATCGCGTGCTCACGGCGCCCCACGTCATCATCGCCACCGGCTCCGCGGCGAACACGCTGGACAAGCCGGGCTTCGAACACAGCGTTACCTCGGATGGGTTCTTCGACCTGCGTGCCTGCCCGCAGCGCACGGCCATCATCGGCGGCGGCTACATCGCCGTGGAACTGGCGGGCGTGCTGCGTGCGCTGGGCAGCGAGGTGGACCTGTACGTGCGCGGGCGCCTGATGAGCAGTTTCGATGAGGAGATGGCGTACCAGCTCGGCGAGGAGATGGCCAAGCACGGCATCAACATCAACTACTCGTGCCAGATCGATGCTGCGCACAAGGTCGATGGCCGGTTGCTGCTGGATTGCGACAAGGGTACCCGGCCGGGGCCGTACGACCTCCTGGTCCAGGCCGTGGGGCGGCATGGCAATACGGAGTCGCTCGGTCTCGATGCGATCGGCCTCGGCACCAACGACGAAGGGCAGATCGAGGTCGACGATTTCCAGGAGACCGGCATCCCTGGCGTGTATGCCGTGGGCGATGTCACCCAGCGGCTGGCCCTGACGCCCGTCGCCGTCAATGCCGGGCGCCAACTGGCCGATCGCCTGTTCGGCGGCGCGAAGGATGCGAAGCTCGACTACCAGAACGTCCCGAGCGTCGTCTTCTCACACCCGCCGCTTGGCACTGTCGGCATGAACGAGCAGCAGGCACGGGCGAAGTTCGGCTCCGACGTGCACCTGTACAAGCAAACCTTCGTGCCCATGCAGCTGGCGCTGGCGCACCGGCCCATGTATGTGCGGTTCAAGCTGATCTGCGTGGGCCATGACTCGCGCATCGTCGGCATGCAGATGCTGGGGCCGGGCGTGGACGAGATCCTCCAGGGCTTCGCCGTGGCGATCAAGATGGGCGCCACCAAGGCCGACCTGGACGCCACCATGGCGATCCACCCGACCTCGGCTGAGGAAATGGTGACCATGGGTGATAGGGTCCCCGGCTGAGCGGTACACTGGCGCCATGACCCCGTATTCCCTGCACCGCGGCAACGCGCCGCTCCTGATCAGCCTGCCGCACAACGGCAGCATCATCCCCGATGAGATCGCCGCGCGCATGAAGCGGCCGGCGCGCCACTCGCCCGATACGGACTGGCACGTGGGCGAGCTGTACGATTTTGCGAAGGGCCTGGGCGCCAGCGTCATCCGCCCGGTGGTCTCGCGCTATGTCGTCGACCTCAACCGCCCCTCCGACGGCCATGCCCTGTATCCGGGCAAGAAGGAGACCGGCCTGGTCCCGACCATCATGTTCGACGGCCACGACATCTACCGCGGTGGCGCCGAGCCCGATGGCAAGGAAATCGCCGACCGGGTGAAGCACTGGTGGAAGCCGTACCACAAGGCGCTGGCCGATGAGCTGGCCCGCCTGAAGGGCCAGTTTGGCCATGTGGTGCTGTGGGATGGCCACTCGATCCGCAGCCACGTGCCCATGCTGTTCGACGGCCGCCTGCCCGACTTCAACCTGGGCACCGCCGATGGCATCAGCTGCGCGAGCGGGCTGCAGGCGAAGGTCGCCGCCATCCTCGAGGCGCAGAACGATTACTCGTATGTCGTGAACGGACGCTTCAAGGGCGGTTACATCACCCGTAACTACGGCCGCCCGGAAGACGGCGTGAGCGCCATCCAGCTCGAACTGTCGCAGATCACCTATATGGACGAAGACAGCTTCGAATACCTGCCGAAGAAGGCCGCACGCGTGCAGGTGCTGATCGGCGAGATGCTCAAGGCCTGCCTCGACGGCACGCAGCAGCTCACGGCCTGATCAGCACTCGTAGGAGCCCACCCTGTGGGCGACATCTTTCGCGAAAGACCAGCAGACCCTGTGGCGGATGTACGAAAGACGTCGCCCACAGGGTGGGCTCCTACGTCTGCAGGTGCGCCACGCACTTCAGCTCAATGGCAATTGGCGTAGGCAATGACGTGATCCCCACCGTCGTGCGGCACGCATCGACGCCCGCGAACGCTTCCGCGTAGAGCTTGTTGTACGTCGCGAAGTCGCGCGCCATGTGGGTCAGGAACACCGTGACGTCCACCAGGTCCCCCCAGCGTGCGCCGCTGGCTTCCAGCACGGCGCGGACGTTGGCGAACACCTGGCGGCACTGCGCCTCGATGTCGTAGGACACGAGGATGCCGTTCGCATCCATGACGTTGCCGGGCACGATGTTCGTCCCTGGCGTGCGTGGCCCCACGCCCGACAGGAACAACAGGTTGCCCACGCGACGCGCGTGCGGATACGCGCCGACGGGCGCTGGCGCGCCGTCGGTGCGGACGATGTCAGAGCCCGTGGTCGATGCAGACATTCCGTGCCTCCGTGAAGAATCGCATGGCCTCGAAGCCGCCTTCGCGGCCCACCCCTGATTGCTTGCCGCCGCCGAACGGCGTGCGCAGGTCGCGCAGCATCCAGCAGTTGACCCAGACGATACCGAATTCCAGCTTCGCCGCCATGCGGTGGGCGCGCGAGATGTCACGCGTCCACAGCGAGGCAGCCAGCCCGTAAGGCGTGCCGTTGGCGATCGCCAGCGCTTCGTCCTCGGTATCGAACGGGATGAGCGTGACTACCGGCCCGAAGATTTCTTCCTGGTTGGTGGCCGCATCGAAGGCGAGCCCTTCGATGACCGTCGGCGCCACGAACCAGCCGTCCGCACAGCGGCCGTCGAGCCGCACCTGCTCGCCACCCAGCAGCACCTCGCCACCCTCGGCGCGTGCACGTTCGATGCAGGCGATGACCTTCTCGAAGTGCGCCTTTGAAACCAGCGCGCCCAGGTCGCTTCCGGCTTCCGCCGGATCGCCCACGCGCAGTGCGCGGACGCGATCGATATACGCCGCGCGGAAGCGCTCGTAGATCCCGCGCTGTACGAGCAGGCGCGAACCGCACAGGCAGATCTCGCCCTGGTTCGCGAAGCCTGAACGGACGATGGTGGCCATCGTCTTGTCATTGAAATCGAAGTCATCGAAGACGATGGCGGGATTCTTGCCGCCGAGTTCGAGCGAAACCTTCTTGAGCCGTGGTGCGGCGGCGGAGGCGATGGCGACGCCGGTGCGCGTGCTGCCGGTGAACGATATGGCTTTCACCGCGTCGTGGGCCACGATGGCTTCGCCTACCGCCGGCCCGGTGCCATGCACGATGTTGAAGATGCCATCGGGGAAGCCCGCCTCCTGTACCAGCGTGCCGAGCAGCCACGCCGTGTGCGGGGTGACTTCGGACGGCTTGGCGACCACCGCATTGCCCGCCGCGAGCGCCGGCGCGACCTTCCATGTGAACAGGTAGAGCGGCAGGTTCCACGGACTGATGCAGCCGACGACTCCGAGGGGCAGGCGCAGGGTGTAGTTGATCGCGCCGTGTTCCATGGCATGCGATTCGCCGGCGAACTGCGTGGCGGCTGCCGCGAAGAAGCGCAGGTTGGCGATCGCGCGTGGGATATCGAGCTGGCGGGCCAGGGCCAGCGGCTTGCCGCTGTCGCGCGACTCCGCCGCGGCGAACTCGTCCAGCCGTGCTTCGATCAGGTCGGCCAGGCGGTACAGGCAGCGCGCGCGTGCATCGGATGGCAGGGTCGACCAGCGGAGCAGGGCGGCCGACGCCGCAGCGATGGCGTCGGCGACGTCCTCGGCCGTCGAGTCGGGACAGCGGGCGTACGCCTGCCCGACAGCCGGCTCGACCACTTCGAGGTAACGGCCGCCGCGTGGTGCGCGGGGCTCGCCGTTGATCAGGTTGCTGAAGGTCAGCATGGGCGGCGAGCTCAGTTCAGGCTGCGCGTGCGGCCGCCATCCACGGCCAGGCTGACGCCGTTGATGTAGCCCGCGGCAGGGCTGGCGAGGAACGCGATCACCGCACCGACTTCGGCGGGATCACCGAAGCGCGCGGCAGGGACGCTGGCGAGAAGGCCACGCTCCACCTCGTCGCGGCCGCGGCCGGCCTTCACGCTGGACTCCACCAGGGCATCCAGGCGCGGCGTCCGGGTGTAGCCGGGCAGCACGTTGTTCACGGTGACGCCGTCGTGGGCCACCTCGGCCGATAGCGTCTTCGCCCAGCCGGCCATGGCCGCGCGCACGGTGTTGGAGACGCCCAGGTTGGGGATCGGTTCCTTCACCGAGGTGGAAATGACGTTGATGATGCGGCCGTAGTGGGCCTCGCGCATGCCGGGCAGGCACGCCTGCACCAGCACCTGGGCGCTGATGACGTGCTGGCGGTAAGCCGTGAGGAAGGCCTCCGTATCCGCCGCGTGCACGGCACCTGGCGGCGGGCCGCCGCTGTTATTCAGCAGGATATGGACCGCGTGGTCCTTCACCACGCCGGCGACGGCAGCCGCGAGCGCGTCGGTGTCGAGCATGTCGACGGCGAGGTAGCTGTGTTTCTGCCCGGCCTGGGCGGCGGGCAACTCGGCGGCCAGCGCCTTGAGCGCATCGGCGGAGCGGGAGAGCAGGGTGAGGCTGGCCCCGAGCTCGGCCAGTTCGAACGCCGTGGCCCTTCCTATCCCTTGCGAGGCGCCGCAGACCAGTGCGTGACGTCCGGTGAGGCGAAGATCCATGCGGCGCTCCTTGGTGGGTGGCGGGCGGTCAGCCCTGTTTCATCGCCCACCACTGTATCGCCATCGCGGCGAACCAGCACGGCCAGGCCAGCCACGGCGTCCGCCGCCACCAGGCCTGCCAGCGGTTGAGGTCGTCGTCGTTGAACAGGGCCGGGGCATCCGAGCGCAGGACCCGGCGCATGCGCAGCCAGTTGGCCATGCCGTTCGGCCGGCCGGTATCGGCCTCGGTGATCGTCCGCCAATGGTCCGGGTAGCGCTTGCGCAGCAGGCGGGTGAACCGCCACTGCGCGATGAAGTGCAGGAGGAAGAAGACGATCGCACCGAACAGGAGCAGGAGGTAGGCGTAAACCGCGGTGACCATGGCGCTTAGCTACCCTTTTCCTTTTTCTGCGCATCCTTGCCGAGCAGGTCGGTGCTGACCACGTCCTTCAGCGTATTGATCACGCCATTGCCGGGCGCGGCCTGGCCGCAGACGGCGTTCTTCAGCGCGCTCTTGTAGCTGTCGTTCTCGATGCCGACGTACACCACGCCATCCGGACCATGCTGGATCTTGAAGTTGCCGGTCGAGTTCATCTTGATCGGCGCCTCGGCCGAGAACGTCGTGGGCGATTGCTCCCAGTAGGTCTGGCTCTTCTGCTGCTTGGCAGAGGAGTACACCACCAGGTAGCGAGCGCGGTCGTCTTCCACCTTGAACTTGCCGCAGGCACCGGTCGTCTCGCTGGTCCAGCCGATGTACTCGCACAGCTGGATGTCTTCCGCGTGCAGCGGCTGGAAGGCATCGTCCAGGATCACCACCGTCGGCGCGAACAGGTAGCTCGAGCTCAGCCAGCGACCATTGAGCTCGGACTTGAGCGCGATGGTGTAGGGCATCTGCGCGCCCTGTGGCAGGCGGAACGCAAGGAAGTAGCTGCGATCGCCGTTGAGGCTGGCGACCGGGGTGTCCTTGGTCAGCGCGAAGCGCTTGGGCTGCCAGGGCAACATGTCCTGGTAGGACAGGTCGGCGAAGCTGCCACAACACGGGTCGGCGCTATCGAGCGCCTTGCGCGCGAGGTCCACCGTGATCGACGGGTTCTCCGGCGGGCGGAAGTTGGGCGGCACGATGGTCTTGCAGCCGCCCAGCACGGTGAGGGCGGCGGCAAGCGGGAGCAGGCGATTGAGTAAACGGGGCATGATCGATTCGTTGGTTTAAAACTCGGCGCTCCCTGCCGCACGGGGATACGGGATGGCATCACGGATGTTGCCCAGGCCGCAGACGTAGACCAGCAGGCGCTCGAAGCCCAGGCCGAAGCCGGCGTGGGGCACGGTGCCGTAGCGGCGCAGGTCGCGGTACCAGTTGTAGGTGTCCAGGTCGAGACCGAACTTCTGCATGCGGGTATCGAGGAAATCCAGACGCTCTTCGCGCTGGGAGCCGCCGATGATCTCGCCGATGCCGGGAGCCAGCACGTCCATCGCGGCCACGGTCTTGCCGTCGTCGTTCAGGCGCATGTAGAAGGCCTTGATCTCTTCCGGGTAGTTCATGACGACCACGGGACGGCCCACATGTTCCTCGGCGAGGAAACGCTCGTGCTCGGTCTGCAGGTCGACACCCCAGGCCACCGGGTGCTCGAACTTCTTGCCGGACTTCTGCAGGATCGTGATCGCATCGGTGTAATCGATGCGCTCGAAGGGCTTCGCGATGAAATCCTCGAGGCGCTTCACGGCGCCCGGCGTCACGCGCTCGTCGAAGAACGCCATGTCGTCGGCGCGCTCATCGAGCACGGCCTTGAAGATGCCCTTCAGGAACACCTCGGCCAGGTCCGCGATGTCGCTGAGCGTGGCGAAGGCCACTTCCGGCTCGACCATCCAGAACTCGGCCAGGTGGCGCGTGGTGTTGGAGTTTTCGGCGCGGAAGGTGGGGCCGAAGGTGTACACCTTGCTCATCGCCATGGCGTAGCCCTCGACGTTGAGCTGGCCCGACACGGTGAGGAAGGCTTCGCGGCCGAAGAAATCCTTCTTCCAGTCGATGCCGCCCTTGTCGTCGCGGGGCAGGTTGGCGAGGTCGAGCGTGGACAGCCGGAACATGTCGCCCGCGCCTTCGGCATCGGACGTGGTGATGATCGGGGTGTTGATCCAGAAGAAGCCCTGCTCCGTGAGGATGCGGTGGATCGCCATCATCATGGTGTGGCGCACGCGGGTCACGGCGCCGAACAGGTTGGTGCGCGGGCGCAGGTGCGCCACTTCGCGCAGGAACTCCATGGAGTGCTGCTTGGGCTGGATCGGGTAGGTGAGCGGGTTCTCGACGAAGCCGGTGACCTCGATCTTCGTGGCCTGGATCTCGAAGGCCTGGCCCTTGCCCTGCGACGGCACGAGCTTGCCGGTGGGGATGACGCCCGCGCCGGCCGAGAGATTCTTCACGTCAGTCTCGTAATTGGCGAGATCGGCCGTGGCCACCACCTGGATGGGGGCGAAGCAGGAGCCATCGCTCACATTAACGAAGGAAAGGCCGCCCTTGGATTCGCGCAGGGTGCGTACCCAGCCGCGGACCGTGACTTCATGTTCCGCCGCGGCCGTGCCGCCGGCGAGGGCCTGCTTGACGCTTACCACCGTCATATCGATTGAAACTCCAGAAAGGGCGCCGCATATCGGGCGGATAGGAACATGACCCTGTATAATAAAGTAACGGTCGCGTGAACGGCACCGTCCCCCGGGTATACCACGGCAAGAAAGCGTTTTGATGAGCATCCAGATCACTCCCGCCGCGTCCGATCGCATGCGCGCCTTCCTCGCGAAGGCGCCCGAGGCCGCGGGCGTTCGTTTCGCCGTGAAGCGCATGGGCTGCTCGGGTTTCGGCTACGTGGTCGACCTGGCCGGGGCTATCGCCCCGGAGGACCAGGTGCTGGATATCGACGGCATCCGGGTCGTGGTCGACCCGAAGAGCCTCCCGCTGGTCGATGGCACCCTCATCGATTTCCAGCGCCAGGGGCTGAACGCCTCCTTCGTCTTCCACAACCCCAACGCCACCGGGGAATGTGGGTGCGGCGAGTCGTTTACGGTCTCTTGACCTAACTCCCTCATTCTCCTTAAAATGCGCGGCTACCTCTCCGTCCGGAGGGGTTTCTTGCCTCACCGGTTCGCCCGGGAGGCTGCCATCCCCGCAAGGGGTGCATCCACAAGGAGCCACCATGCGTCATTATGAAGTTGTGTTCCTGGTCCACCCGGACCAGAGCGAACAGGTGCCCGCCATGATCGAGCGTTACAAGACGCTGATCGAAGGCGACAACGGCAAGATCCACCGTCTCGAAGACTGGGGCCGCCGCCAGCTGGCTTACCCGATCGAGAACCTCGCCAAGGCTCACTACGTGATGCTGAACATCGAGGTTTCCCAGAACGCGCTGAACGAGCTCGAGACGGGTTTCCGTTTCAACGACGCCGTCCTGCGCCACCTGGTCATCCGCCGTGACGAAGCCGACACCGAACAGTCGTTCATCCTGAAGAGCAAGGAAAAGGATGAGCAGAAGGGTTCGCGTGGCCGCCGTGACGACGACAGCGACGACCGTGGCGTCAACGACAACGATCGCGACAGCGACGATTAATCGGGGAATACAGACATGTCCAAGTTTTTCCGCCGCCGTAAGTTCTGCCGTTTCACCGCCGAGGGCGTGAAAGAGATCGATTACAAGGATCTCAACACCCTGCGCCAGTACATCACTGAGAACGGCAAGATCGTCCCGAGCCGCATCACCGGCACGAAGGCCCGCTACCAGCGCCAGCTGGCGACCGCTATCAAGCGCGCCCGCTTCCTGTCGCTGCTGCCGTACACCGACAACCACGACGTCTGATCGTCCTGGCGCCTTGCTCTCTTAAAGGGCGGGGCGTCTGGTTCAGGCGAACATTTCGGACAACCGTCCTGGCTGCATGGGCCACACCCGTGCTAACGAAAAGGAAACTCCCATGGAACTCATCCTCCTCGAGAAGGTGAAGAACCTCGGTAACCTCGGCGACAAGGTCAACGTCAAGCCGGGTTACGGTCGTAACTTCCTCCTCCCGACCGGCAAGGCCGCTCGCGCGACCGCCGCCAACCTCGAAGCGTTCGAAGCACGTCGTGCCGAGTACGAAGCCAAGGCCAAGGACCAGCTGTCCGGTGCCGAGGGTCGTGCCGCCAAGCTCGACGGCGCCGAAGTCACCATCGAAGTCAACGCTTCGCCGGAAGGCAAGCTGTTCGGCTCGGTCACCCCGCGTGACGTGGCAGAGGCCCTGACCGCCAAGGGTCTGCCGGTCGACAAGAGCGAAGTGATCCAGGCCGAAGGCCCGTTCCGCAACACCGGCGAGTACGACGTCATCGTCGTCCTGCACGCCGACGTGCAGCAGACGGTCAAGGTCAAGGTCGTCGGCGCGTAAGCACCGCACCACCGCAAGATCCGGAGACGGGCGCCCATGTGGCGCCCGTTTTCGTTATGGCCTTACGCATCGCAGAAGCCCAGCCCCGTGAGCGACATCTTGTGGGAGTGAGCTTGCGAGCGATGCTCTTCCGCGGCCCATAGCTCGCAAACGCGCGCCCACAAAGTCCCGAGGGGGGGGCCGGCCAATGTCAGGCGCGCGCTGGGGCTCGTGGAGGTGGCGATATCCGTAAGCCATTGTCGTGCAGCTATTTTGTGCCGATCGCCTTGGCGTGACCTTCCCTGCATACCTACATTGCTGGATCAGGCAGCAAGCAGGATCAGGTAGTCGATGAAGCAGTGGTGGTGGCGGTCATGCATGGGCGTGGCCGGGAGTTCGATGGCGGGGATGTCGGCGTTCGCCGCGGAAGTGCCCCAGGAAAGCGCGCCATACATCGAGGCGCGCTACCGATACAGCAACCTGCACTCCGATGGTAAGCCTCGACGCGGCCATGCCAACACGGCGCGCCTGCAACTCGGCTACCACTGGGCCATCGGCGATGGCTGGAGTGCTTACGGCGAAGGCATCCGGACCTGGTCCCTGTTCGGCCGGCAGTACGACGACGGCTCGGCGCGGATCACCCCGTACCCCACCGAGGCGGATCCTTCGTCCACCGGCATCACCAATGCCTGGGTCAACTACGCGGGCGACGATTTCGCCGTGCGTGCCGGCCGCCAGTACGTGCTGCTCGATAACGGGCGGTTCTTCAGCAGCAACGGGTGGCGGCAGAACCTGCAATCGTTCGACGGCGCGCGCATCAGCTGGCGGCCGGTGGATGGCACGGAGCTCAGTTACTACTGGCTGGGCCGTGTGAACCGCACGGTGGGTGCCGATTTCCACGATCGCGACCAGCGTCGCTGGAAGCTCGATGCGCACCTGCTGCATGCCGAGCAGGCCTTGCCCGTCGGCAAGCTCACCGGATACGGCTACTTCGTGCGCAACGACACGGCAGCGGCCAACTCCGTGAAGACCCTCGGGCTGCGTTATACCGGTAGCGAGACCCTCGGCCAGCGCGGGCCCGTGCTTGCCTGGACCGCCGAGTGGGCGCGCCAGTACGACTACGCCAACAATCCGTCCGACTTCAGCCTGGGCTATCACCTGATCGACGCCACCATCGGCTACGCGCCGCTATCGGTGCGTTTTGGCGAAGAGAAGCTGGGTGGCAACGGGCGCAACGCGGTGAATGTGGCTTATGGCGCGGCACGAGCCTTCAATGGCTGGGTCGTGGCCTTCCGCATCCCCAACAGTGGGCTGAGCGAACGGTTCGTGGGTTTGCAGGGTGCGGTGGACGTAGGCCGGCCGGCGACGTGGCAGGTGACGTACCGCCACTTCCGGCCTGTGCAAGGCCGGGCGATGCTCGGCGATGAAGTGGATATCGGCCTGCTGGTCGACCTCGGGCGTGGTTTCTCGGTGGACCTGCAGTACGGCGACTACCGCGCGCATCGCCATGGCGTGGATGAACGGAAGTTCTGGCTGATTGGCGAGTACCGCTACGGAAAACCGCCGAAATAGCCCGCATCGTGGCTTTCCCACAACTTATCCACAGACTTATCCTCTCAACGCGTGCGACCCCGGCGCGTATCATGGCGGCACGGCAACCCGGGCCCGGGTCAGTGCCGGCTGCATGACGAGGTAATCCATGTCCTTCAATCCCGAGCGCGGCAACCGCGGCGAACGTGGTGAGCGCGGTGAGCGCCGCCGCCGCGAGCCCTCCGCCATCGATGCCCTTCGCGTCCCGCCCAATTCGATCGAGGCGGAGCAGGCGGTGCTGGGCGGCCTGATGCTCTCGCCGGATTCGCTGGACAAGGTGGCAGACAAGCTCACCGACGAGGATTTCTACCGCAAGGATCACCGGATGATCTGGCGGGCCATCAATGAGCTGGCCGGCAAGGGCATGCCCTGCGACGCCATCACGCTGGGCGAGTGGTTCCAGTCCAACGACATGGACGAGATGATGGGCGGCCCCGCCTATCTGCTCGAGCTCGCGAACTCGACGCCCAGCGCCGCGAACATCGCGGCTTATGGCGATATCGTTCGCGAGAAGTCCGTGCTGCGCAAACTGATCGATGCCGGTACCGCGATCACCGAGGATGGCTTCCGCCCCGAGGGCAAGAGCGTCCAGGAAGTGATGGAGCTGGCCGAGCAGCGCGTGTTCCGTATCGCGGAATCCGGTGCGCGCGGCAAGAAAGACATCGTCTCCATGCGCGAAGCCGTGAGCGACGCGTTCCGCCAGCTGACCGAGCGCTACGAGAACCGAGGCCAGCTCACCGGCCTGTCGACGGGCTTCACTGACCTGGATGAACTGACCGCGGGCCTGCAGCCATCCGACCTGATCATCGTCGCGGCGCGTCCCTCGATGGGTAAGACCGCGTTCGCGCTGAATCTGGCCGAAGCCGCCGCCATGCGCTCGAAGAAGGCGGTAGCGGTGTTCTCGATGGAAATGTCGGCCTCGCAGCTGGCGTTCCGTCTTATCTCCTCGCTTGGCCGCATCCACGCGCAGCACCTGCGCAACGGTGACCTGGCCGAGGAGGACTGGCCGCGGGTCACCTCGGCGATCACCATGCTTTCCGACGCCAAGATCTTCATCGACGACACGCCCGCGATGTCGCCGGTGGAAATGCGTTCGCGCTCGCGCCGCCTCCAGCGCGAGCACGGCCTGGGCCTGATCGTCATCGACTACCTGCAGCTCATGCAGATCCCTGGCCACAGCGAAAACCGCGCGACGGAAATCTCGGAGATCTCGCGCGGCCTGAAGGCACTGGCCAAGGAACTCAACGTTCCGGTCATCGCGCTCTCCCAGCTCAACCGCTCGCTGGAACAGCGCGCCGACAAGCGCCCCATGATGTCCGACCTTCGCGAATCCGGCGCTATCGAGCAGGATGCGGACGTCATCATGTTCATTTACCGCGACGACTACTACAACAAGGAATCGCCCGATAAGGGCCTGGCCGAGATCATCATCGGCAAGCAGCGTAACGGCCCCACCGATACCGTGAAGCTGGCCTTCCTTGGCCACTACACCAAATTCGAGAACTGGGCTCCGGATTCCTACGTAGGCACGTTCGACTGATCGGCGTACCCTCGTCCTATCGACGGGGGTACGCATGGCCAGCGACCACTACGACGTCCTGATCATCGGTGCCGGGCTCTCCGGAGTCGGCATGGCTTGCCGGCTGGCCATGGCCTGCCCGGGCAAGCGCGTGGGTATCCTGGAGCGGCGCCGCTCCATGGGGGGCACCTGGGACCTTTTCCGCTACCCCGGCGTGCGTTCCGATTCCGACATGTTCACCTTCGGCTTCGGCTTCCGGCCGTGGAACGAGCTGAAGGTGCTGGCGGACGGGCCGGCGATCCTCAAGTACATCCACGATACGGCTCGCGCCTGGTCGATCGAGCGGCTCGTCCGTTTCGGCATGCGCACCACGCATGCGTCGTGGTCCTCGGAGTCGTCGCAGTGGACCGTGACGGCCCGGGACGAAGACGACATCGAGCATCGGTTCACCACGGACTTCCTCGTGGGCTGCACGGGCTACTACGCCTACGAGCAAGGCTACGTGCCTGATTACCCCGGCCTGGAACGGTTCCAGGGGCAGTTCGTACACCCACAGCACTGGCCGGCGGATATGTCGTGGGAGGGCAAGCGCGTGGTGGTAATCGGCAGTGGCGCCACCGCGATCACGCTGGTACCGGCGCTTGCGCGCGAGGCGGCGCACGTCACGATGCTCCAGCGCTCGCCCGGCTACGTGCTTTCCGTTCCGTCGCGCGATGCGATTTCCGCGCTGCTGCTGCACGTGTTGCCGGAACGCACCGTGTATCGCTGGGCGCGCGGCCGCAACATCGCCCTGCAGCGGTTGTTGTATCGCGCCGCGATGCGCTGGCCCAGGCGCATGCGTTCCCTGTTGCTGGCTGGCGTACGGCACCGGCTGGATGGTGCCGCCTCGCTCGCCGACTTCTCACCTTCGTACGATCCGTGGACGCAGCGACTGTGCGTCGTTCCGGACAATGACCTGTTCGATGCGCTACGTGCGGGGAAGGCCTCGGTATGGACCGACACGGTGGCCTCGTTCACGCCGACCGGCCTCCAGCTAACATCAGGCGCGACGCTCGATGCCGATATCGTCGTCAGCGCAACGGGGTTCAAATTGCAGGTGCTTGGCGGCATGACGCTCGATGTCGATGGCGGACCACGCGATCCCGGCAAGCTGCTGACCTACAAGGGCGTGCTCCTCGATGGTGTCCCCAACGCCGCGGTCCTGTTCGGCTACATCAATGCCTCGTGGACGCTGAAGGTCGATCTAGCCGCGCAGTATGTCTGCCGCCTGCTGGCCTGGATGGAGGCGCGCGGCGTCAGGGCCGTCGCGCCGAAGTCGCCACCGGGCGAGGCCACCGAGGCCTGCATCATGGATGCCCTCCGCGCCGGCTACGTCATGCGCGGCGAATCGCAACTGCCGAGGCAGGGCAGGGGACGCCCCTGGCAAGTCACCCATCGCTACGAGATCGACCGCCAGGTCCTCCTCGACGAACCGATCGACGACCCGGTACTCGAAGCCCGATAACGCATTCAGGGCCTCTGTGGGAGCGCGCTCGCGCGCGATCCCTACGAAGCCGTGCGCCCACACTAGCCCGATCGGCCGGCGAAACCTGTGACACCCATCCGTTGCACCACCCCCGCCCATGACCCAGTATCGGGTGACCCGCCCGCGACGGGCGAACGGAGGAGGGACTCATGCGACGCAACGTATTGCTCACACTGGCTTTGCTCACGGCTTCGTCCGCCACGCTGGCAACAAACAGCGAGCGCCAGGTACTCCCGGAACACCCCACGGCAGACCAGAAGACCGATATCGAGAACCGCCTTAACGACTGGCCGCAGCTGGGCCGTTATGCGAAGGAGAACGCTTCGGTTCCCGCTTTGAAGCCCGGTGAGAAGCGCGTGGTGTTCATGGGTGACTCGATCACCGACGGGTGGGGCCGGCAGGTCGGCGACTTCTTCCCGGGGAAGGGTTATATCAATCGCGGCATCAGTGGCCAGACCACGCCACAGATGCTCGTGCGCTTCCGTGCCGATGTGATCGCCCTCAAGCCGTCGGTGGTTGTCATCCTTGCCGGCACCAATGACATCGCTGGCAACACGGGGCCGACCACGTTGCAGGCGATTGAAAACAATCTCACTTCGATGGCCGAGCTCGCGCGCGCGAATGGCATCCATGTGGTCATCGCGAACCTGTTGCCGATCAGCAATTACAACGATTCGACGTCCAGCCAGCGCAGGCCGCCTGCGGATATCAAGGCACTCAACACCTGGATCCGCGAGTACACCGCGCGCGAACACCTTGGCTTCATCGACTATTTCAGCGCGACAGTCGACAAGACTGGTCAGCTGCGTGCGGATCTCAGTGGTGATGGCCTGCCTCCGAACGCGGCGGGTTACGTGATCATGGCGCCGCTCGCGCAGAAGGCGATCGACGAGGCACTCGCTGACAAGCGGTCCTGATTTGTAGGCGATTGCCCACAACTGCGAGTGGGCAATTCGCACGCGATTTTAGGAGTTCTCCTAATCGAGTCCTTGCGCGACGACCGATAGCATTCAACGGTCTCGCGACAGCCTGTCCGTCCACGCGCCCGAAGCCCGGGCAGGTTTTTCTTTCCGGGCGCGCAAGGACAGGGACCCCTCATGGAACTCTTCAACAAGCAGGCCGCCATTCTCGTGGCGGCTATTGGCAGCACGTTCGCGCTTTCCGCGTGCAATGCCAGCAACCCGCTGGTCACGAAGTCACAGCGTGAGCACGAGGCCAAGGTGCAGGCGATTCCTCACTGTACGAAGAAACTTGGCAGCATTTCGGTGATCGAGCCGGAAGGGAACGTGCACTGGTGGACCCAGCAGCAGCTTCCTTCACCCACGCGACTGATCAAGGTGTTCGTCCAGAAATCCGGCTGCTTCACGCTGGTCGATCGCGGCATGGGCATGGGTGCGGCCATGCGCGAGCGCGAACTCGCGGCGGGTGGTGACCTGCGTGGCGGCTCGAACCTTGGCAAGGGGCAGATCAAGGCAGCCGATTACGTGATGGTGCCCGACCTGATCTCGAGCAACCGCGACGCGGGCGGTGCAGGTATCGGCGCAATTGTCGGTGGCCTCATCGGCGGTACGGCGGGTCGTCTCGCCAGCAACGTCGTGATCAACTCGAAGACGGCCGACGTGGTGCTCACGGTGACCGACGTCCGCTCGTCGGAACAGGTGGCCATGACCGAGGGCCACGGCGAGAAGAACGATCTCGGGTTCGGCGCCGCCGGCGGCCTGTGGGGCTCGGAGAAGAGTGGCAAGGCGTCGGTCGGCGCTTATGCCAGCACCACCCAGGGTCAGGTAATTACCGCCGCTTACCTCGATGCCTACACCAAGCTGGTCACCGAACTCGGCGGCCTGCCCGGCAACGCATCGGCGGCCAACACCCGCCAGTCCGGCACGGTCAACAAGCCCAGCACGCTGCGCACCAGCGCCGATGCCAAATCGAAGGTCGTGCGCAAACTCGACCCCGGCATGGCCGTGTACCCCACGGGTGACAAGATGGGCGTGAACTGGGAAGTGGAAGACGAGCACGGCAACCGCGGCTGGCTGTCGTCGGAAAACTTCGACCTGGCCCGCTAACGCCGTTGTGGGAGCGCGCGTGCGCGCGAAGGGGCTGGCCGCGAGCACCCATCGCGTGCAAGCACGCTCCCACAGCGCGCTCCCAGATGCCGGTGGCCCGGCCGCGCCATGCCCTCGCCACACGGTTGCCCGTTGGATCCCGCTAGACTGGGTGGCCTTCTTTCCCAGCGTGCCCGCTTTCGATCCATGAGCCGTACCACCGTCGCCACCATCCATCTCGGTGCCCTGCGCCATAACCTGGCCCGCGTTCGCGCGATGGCCACCGGCGCGCGGGTCATGGCGGTGGTGAAGGCCGATGCCTACGGCCACGGCCTGGAGCGGGTGGCACGGGCGCTGGATGGAGAGGCCGAGGCATTTGCCGTCGCCGCCATCGCCGATGGCCTGCGCCTGCGCGCGGCGGGGCACAAGCAGCGCATCGTCGTGCTTTCCGGGCCGGATACACCTGCGGATATCGCGGAAATGCAGCGCCTGAGGCTGGAGGCACTGATCCACCACGACGCGCAGTTGCCGTGGCTGGCGAAGGCCGATCCGGCGCGTGGCGCCCTGACGGTATGGATCAAGGTCGACACGGGCATGCATCGGCTGGGGTTCGCGCCTGCGCGCGCCCGCGAGGTCCATGCTTTGCTCAGCGCCATGCCGGCGATCGGGCCGGAGATTGGCCTCATGACGCATTTCGCTTCCTCCGAGGAATTCGAGGGGCGCGACACGGCCGTGCAGATCCAGCGCTTTCGTGAGGCTACCGAAGGGCTGGATGGTCCCCGCGCGCTGTCGAATTCGGCCGCCGTGCTCGGCTGGCCCGATGCCCGTGGCGACTGGGTCCGCACCGGCGGCCTTCTTTATGGGCTGTCCGTCGTGGAGGGGCGCAACGGTGCCGATTTCGGCTTCCGCCCGGCGATGACGCTGGCGACGCGCCTTGTCGCGATCAATCGGCTCACGAAGGGTGAGCGCGTTGGCTACAACGGCACCTACACCTGCCCGGAAGACATGGCTGTCGGCGTGGCCGCCATCGGTTACGGCGATGGCTACCCGCGCAGCGCGGCCCAGGGCACGCCGGTGCTCGTGAATGGCCAGCTTGCGCCGCTGGTCGGCCGGGTATCGATGGACCTGATCACGCTCGACCTGCGCGGCGTGCCTGACGCGCGCGTGGGCGATCGCGTCACCCTGTGGGGCGCGGGCCTGCCGGTGGAAACGGTGGCCGCCGCCGCGGGGACGATCTCGTACGACCTCACCTGCGGCATGACCCGTCGCGTACTCTTCGTGGAAGACGAGGGCTGACGCCCGGTATCGCACCGTGCGACGCGGGTGCGTTATATAGCCCGCCTGCTTTTGAGGAAGACCGATCACATGGCCAAGGCCAAGACCGCCTACGTCTGCACCCAGTGCGGCGCAGAACACAGCAAGTGGCAGGGCCAGTGCGCCGAATGCGGCGAGTGGAACGTGCTCTCCGAATTCGTGGTGCAGCCGGCCAAGCCGAATGCCGTGGCGACGCCGGGCGCACGGCGCGGTGGTTACGCGGGTGGCGCCTCGGGCGCCCCGCAGATCACGCCGCTCACCGAGGTGCTGCTCACCGCCGAAGCGCGGACCAACACCGGTATCGGTGAACTGGACCGCGTGCTGGGCGGTGGCCTCGTCGATGGCTCGGTCGTCCTGATCGGTGGCGACCCAGGCATCGGCAAATCCACCTTGCTTCTGCAGATGCTGGGAACCCTGGGCGTGACGCTGCCCAGCCTGTACGTCACAGGCGAAGAATCGCTGGCTCAGGTCGCCGGGCGTGCCCAGCGCCTCGACCTGCCGCTCGCGCCGCTGCATGCGCTCGCCGAGACCTGCATCGAGCGCATCCTCGAGCAGGCCGCCGCGGCGCGCCCGCGCGTGCTGGTCATCGACTCCATCCAGACCATCTGGACCGAGATGCTCACGGCTGCGCCGGGCTCGGTCAGCCAGGTGCGTGAATCCGCGGCCAAGCTCACGCGCTTCGCCAAGGAAACCGGCACGTCCGTGTTCCTGGTGGGCCACGTGACGAAGGAGGGTGGCATCGCCGGTCCGCGCGTGCTCGAGCACATGGTCGATGCGGTGCTGTATTTCGAGGGCGAATCGGGTAGCCGTTTCCGCGTCCTTCGCGCTTTCAAGAACCGCTTCGGTGCGGTGAACGAGCTCGGCGTCTTCGCCATGTCGGAGAAGGGCCTGCGTGAAGTGCCGAATCCCTCCGCCATCTTCCTCTCCGCGCACGCGGGCCCGACGCCCGGTAGCGCGGTGATGGTGACCCGCGAAGGCACGCGCCCGCTCCTCGTGGAAGTGCAGGCGCTCGTCGATCAGTCGTCGCTGGGCAACCCACGCCGCGTGGTGCTCGGCCTGGAGCAGAACCGGCTTGCCATGCTGCTGGCCGTCCTGCACCGCCATGGCGGCGTGGCCGCCTATGACCAGGACGTGTTCGTCAACGTGGTCGGTGGCATACGCGTGCAGGAAACCGCCTCGGACGTGCCGGTGTTGATGGCGGTGCTATCGAGCCTGCGCGACCGGCCGCTGCCGGAAAAGACCATCGCTTTTGGCGAAGTGGGCCTGTCCGGCGAAATCCGCCCGGTGCCGAACGGCGAAGAACGCCTGAAAGAAGCCGCCACCCACGGTTTCCGCCGAGCCGTCGTTCCCGCCGCCAACGCGCCCAAGCGCGGCCGCGTGGGCGATATGGAAGTCATCCCGGTGGAGCGTCTCTCCCAGGCCATCGACGCCAGTCGCGAATGAAGGTAGGAGCCCACCCTGTGGGCGACGTCGTTCGCCGCGCCGTTGCAGGCCATGGGCTCTTCCGCGAAAGGGGTCGCTCACAGGGTGAGCTCCTACGACGAGCGGCGGTAGGTGCGATTTGCGCCAGGGCGTGCGGCCGGCGTCAGGCCGTGCGATGCAGGATCAACTCCAGCACAAGCTTCGTGCCGAAGAACGCCAGCAGCAGGATCGCCATGCCGGTGAGCGTAAGGTTCACCGCGCGGATGCCGCGCCAGCCGTAACGCCAGCGTCCCCACAGCAGGACGCCGAAGACCACCCACGCCACGATCGATAGCACCGTCTTGTGCACGAGGTGCTGGCTGAACAGGTCGCCCACGAACAGGGCGCCGGTGACGAGGGTAAGCGTCAGCAGGACGAAGCCGGCCGCGATCAGGCGGAACAGCAGCACCTCGGTCAGCGTAAGCGGGGGCAGGGCGCGGACCCAGTGGCCGAACCGGCTGCGCCGCAGGGCGCGTTCCTGGATGGCCAGGAGGATGGCCAGTGCGGCGGCCAGCGACAGGAAGCCGAAGGCGAACACCGCGATCGTCACGTGCATTTCGATCTGCCAGCTCATCGCCATGGGGGCGGTGCGCGGCGCAAGGAAGGCATCAATGGCGAGGAAGGCGGCCGACAACGGGAAGATCAGGATGCCCAGGCCCGCGACCGGGCGGGACAGGTTCACCACCAGTGTAAGCGCCGACGCGATCCACGCCACCAGCGACAGCGCGGCGAAGAAGTGCAGGTCCAGCGTGCCGCGGTGCGCCCCGAGCAGGGCGCCGGCATGGGCCAGTGCGGCCACCAGCGCAAGCGCCATGCCCCAGCGGGCCAGCGGCTGGCCGCCCGTCACCAGCGGCCGGGCGAGGACGCCGGCGGCGGACAGGTAGAAAAGGATGGCGGCCAGCGAGAGGGTGACGATCATGGAGGCGGAGTGTGGCATAGGGGATCAGGGAGCGGAATGCGACACAGTGGCATTTGTGCTGCACCCGTCGTAGGTGCCCACCCCGTGGGGGTCCGCGTTGGCCCCGCGCCCCGGGGCCTCCGCCCCCGTCGCGCAAACCTGTGGCCCCCCGGGGGGGGGCCGACCTCCAGCAACCCCGCGCTAATCGGGGGTTC
>NZ_JBQCFT010000126.1:0-8424 GCF_051958795.1 Luteibacter sp. | reverse complement strand
TGAAACTCGCCATCCATGGCTCGATTTCAAACGGCCGGCCCTCCATGGCCGGCCCCCTGACGGGCTGTTCCCGCCCAGCCGCCTCGCCTGCGGAACTCGCCTCGAGGGTGGGCGCCAAGGGCTCTCGGACACACTGGGGTTTAGTGGTGGGAGAGCCAACGCTGCTTCGACGGCGGGGCACGGCTTCATCGCCCTGTAGGCCATCGCGCGCAAGCGCGCACCCACAGGGGAATGGCGGCCGGGCGGCGGTGGCCGTGTGGGAGCGCGCGTGCGCGCGCCAACATTCGCGAAAGCGCCGCAGGGTCATGCCGGTCGAGGCGAAAGCTGTCGGCCACAGGGTGGCCTCCTACGAAGGCTAGGCCTTCCCAACAACACCCTCAGCGCGTCCGAGCGCTAGAAGCGATGGCGAAGCCGAGCAACCGCGAAGCCGAAGGCGAGCCCCCTCGCAGGCACAAAAAAAGCCGCGAGCAATCGCGGCTTTTTCTATTCCGAAGGCGTCGCGCTCAGCTGGCGCGGCGGACTTCTCGGTGCGGCGGGTAGTACGCGAAGAGATGCGTTGCGCCGCCGAGGAAATCGATGTTGTCGATGTGCTCGCCGCCAAGGCGCTCGGCCACGTGATCCGACGCCTCGTTACCGATGCGCACGAGACTGATCACGCGCTGCGCGTGCATCTGGTTCCAAGCGAAATCCAGGATCGCCGAGCCCGCCTCCGTCGCGTAACCGTGGTGGCGATGCTCCGGCTTCAACATCCAGCCGAGTTCCAGGTCGGGCCAGCCTTCCGGCTTCATCAGGCCCGCACGGCCGATGAACTCGCCCGTGTCCTTCAGTTCAATCGCCCACATGCCACACCCGCGCAGGGCCCAGTGGCCGAGCAGCATGGCCATGGAACGCCAGGCATTCATGCGATCGAGGGGCTGGCCGTCGCCGATCCAACGCGTGCTGTCGGCATCCGCCAGCATGTTGGCGTAGTCGTCGAAGTGGCGTTCGGTAAGCGCGGTGAGCCGCAGGCGCGGTGTTTCCAGGACGGGGATATCTGCAGTTGCCATCGAAGTGACCAGAAGATTCAACCGAGCAGGGTGGCCAAAGCGTGAGTGCTCACGCGGAGGCTTTCCTGCCAGGACAAGCCGGTTATTTTCTCACCAGTTTCGCTGTCGGCAAAGTCCTCAACCTGGCCTGGCGCGAGTAGGTGGCGGTAATCCACAGTGATTTCAGTGCCTTGCGGCAAATCCTTGGCGGCAAATATAAATCCGAGGTGCCAGAGGCCGGTCGGGCGGAAGCTATGGTTCACGTAGCACTCGTCCGGCCAGTCCGGGGACAGCGTGTAGCGGTCCTCGAACCAGCGGGCGGCGGCGAACAGGTCAGGAGAGGCCTGGATCTCGGCCCACGGATAGGTGCGATCGATGGTGTCGGGCGCCGTGACGACGCGGCCCGCGGCCACGAATTCGTCGACAAAAAGGCCCTTGCCGGCCCCCTGGATGGTCGACTCGGCGATGCGGTAACGCGGAAGGATCATTGGATCTTCTTTGCCCCAGTTCCGTGCCACGGCCCCCCGGCCTGGCATGGGGCGCGAGTGTAGCGCGTTGGGCGTGGAGTGGAAGGGCCGCCGGTGACGGCGGCCCCGTGGCTCAGCCTTCGTCGTCCGCTACGGCGGCCTTCCTGGCCTTGGCGGGCTTGGCCGGGCGCGACTTCGCCGTGGCCTTGCCGGCGTCGAGCTGGATGGCATCCCGGTTGCGGTCGACGAGCGAGCTGCCGATGCCTTTCACCTCGGCGAGCTGGTCGGCCGAGGTGAAAGGGCCATTCGCGTCGCGCCAGGCCACGATGGCCTGGGCCTTGGCGAGGCCGACGCCGTCGAGCGACTGGGCGAGGGTGGTGGCATCGGCGGTATTGATGTTGACGGGTGCGGAGGCGAACGCCGGGGCAGCGAAAAGGGCCGCGACGAAGAGCAGGTGGCGCATGGGCATGGAGGTTCCTTGGCTGGGCGCCGGATGGCGCAACGGCACTGTGCCGTGGGGCGCTTGCCGTGCTCAGCGGCGCCGAACGAGGCGGCGTGTGAGCATCTTCGGAGTCGTTGTGAAGGCGTACGCCTACGCGCTGTTACAATCGGTCTTTGCCCCATCTGGAAAGGCGAGCCATGGATACCTCCCGCATTAACTCCTTCGTCAGCGGCCTCTGGGACCAGGAAATCGTCCCGCAGCTGATCGAATACATCCGCATTCCGAACAAATCGCCGATGTTCGACGCGCAGTGGCGCGAGCACGGCTACATGGACCAGGCGGTCAAGCTGATGGAGGACTGGGCGCGTTCGAAGCTGCCGGCGCTCGAGGGCGCCAGCCTCGAGGTGGTGCGCCTTGAGGGCCGCACCCCGCTGATCTACATCGATGTGCCCGCACAGGGCGTCAGCGGCAAGGGTACGGATGAAACCGTCGTGCTCTATGGCCACCTCGACAAGCAGCCGGAAATGACCGGCTGGGCGGACGACCTCGGCCCGTGGACCCCGGTGCTGAAGGGCGACAAGCTCTACGGCCGTGGTGGCGCGGATGACGGCTACGCGATCTTCGGTTCGCTCGCCGCGCTGCTTGCGCTCCGCGAACAGGGCGTGCCGCACGCGCGTTGCGTGATCATGATCGAAGCCTGCGAGGAGTCGGGCAGCTACGACCTGCCGTACTACGTGGATCACCTCGCCGACCGCATCGGCAACCCGGCCCTCGTCGTCTGCCTGGATTCGGGCTGCGGCAACTACGACCAGCTCTGGCTCACCACCTCTTTGCGCGGCATGACCGGCGGCAACCTGACCGTGCAGGTGCTGGAAGAGGGTGTGCACTCGGGCGATGCCTCGGGCGTGGTGCCGTCCAGCTTCCGCATCCTGCGTGACCTGCTGAGCCGCCTGGAAGACCAGGAGACCGGCAAGATCCTTCCGAAGGAGCTCTACGTCGAGATCCCGGAACAGCGCAAGGCGCAGGCACGCAAGTCGGCCGACGTGCTCGGCACGGCCATCTACGACAAGTTCCCGTTCGTCGAAGGCATGCAGCCGACCACAGATGACCTCACGGAACTGGTGCTCAACCGCACCTGGCGCCCGCAGTTGTCGGTCACCGGCGTGGGCGGCATGCCGCCGCTCGAGAGCGCAGGCAACGTGCTTCGCCCGAAGACCTCGGTGAAGCTGAGTCTGCGCGTCCCGCCGACGCTTAACGGCGCCGAGGCGGGCAAGTTCCTCAAGCAGCTGCTCGAGAAGGATCCGCCGTACGGCGCGAAGGTCACCTTCGCCCTCGAGAAGGATGGCAGCGGCTGGAATGCTCCCGCCCTGTCGGCATGGCTCGAGGAGACCGTGGCCCAGGCCTCGCGGGACTACTTCGGCCAGCCGGCCGCCTACATGGGCGAGGGTGGCAGCATCCCGTTCATGGGCATGCTGGGCGAGAAGTTCCCGCAGGCGCAGTTCCTGATCACCGGTGTGCTCGGCCCGCATTCGAACGCGCACGGCCCGAATGAGTTCCTGCATATCCCGACCGGCAAGCGGGTCAGCATGGTCGTCGCCAGCGTGGTCGCCCGTCACTTCCAGGAAGCCAGCAAGGCATGACCGGTGACCTCGCCACGCTGGCTGGCCGGCTGGCGGCCGTGCGGGCGGGGATCGACGCGGCCTGCCATGCGGCGGGCCGCGACCCGGCCGAGGTCACCTTGCTGCCCGTCAGCAAGACCTTCGGCGCCGATGTGGTGGCTGAAGCGGCCGGCCTCGGGCTGCGCCGCTTCGGCGAGAACAAGGTGCAGGAGATCCAGGCGAAGGCCGCTGAACTGGCGGCGCTTGGGCTGGACTGGGTCGTGATCGGCCACCTGCAGACCAACAAGGCGAAGACCGTGGCTGCCATGGCCAGCGAGGTGCAGTCGCTGGATCGGCTGGACCTGGCGGTCGCGCTGGACAAGGCCCTGCAGGCGCCGGGGCGGGCCATCGACGTGCTGGTCCAGGTGAAGACCTCGCCGGAGGACACGAAGACCGGCCTGCCGCCCGACGAGCTCCTGCCTTTCCTCGACCAGCTCAAGGCTTTCCACTCGCTACGCGTGCGCGGGTTGATGACGATCGCGGAGCACAGCGAGGACGAGGGCGTGGTCCGGGCCAACTTCCGCGCGCTGTATCAGTGCCGGAACAGGGCGCAAGAAGCGGGCCATCCGCTCGAACGCCTGTCCATGGGCATGAGCGGCGACTATGCCCTCGCCATCGCCGAAGGCAGCACCGAAGTGCGAATTGGCAGCTCGATTTTCGGTGCACGGAATTACAAGCACTGACCAGTTCAGTTAATGGAAAACGGCAATGGGATCGCCGGGAGGCGACCCGTAAGTGCTCACATACGTGAAGCAAGTGCCTAAATCTGTTCAGGATTGTGAGCGATTCCGCGTTATTTATTACGGAATTTCGGAATTATTCCTAGGAATGGCCGTTTTTAACTTTATGCCAACAACAGGGGTAATGGGGTTTGCTAACTTCACCACTCGTTCACGGTCGTCTCACTTAAACGGCGGCTTAACTCCACGATGATCAGGCCTTCTCGCTCATGCAATTCAAGCGACTGACCGCTCTCGCGTTAGCTACCTGCTGTATCGCCGCCGTTACACCTGCCATCGCCGACACCGTCCAGGCTCCACAAGGCCTTGACCAGTCCGCGACGCTGCTCCTCACCGATCTTCCGGTCTTCGCCCCGGCCAACGGCCTGGCGCAGTCCATCATCCCGGACGCTTCGACCTTCACGCCCAAGGCTGCTGCCGCCACTGTTGCTTCGGCCCAGGACGCGCAGGAAGCCGATGCGGTCGACAGCGACGATGACGACGACAGCCTCGTCGCCGCCGCCACCGCCAAGCTAGCCGGCCACGTCGATGGCCACGCCCGCGAAGCGCTCCTCTCGTTCGCGATGAAGCTCCGTGACATCCGTTACCACCGCGGTGGCCGTACCCCGACCGCCGGCTTCGATTGCAGCGGCTTCGTCCGCTACGTGTTCGCCAAGAGCATCGGCCTCGACCTGCCCACCAACTCGGCCAGCCAGTTCCTCGCGGGGCTGTCGGTCAAGCGCACCGAAATGAAGACGGGCGACCTGGTCTTCTTCCGCACCCGCGGCAAGGCCATCTCGCACGTGGGCATCTACATTGATAACGGCCAGTTCATCCACTCCCCGTCGGCTGGCAAGACGGTGCGCGTGGATAGCCTCAACGAGGCGTACTGGTCCAAGCACTTCGCGGGCGCCAAGCGTCCCGAAGGTATCGCCAAGATCTGACGGGTCCCTTCAACGACTTTTCCGAAACGGCATGCCACGGCATGCCGTTTTTTTTTGCCGCGCGTTAATCTAGCCGGATGCCCCGGTCCCACACCCCCACCATCGGTCTCGCACGCGTCCTATCCAAGCGCGGTATCTGTTCACGCAGCCAGGGCGAGAAGCTCGCGCGCGAGGGCAGGGTGCGCGTGGATGGGCGGGTCGTTCGCGATCCCGAGTTTCCCATTCGCGGGCACGAGCGCATCGACGTGGATGGCGGGGGTGCCGAGGCCGCCGCGCCGGTCTACGTCGTGATGAACAAGCCGCGCGGCATCGTGGTGTCCGCCTCGGACGAGCGCGGCCGCGATACCGTCTATTCGCTACTGGAAGGCGCGGGGCTGCCGTGGCTCGGCCCGGTGGGCCGCCTGGACAAGGCTAGCGAAGGCCTGCTGCTTCTTTCCAACGATACGGTGTGGGCTGCAGGCATCACCGATCCGGCCACGCACGTGCCGAAGACCTATCACGTACAGGTAACCGGACGTCCGGACGACGCGACCATCGCCGCGATGCTCGAGGGTGTCGTGGACGAAGGTGAGCCGCTTCGGGCCGGTGCCGCGACCCTGCTTCGCCATGGCGAAAAGAATGCGTGGCTCGAGGTGACGCTGGATGAGGGGCGCAACCGGCATATCCGCCGGTTGATGCAGGTGCTGGGCTTCGAGGTGCAGCGCCTGGTGCGCGTGGCGATCGGCGACCTGCCGCTCGGTGAATTGCCGAAGGGCAAGTGGCGGCACCTCACTGCCAGTGAAGTAACCACGCTGCGCAAGCGCCCATCGTAGGAGCCCACCCTGTGGGCGACATCTTTCGTCCCGCCGCGACACGCCCTGTGGCGGTACCGCCACCGGCGTCGCCCACAGGGTGGGCTCCTACGACAGTCGGTTGATCAGGCTTTGAGGACACCCAGCTTCTTACCGACCTTGGTGAATGCGGCAATGGCCTTGTCCAGGTGCTCGCGCGTGTGTGCGGCGCTCATCTGCGTGCGGATGCGCGCCTTGTCCTTGGGCACCACCGGGAAGAAGAAGCCCGTGACGTAGATGCCTTCCTCGAGCAGTTCCGCGGCCATCGCCTGGGCCTGCTTCGCGTCGTAAATCATCACCGGGACGATCGGGTGCACGCCCGGGCGGATATCGAAGCCGGCTTCGGCCATCTTCTCGCGGAAGTACGCGGTGTTTGCCTTCACCTTGTCGCGCAGGTCGCCCGCCGCGGCGAGCATGTCGAACACCTTGCTGCCCGCGGCCACCACGTGCGGCGGCAGCGAGTTGCTGAACAGGTACGGGCGCGAGCGCTGGCGGAGCATCTCGATGACTTCCTTGCGGCCGGTGGTGAAGCCGCCGAGCGCACCACCCAGGGCCTTGCCGAGCGTGCCGGTGAAGATATCGATCTTGTCGAGCACGCCGTGGTACTCGGCCGAACCGCGGCCGGTGTCGCCGAGGAAGCCGGTGCAATGGCACTCGTCGATGTGGACCAGCGCGTTGTACTTCTTCGCCAGCGCGGTGATCTCATCGAGCGGCGCGATGAAGCCGTCCATCGAGAAGGCACCGTCGGTCGTGATCAGCTTGGTGCGCGCACCGGCGGCGTCCGCAGCCTGCAGCTGCGCTTCCAGGTCGGCCATGTCGCAGTTGTTGTAACGGAAGCGCTTTGCCTTGCACAGGCGGATGCCATCAATGATCGAGGCGTGGTTCAGCGCATCGGAAATGATCGCGTCTTCTTCGCCGAGCAGCGGCTCGAACAGGCCGCCGTTGGCATCGAAGCAGGCAGCGTAAAGAATGGTGTCCTCGGTGCCGAAGAAGCTGGCGATCTTCGCCTCGAGCTCCTTGTGCAGGTCCTGCGTACCGCAGATGAAGCGCACGCTGGCCATGCCGAAGCCGTGGGTGTCCAGGGCTTCCTTGGCCGCGGCGATCACCTCGGGGTGGTCGGCCAGGCCCAGGTAGTTGTTCGCGCAGAAGTTGAGCACCTTGCGGCCACCCTCGAGTTCGATCTCGGCGGACTGGGGCGACACGATGATGCGCTCGGCCTTGAACAGGCCCTGCTCACGGATGGAGGCGAGCTCGGCGGCGAGGCGTTCCTGGGCGGGATAGGACATGGGGCGTATTCCGGGACGGGGAAATCCCGATTCTACCGCGCGGACACGCTGTGGGAGCGCGCCGTGCGCGGGGAGGGAGAGACGGCGTGTGGTGCTCATGTCCCTGAGGGTGATCTCCCTGCATCTCGCAGACTGTGAGGCGGATCACCCAGTACCGTTCGGGACTCCGTGCCCCGCGTTCGCCTGGACACCCTGCTGGCGCAGCGCGGGCTGTACTCCTCGCGCTCCCGGGCCGCCGCCGCGGTACTTGCCGGGGACGTGCGGATCGGGCCCGGCCGCGAGCGCGCGGCCAAGCCCGGGCAGCCCGTCGCCGAGGACGTCGAGATCGAGGTCACCGGCCCGCCGCCGTTCGTCTCGCGGGGCGGGATCAAGCTCGCGAACGCGCTCGACGCCGTCGGGGTGGACGTCGCCGGTCGCCGGGCACTCGACGTCGGCGCCGCCACCGGCGGCTTCACCGACTGCCTGCTGCAGCGCGGCGCCGCGCGCGTGATCGCGCTCGACGTGGCCTACGGCGAGCTCGACTACCGCTTGCGGCAGGATTCCCGGGTCACCGTGATCGAGCGCACGAACGCGCGGTCGATCTCCGAGCTGCCCTACGCGCCCTCCCTGATCGTGATCGACGTCTCGTTCATCTCCCTCACGAAGGTCCTGCCGGCCGTGGTGGCGCTCGCCGCGGACGAGTTCGACTGCCTGGCGATGGTCAAGCCGCAGTTCGAGGTCGGGCGCGAGCGGCTGGGCAAGGGCGGCGTGGTGCGCGACCCGGAGCTGCGGCGCTCGGCCGTGGCGGGCGTGGCGGAGTGCGCCCGGTCCCTGGGCGCGGTCGTGCGGGGATCGGCGCCGGCCGGCCTGCCCGGGCCGGCGGGCAACCGCGAGACGTTCCTGTGGGTCGCGGCCACCGGCGAGGAGGCGGCCGTCGAGGCATGGTGAAGCGCGTCTCCGTGCTCACCCACCGCCGCACGCATCAGACGGCGCCCGCCGTGCGTGCGCTGATCGAGGCGGCGGAGCGCTCGGGGGTCGAGCTGCGCTTCTCCCGCGCGGAGGCGGCCAAGCACG
>NZ_JBQCFT010000125.1:0-23670 GCF_051958795.1 Luteibacter sp. | reverse complement strand
GTTCACGCCGGAATTCCGCAACCGCCTGGACGCCATCATCCAGTTCAACTCGCTGGACTTCGACCACATCCTGCGCGTGGTGGACAAGTTCCTGATCGAGCTGGAATCGCAGCTGGCCGAGAAGAAGGTCAGCGTCGACGTGACGCCGGAGGCCCGCCGCTGGTTGGCGGAGCACGGCTTCGACCCGCAGATGGGCGCGCGCCCGATGGCTCGCGTCATTCAGGACAAGGTCAAGCGTGCCCTGGCCGACGAGCTGCTCTTCGGCAAGCTCGCCGACGGCGGCAAGGTCACCCTCTCGGTGGAAGGCGACGAGCTGCACGTGGAAACCGAGTCGGCCGAGCCGGCGACGGCGGACGCGTAAGACTCAAGGTAGTGATCGAAAAGGCCGCCCACTCGGGCGGCCTTTTTCGTAGGAGCCCACCCGGTGGGCGACGCTGTGCGCGGTCACGCCGCACGACCTTGTTGATTCGAGGCGAAAGATGTCGCCCACAGGGTGGGCTCCTACGGCGTCGCGCAAACAAAAAAAGCCGTGGCGCGAGCCACGGCTTTTTCTTCCGCGAAGCGGGCGGCGCCAGGCGCGCGCTTACTTCATGCGGTACGTGATACGGCCCTTGGTCAGGTCGTACGGGGTCATCTCGACCTTCACCTTGTCGCCGGTGAGGATGCGGATGTAATGCTTGCGCATACGGCCGGAGATATGGGCAGTGATGACGTGCCCGTTCTCGAGCTGCACGCGGAACATGGTGTTGGGCAGGGTCTCCTGGACCGTGCCTTCCATTTCGATGACGTCGTCTTTTGCCATGTGTTCCGGGTCGGAGTAGGGGCCGGCTCGGCCGGCATAAGTCCCCTATTATGCCATGCCCACCCCACCAAGGCCACCCGGGGGTCAGGCGAAGTATTCGTTCAACTTGCCGCGGATCTCGTCTTCGATCTTGCCCTTGAACGCCGACAGCAGCATGCCGAGCTCGGCGGTCACGTGCACATCGGTGTCCGACACGGCGATCGCGCCCTTCACGCCCGAGCCCGAGAAGGCGTAGGCATTGCCGTCCCAGCCACCCTTCGTGCCGAATTTCTCGGCCATGCGGGCCGCGACCTTTTCCACCACGGCGCGGGCTTCCGCAGCGCTCTTGCCGTGCTCGCGACGGATATCGATCTTGGCCATGGGGGTATCTCCGCGAGAAAAGGGTGGGGCAGTCTAGCAGCCGGGCCGGCTGAACCGTATCGATCTCTTTGCGTTCAAATAGATACCGCACTCTGCTAAAGTCGCGTCGTCATCTGGCCGGTCCCTCCATGCGTATTGAATTCGTCAGCTCGGCTCGCGGTGATTTCCACTGGTCCCGGCCCGTGCTCACGATCGGCCGGGGCGAGGAGAACGACCTCGTCGTTTCCGAGGCCCAGGTCGCCGCCAACCACGTTTCCATCCAGCGCGACCGGCGCGGCATGGTGCTGGAGGTGGCCCCAGGTGTCGGCCGTGTCTACGTCAACGCGCGTCCGGTACGCGAGAAGGCGCTGCTGCGCCCCGGCGACAGCCTGTCGCTCGGCGATTGCCGCATGCTGATCCGCGATGACGACGACCTCGAGGCCCGCGAGCTGGCGGAGCCCACCGAAGCGCGTTGCACGGCGGCGCTGCGGCCCGTGGCGGGCCCGCTCTCCGGCCGCCTGGTCGCCATCGGTGACCGCCTTGAGCTCGGTGCCACCCACGGCGCGCTGCCGCTCGAACTGCCAGGCAATGATGCCGCGCTGCTCACCCTGGCCTGGGAGGATGACGAACTCATCCTCGATGCATCGCGCGTGCCCGCACGCCACGCCGTCCGGGTGAATGGTGTACGCACCGTCCGAGCCGCGCTCCAGCCTGGCGACCAGATCGGCCTGGCTACGCATCGTTTCATCCTGGAAGCGCCCGGCTGGCAGGCCGAGCCCGTGGTAGTCCTGCCAGAACCCGAGCCGGAGCCCGAGCCCGAGCCGGAGGAGACCGTCGGTCCCCGCGGCGTTGTGTGGTGGCTGATCCTTACCGCCGCGCTGCTGGCCGCCGGCATTGCCGTGGTGCTTTTCGCGCCGTTCTAAGCCCTCGTTTTGCCCGCAGGCGGCGGCATAATGCCGGTTCACCCATGCGAGAGGACGAGACGTGAGCAGAGCCTGGAATTTCAGCGCCGGACCCGCTGCGCTGCCGGAAGCGGTACTGAAACGCGCGCAGGCCGAGCTTCTCGAATGGAATGGTTCCGGAGCCTCCGTGATGGAGCTCTCGCATCGCGGCAAGCCGTTCATGGCGCTGGCCGCGGCCGCCGAGCAGCGCCTGCGTTCGTTGATGGGCGTTCCCGCGAACTACAAGGTGCTCTTCCTGCAGGGCGGTGCCACGCAGCACTTCGCGCAGATCCCGATGAACCTTGCCGGGCCGGGCGACCACGCCGATTACATCGTCACCGGCCACTGGGGCGAGAAGGCCGTGCGCGAAGCCGCGCCGTACCTCGATGCGCGCGTTGCCGCGACGTCGGTGGCCGATAACTACCTGAAGCTACCGCCACGCGATACGTGGCAGCTGAGCGACGGCGCCGCCTACGTGCATTACACGCCGAATGAAACCATCCACGGCGTGGAATTCCACGACGTGCCCGACGTGGGCGACGTCCCGCTCGTCGCCGACATGTCGTCGAACATCCTCAGCGAACCGGTCGATGTATCGCGCTTCGGCCTGATCTACGCCGGTGCGCAGAAGAACATCGGCCCTTCGGGTCTTGTCGTCATGGTGATCCGTGACGACCTGCTGGCGCGTGCGGGCCGGCCCATGGCCAATATCTTCCGTTACGCCGAGCATGCGAAGAACGATTCGATGCTCAACACGCCGAACACCTGGGGCTGGTATCTCGCCGGCCTGACCTTCGAGTGGCTCGAAGCGCAGGGCGGCATCGCCGCGATGGGTGAACGCAACAAGGCCAAGGCCGCGTTGTTGTACGACGCCATCGATGGTTCCAGCGGTTACTACCGCAGCCCCGTGGATCCGGCGTCGCGCTCGCGCATGAACGTGCCATTCACCTTGCACGATAGCGCGCTGGATGCCGATTTCCTCCGCGAATCCGAGGCCGCGGGCCTGCTCGCGCTCAAGGGTCACAAGGCCGTGGGCGGCATGCGCGCATCGCTCTACAACGCGGTTCCGATCGAAGCGGTCGAGGTGCTTGTGAAATTCATGCGGGACTTTGCAGCGCGGCACGGTTAAAGTCGGGGATCACCGCACTGCAACATCGTTTTTGCGGTGATAACTGTTTCATTTGCAACCACTTAGCCGCCTGGACGTTCATGAGTAAGAGTAGTCCCACCGACAAGCAAGCCACGCTGGGCGAGGCGCGCCAGCGCATCGACAGCATCGACCAGCAACTGCAATCGCTCATCAGTGAGCGCGCCCGTTGGGCACAGCAGGTCGGCCGGGCCAAGGGCCCGTTGAAGGCGGCGGTGGAGTATTACCGACCCGAACGGGAAGCCCAGGTACTACGTGGTGTCATCGACCGCAATGACGGCCCGCTGCCGAATGCGGAACTGGTACGCCTGTTCCGCGAGATCATGTCGTCGTGCCTTTCGCAGCAGCAGCCGCTGAAGATCGGTTACCTCGGTCCCGAAGGCACGTTCAGCGAACAGGCCGTGCGCAAGCAGTTCGGTCACGCCGCCTACGGCCTGCCGCTCGGCAGCATCGAGGAGGTGTTCCAGGAAGTCGCCGCGGGCAATGCCGATTTCGGCGTGGTGCCGGTGGAGAACTCGGGGCAGGGCATGATCCAGATGACGCTGGATATGTTCCTCACGTCCAAGGCGACCATCTGCGGTGAAGTGGAATTGCGTGTCCACCAGAACCTGCTTTCGCTCACGGGCGAGATGAAGGACATCAAGCGGATCTACTCGCACCCGCAATCGCTGCAGCAGTGCCAGGCATGGCTGCGCGTGAACCTGCCGAACGTCGAGCGCATCGCGGTATCGAGCAACGCCGAAGCCGCGCGCATGGCGAAGCTTTCGCCGGAATCCGCCGCGATCGCCGGTGAATCCGCGGCGCGCGTCTACGGGCTGAAGATCATCGCCGGCCCTATCGAGGATCGCAGCGATAACACCACGCGCTTCCTCGTCATCGGCCGCACGATCTTCCCGCCGTCTGGCAACGATCGCACGTCGCTGCTCGTGTCCGTGCGCGACAAGCCCGGTGCGTTGTACGACGTGCTCAAGCCGCTGGCCGAGCACGGCATCAGCATGAACCGCATCGAGTCGCGTCCGGCGCACACGGGCAAGTGGCAGTACGCGTTTTTCATCGATGTCTCCGGCCATGTCGAAGACCCAGCCCTGCAGGCCGCGCTGGACGAAATGAAACCCGCCGCCGCCGATGTCCGCGTGCTTGGCGCCTACCCCGTCGCCCTGCCATGACCGCCGTGTTCGATGCAGCCACGCTCGCCAACCGGGCGACGTCGGCCCTGCGTGCCTACGATCCCGGTCACGACCTTCCCGCATTGCGCAAGCGCTTCGGCGCGGTGCTCTCCGAGCTGGGTTCCAACGAGAACCCGCTCGGCCCGAGCCCGCAGGCAACGCGCGCCGCTACCCGTGTGCTGGAAGACATCTGGCGTTATCCCGATCCGCTCGGCGCGGCCCTGAAGCAGCGCCTTTCCGGCGAGCTTGGCGTGCCCGCCAGCGCAATCACGCTGGGTAACGGTTCCCACGAACTGCTGATGCTGCTCGCGCAGTGTTTCGCCGATGCGGAACACCCCGTGGTGCATTCGCAGTACGGCTTCGCGGTGTTCCCGATCGCGGCGGCCGCGGCGGGTGCGCCTGCGATCCGTGTGCCGGCGTTGCCCGCCGATCATCCGTCGGCGCCGTACGGCCACGACCTGCAGGCGATTGCCGCGGCGGTCACGCCCGCCACGCGGATCGTCTACCTCGCCAACCCGAACAATCCGACCGGCACATGGTTCACCGATGCCGAGCTCGAGACCTTCCTCGAGAAGGTGTCGGCGGAAACGCTGGTCGTCGTCGACGAGGCTTACCACGAGTACGTGGACGCGGCTGGCCTCAGTACGGCATTGCACCTGCTGGGCCGGTTCCCGAACCTCATCGTGACGCGCACGTTCTCGAAGGCTTACGCGCTGGCGGGGCTGCGCATCGGCTACATGCTCAGCCACCCGTCGGTCGCCGCGGTCGCCGAGCGCCTGCGTGAATCGTTCAACGTCAACGGCGTGGCCCTGGCCGCGGCGGAAGCGGCGCTCGGAGATCACGAACACCGTGCGCGCGTTCGCGAAGCCAACCATCGTGACCGCGCATGGCTGGCCGAAGAGCTCACGGCGCGCGGCCTGCGCGTCCTGCCGTCGCAAACCAACTTCCTGCTGGTCGACCTGGGCAGGGATGCCGCTGAGTTCGAGAAGCACCTCTTCGAAGCCGGCGTGATCGTCCGCCCCATGGGCGGCTACGGCCTGCCGCACACCGTGCGCATCAGCATCGGCAGCCGCGCCGAACTGAAGCGCCTCCTGGAGAACCTTCCATGACCTCCCTGGCCTGGACCAGCCGCTCGGGTGGCCCGATCAGCGGCGAACTCGTCGTCCCCGGTGACAAATCCGTTTCGCACCGCGCGCTGATGTTCGGTGCGCTTGCCGAAGGCACCACCCACATCCGCGGCTTCCTCGAGGGTGAAGACACGCGCGCCACGGCGGCGATCCTCGGCAAGCTGGGCGTGCGCTTCGAAACGCCCGCGCCCGGCGAGCGCGTGGTGCATGGCGTGGGCCTGCATGGCTTGCGTGGCAGCAGCGGGTCGCTCGACTGCGGCAATGCCGGCACCGGCATGCGCCTGCTCGCCGGCTTGCTGGCGGGGCAGGGCTTCGATTCGACCCTGGTGGGCGATGCATCGCTCTCCGGCCGGCCGATGCGCCGGGTGACGGATCCGCTCGGCGAGATGGGCGCGCAGATCGATACGAACGATGGCAAGCCACCGCTGCGTATCCACGGCGGCCGCAAGCTCAAGGGCATGACGTACAAGTCGCCGGTCGCCAGCGCGCAGATCAAGTCGGCGCTGCTGCTCGCCGGCCTCTATGCGGAAGGCGAGACGGAAGTCATCGAGCCGCACCCGACGCGTGACTACACCGAGAGCATGCTGAAGGCCTTCGGCTGGCCCATCGAATACTCCCCGGGCCGCGCGAAGGTCAGTGGCGGGCACGTCCTGCGCGCCGTCGACGTCGACGTTCCGGCGGACTTTTCCTCCGCGGCGTTCTTCATCGTCGCCGCGTGCGTCGTGCCGGGCTCGCACCTGCGCCTGAAGGGCGTGGGCCTGAACCCGCGCCGCACCGGCCTGCTCGCCGCACTGGAGCTCATGGGTGCGGATATCGCCGTGGAAAACGAGCGCGAGAGCGGCGGTGAAGTCATCGCGGATCTCGTCGTCCGCCATCGCCCCCTGCACGGCGTGGCGCTGCCGCTCGATATCGTGCCGGACATGATTGACGAGTTCCCGGCGTTGTTCGTCGCAGCGGCATGCGCCGAGGGCATGACGACAATCCGCGGTGCGGCCGAACTGCGGGTGAAGGAATCCGACCGCATCGCCACCATGGCGAACGGCCTGAAGGCCTGTGGCGTGCTGATCGACGAGCTGCCGGATGGCGCGATGATCCGTGGCGGGGCGATCGGTGGTGGCACGGTGGACAGCCACGGCGACCACCGCATCGCCATGAGCTTCGCCATTGCCGGGCTGGTCGCGACGGCGCCCATCACCATTGGTGATTGCGCCAATGTGGCTACCTCGTTCCCCGGGTTTATCGAGCTGGCGAACGGCGTGGGTTTCAACCTGGCCGTCGCACCCTGACATCGCGCCGGGCCCATAATGGGGGCTCTCACCCAGCCCCTCGGACGCCACCGCATGCGCCCCAAGACACCCCCCTTCGTCGTCGTCGTCCCGGCTCGCTACGCCTCCACGCGCCTGCCGGGCAAGCCGTTGCTTCCGATCGGTGGCGTGTCGATGGTGCGCCGGGTCGCCGTACGCGCGGCTGTGGCCGGTGCGGCCCAGGTCGTCGTGGCCACGGATGACGACCGCGTCGCCGCCGAAATGCGCGGCTGCACGGGCGACATCCTCGTCTGCATGACCCGCGAGGACCACGCCTCCGGCACCGATCGCATCGCCGAGGTCGTCACCCACTTCGGCTGGCCCGAGGACACCGTGGTCGTGAACCTGCAGGGCGACGAGCCGTTCGCCCCGGCCGCGGGCATCCGTGCGGTGGTGGACACCCTCGCCGGTGATGAGGCGCCCATGGCCACCCTGGCGACGCCGCTTACCGACGCGGAGGAGCTGTTCGATCCGAACATCGTAAAGGTGGTCCGCGGCGGCAACGGCCGGGCCCTGTACTTCACCCGCGCTCCCGCGCCCTGGGCGCGCGATGCGTTCGCCCGGGATCGCCATCGGCTCCCGCCCGAGGTCCCGTTCCTCCGCCATGTCGGCATCTATGCGTACCGGGCAGGTTTCCTGCGCCGGCTGGCCGCGCTGCCGCGGACCCCGCTGGAGCAGGCGGAATCCCTGGAGCAGCTGCGGGCGCTCGAGCACGGCCATGCCATCTCGGTCAGCCTGACCCCTGAGCCGTTCCCGCCCGGTATCGATACCCCGGAAGACCTGGCCAGGGCCGAGCGCTGGTTGAAAGAAAGCGGAGCGTTGTAGGCATTGCCTGACAATGGGCAGCGGGCGACGCCTACGGAATGAGCCGGAATCCGCCGGGCGCGCCTACACGGGCGCCGCCGTAACCTATCCCTGTCGCCAAGCACTGCTCACGGATGAGGGCGACACCCCCAAGGAAGGCCCCGCGCCGGCATGGTCCCCCTCCATGCCGGCGTTTTTTGATTAGCGGTTGCCCATCAGCGGCGAAAATATGCCGATGGAGCACACCCAGTCGCACCCCGTCGATGGCAAGGCCGTAGTTCGCCACCTGACCACGTCCCCCGGCGTCTATCGGTACTTCGATGCCGAAGGCGAGCTGCTGTACGTGGGCAAGGCCGCCAACCTCAAGAAGCGCGTCAGCAATTACTTCCTGAAGCCGCCCATGGATCCGCGCATCGCCTCCATGGTGTCCCAGATCGACCGCGCGGAAGTCACCCTGACCCGTACCGCCGGCGAAGCGCTGCTGCTCGAATCGCAGCTGATCAAATCGCTGAAGCCGCGTTACAACATCGTCCTGCGCGACGACAAGAGCTACCCCTACATCTACCTGTCGGGCGGGGAGGACTATCCGCGCCTGGCGTTCCACCGCGGCGCGAAGAGCGGTGTCGGCCGTTACTTCGGCCCGTACCCCAGCACCTTCGCCGTGCGCGAGAGCCTGGGCCTGATGCAGAAGCTGTTCAAGGTGCGCCAGTGCGAGGACAGCTACTTCAAGAACCGCTCGCGCCCGTGCCTGCAGCACCAGATCGGCCGCTGCAGCGCGCCCTGCGTGCAGCTGATCAACGTCGAGGATTACAAGAGCGACGTGCGCCACGCCGAGATGTTCCTCGAGGGCCGCAGCAGCGCCGTGATCGACGAACTGGCGCAATCGATGGAGAAGGCCAGCGCCGCGCTGAACTTTGAGCGCGCGGCCAACCTGCGTGACCAGGTGGCCGCGTTGCGCAAGCTGCAGGCCCAGCACTTCGTGCAGGGTGCCAGCGCCGACATGGATGTGATCGCCTGCTGCCTCGAAGGCGGCATGGCTTGCGTTAGCGTGCTGTTCTTCCGCAACGGCGTCAGCCTGGGCTCGCGCGATTTCTTCCCGCGCCTGCCCACCGACGCCTCGGTAGGTGACGTACTCGCCCAGTTCATCGCGCAGTACTACCTGGAGCGCCAGGTGCCGCGCGAACTGGTGCTGAGCGACCCGGTGGAGGACATGGAGATCCTGGCCGACGTGCTCTCCCAGCACGCGGGCTACGCCGTGCAGCTCAAGCCCAGCGTACGCGGCGATCGTGCACGCTTCCTCGAGATGGCCCAGCGCAACGCCAGCGCGGCGCTCACCTCGCGCCTGGCCAGCCGGCATACCTTGCTCGCCCGCTTCGACGACCTGCAGAAGGTGCTCGAACTCAGCGAGCCGCCACGCCGGATCGAGTGTTTCGATATCAGCCACACCCGCGGTGAGGCGACGGTCGCGTCGTGCGTCGTGTTCGGCCCGGAAGGGCCGGAGAAGTCGCACTACCGCCGCTTCAACATCACCGGCATCACGCCGGGCGACGACTACGCCGCCATGCACCAGGCCCTCACGCGCCGCTTCAAGAAGGTCGTGGAGGGCGGGGTGAAGCCTGACATCCTCCTGATCGACGGCGGGTTGGGGCAGGTGGCCCAGGCCATCGACGTGCTCCGCGAGCTCGGCGTCGAGGGTATCCGCGTGGTCGGCGTGGCCAAGGGCCCGGGCCGCCGCGCGGGCGAAGAGACGCTGATCCTTGCGGAGAGCGGCAAGACCCTGCACCCCGGCACGTCGTCCCCGGCACTGCACCTCGTGGCGGCCGTTCGTGACGAGTCGCACCGTTTCGCGATCAGTGGCCACCGCCGCAAGCGCGAGGCGGCCCGTGAGCGCAGTACCCTCGAGGACGTGGCTGGCGTCGGCGCGCGTCGGCGCGCGGCCCTGCTGAAGGCCTTCGGCGGCCTGTCCGGCGTGGAAGCGGCGGGCGTCGAGGAACTCATGAGCGTCAAGGGTATTGATCGCGGCCTCGCGGAACGCATCTATGCCATGCTGCACCCCTGATCGAACGGAAGCGCCTGCCATCGCGGCGCCTCCCGCAACCGGCTGAATCCATGCGTATCAACCTGCCAACCTGGCTTACCCTTTTCCGTGTGTTGCTGCTGCCGGTGATGGTGGTCGTCTTCTACCTGCCGTTCCGCTGGGCGAACCTCGTTGCCGCGGTCGTCTTCGTGCTGGCCGCCTTCACCGACTGGCTGGATGGCTACCTGGCCCGCCGCCTCGACATGACCTCCGCCTTCGGCGCCTTCCTCGACCCGGTGGCCGACAAGCTGATGGTCGCGATCACCCTGTTCCTGCTGGTGCAGTCGGCACCGACCGGCTGGCCAGGGATCCTGCTGGCGATTACCGCCGCCGTGATCGTCGGCCGTGAGATCAGCGTCTCGGCCCTGCGCGAGTGGATGGCCGAGATCGGCGAGCGTTCCAAGGTGAAGGTCGCCTTCCTGGGCAAGCTCAAGACCATGATGCAGATGGTGGCCCTGGTGACCCTGCTGCTGCAGCACGATGCCGAAACCCTGCGCTATTACCACATTGGCGAGGCGCTGCTGGTCGTGGCAGGCATCCTCACGATCTGGTCCGGGCTGGATTATCTGCGCGCCGCATGGCCCGCCCTGCGCGGGGATGCGCCGGGTGTGAAAAAAAGCGAAAAGTATCCGCTGCAAAACAGTTGACACATGAGCCCAGATCCCTAAAATACCCGGACTACGACGCGGGAATAGCTCAGTTGGTAGAGCACGACCTTGCCAAGGTCGGGGTCGCGAGTTCGAGTCTCGTTTCCCGCTCCAGATTTCCACAAAGCCTCGGGTGACCGAGGTTTTGTTTTTTAAGCGCTATGCGGATACTCTCCGCGTGCGCAAGCGATGGCCGGGTGGCAGAGTGGTCATGCAGCGGACTGCAAATCCGCGTACGCCGGTTCGATTCCGACCTCGGCCTCCATCGCATTCCAAGGCGCACACGCTTCAAGCGGGTGCGCCTTTTTTCTTTTGGCCCGGATGGCGAAATCGGTAGACGCAAGGGACTTAAAATCCCTCATCCGAAAGGGTATGTGGGTTCGAGTCCCACTCCGGGCACCATTTGGCCGTCTCTCGGCATCCCACCCCATCCCTCTGGCGACCTAGCTACCCGAGATATGGCCTAAAACTGGCTATTTCGGTGTCTCCGCACGTCCCGTCGCGTCTCATGCCAGCCCCTATTGCATGTGAGTAAGTTTGTGAGTATAAAGGTACCTACTCACAGCGAGTCGGAAGTTACTCACCATGCTGACGGACACCAAACTCCGCACCTTGAAGCCCAAGGCTTCCCTCTACCGGGTCACTGATGCGGCAGGGTTGAGCATTGAGATTCCGGTCAATGGTGCACCTCGCTGGCGCTTCCGCTATCGCTTCGAAGGCGCGGCCAAGATGCTCAGCCTTGGTACGTATCCCACCGTCACGCTTGCCCAGGCTCGTCTGCGTCGTGATGCGGCTCGTGCGCAGCTGGCGAATGGCGTAGATCCCAGTGCGAGCCGTCAGGCCGAGAAGCGCACGCGTTCACTGGCCCTCGCTCCCGTTCCCACCTTCCGCTCGGTGTCCGAACTCTGGATGTCGCGTCAGGACGTGTCCGAAGCCACGGCGAACAAGTCTCGCTGGATCTTTGGCAAGTTCCTGTTCCCGGATCTCGGCGAGCAGCCGATGCGGGATATCACCTCGCGCATGGTGCTGGACACGCTGCGCAAGATTGAAGGTGACGACCTACTGGAAACCGCACGCCGGGCGAAGATCAGGGTAGGGCAGGTGTTCCGCTTCGCAGTCATCGAGGGCTTGGCGGATAGCGACCCGACCCAGCCGCTTAAGCGGGCGCTCAAGGCTCCCAAGGTCAAGCACCACGCGGGAATCGTTGACCCGGTGAAGATTGGCGGCCTCCTGCGTGCTATCGACGGCTTCTCAGGCCAGTTCGTCACCTTGTGCGCCTTGCAGCTGGCCCCGCTGGTGTTCGTGCGTCCTGGCGAACTGCGTGCTGCTGAGTGGACCGAATTCGACCTCGACGGCCACGTGTGGCGTATCCCGGCTGAGCGCATGAAGATGAAGGCCGCTCACGTCGTGCCGCTCTCGAAACAGGCTGTTGCGATCCTGCGCAAGCTTGAGGAATTCACAGGCCACGGCCGCTATGTCTTCCCGAGCCTGCGTTCCGCTACGCGCCCGATGAGCGAGAACACAGTGAATGCCGCCCTGCGTCGTCTGGGCTACACGGGCGACGAAATGACCGGCCATGGCTTCCGTAGCCTCGCAGCCACCCGCCTCAACGAAATGGGCTACAACGCGGACGCCATTGAGCGCCAGTTGGCCCACGCCGAATCGAACAAGGTCCGCGATGCATACACCCACGCTGCCCAGTACATCACGGAGCGCAAGCGGATGATGCAGGAGTGGGCGGACTATCTGGAAAACCTGAAAGCCGGTGGCAAGGTCGTCGCATTCAAGCCGTCGAAGGGATCGGCGGCGTAACAAGTTCTGGCGGGGAGCCAGAAGCGGCAGGACGGGGGTGCGTCAACACCCCAGCCTGCCTAACCACAAACACGACACTAGGAGTCGCGATCATGGGTAACGAAATTGTAGCTGCACGCTCGTCTCAAATCCTGCGCCCCATTCAGGGCAATGTGGTGCCGCTTGGCAGCCATGCGGCAGACGATCGGAGTAACGCCCAGAAAGTCATGGATAGTGCCCTGGCACTGCTGAGGATGGAGCTTGAGCGGGCCGACGCCCCGGCTATGCGCAGGGCTGACCCCGATCTGGTTGACCGCCTGTTCGGCATCTATGGCCTGCTCCATATGGCCGATGCCGCCCACAACCGCCAGCAGGGTTAAGGAGAACTGTCATGGGAAATGAAAACACCGCGATCAATTCGGCCGAACTGTTTTCCTTTAACGCCAAGTACTCCATCAACGACGATAACAGTGCACGCGATTTGCTGGGCGACGCGTCTATCTTCCTCTCTAGCGGGATAGAGATTTTCATTCAGGAGATTGAGGCAATCGACGGGTCGAACTGGGAGAGCAAAAAGGCCGTGTGCGAGTGCCTATGGGGTGCCTACCACCTGTTCAAGATGGCAAAGGGCACCGTGGATGCCGCAAATACTCGGTTGCACGCCAGGAGGGAGGACTGACCATGGCCCGCGTCATCGAATTCCCAATCTACGGTGCGTACAGCCGCTTACCCGTCACCGCTACGAACGCCAAAATCATCGCCTTTCCTCGGCCAATGCGGGCTGACCTCCCGCCGGATGCGGTGCGACAGATGGCAAGGCTGCGTCGGGATCGACAGATAGACGAGCTGATGTGCAGAGTGTTCCCGCTGGCAACGCTTTAGCCGGGGCACCCATCGTTAGCCAAACCCCAGGCCCGCCCTCATCGGCGGGCTTTTTTGTCGGTGTGGTAGCGACTGTCAGACGGGTAACGGAGCGTTACGTTGTCAAACTTTACTTCACCCCCCTCCGGGTTTACCGTCTCACCTGCACGGGATGGGACGGCTTGCAACCCCATATGTTCGGGGCGGCACGCTGGGCGTGCCCTAGATCCTGTGTAAGCCGACTTACAGACCTCGCGGGGGCAATAAAAAGCCCCCACCACTGCAATGGTGAGGGCTGGGAGTTTTTCGCCAAACAAGGCCGTGCTTCTCCGGGCGACGGCACCTGCATGGTAGGAAAGGAAATTCCGACTTGCAAGGTGTCTCCGGTGGGCCAGGCCACCAGAGAGATCTAAACATGACCCTTGCCGTTGTGTCGGGCCCGCTTGTGCCCGAAAACCCGATCAAGTTCCTTCGTCTGCCTGCCGTGTGCGAGCGCACTGGCCTGTCTCGTACACAGGTCTACCGTCTGGAGGCCGCAGGCAAGTTCCCTCGTCGTGTAAAGCTGGCGCTCTCGACCAGTGCGTGGGTTGAGTCGGAAATTCAGGTCTGGGCCGCCGCCCGCATTGCGGACTCGCGGGGTGACGCATGAGCCCTCACGAGCAATGCCCCCGATTCAGCGGATGTAGCGCACCCATCTGTCCCCTCGACCCGAACTGGCGGTGTGCTCAGCATTTACCGCATGAGCGCGTATGTGGGCTGTTGTGCGAGCTGGTGAAGGCTGATGGCCCCACCGTCCTGGCTAAGGTTGTCACCCCCGAGCAGCTGGCGACTCTGGTGGAGGAATGCCCGTCAATCTCAGCCAAGTGGTCTGCGATCCGTTCAGGCCTGATGCGGGCATCGCAATCTGGGAGTCGCATTGAGCGCGCTAGAACCATACGGCTACAGCAGGTGAAGGTTGACCCCGCTGGGTTGGTATTCCTCCATCCCCATATGCCCGATGGTCACCCGTCCGCAGGAGCTTCCAGCGAGGTTCCGGCATGAAGGTCACCAAGAAGCGTTGGAAGGAAAAGGGCCGAAGCGGCTATGAGGGACCATTTGCCAGAATTCCGCATGACCTACAGGACTCGGAGAACTGGGCTCAGTGTGGGGGAACCGCGATCAAGCTCTTGTGCGCCCTTGTGCGTCAGTTCAATGGCCGTAACAACGGTGACCTATGCGCGTCCATAAAGGTTCTTAGCACACGAGGCTGGAGGTCAGCCGACACGCTGCACTGGAGCCTCAAGGAGCTGGAGCATTTCGGTTTCATTGAATTGACCCGCCAGGGCGGGCGCAATCTACCGAACCTGTACGCACTGACGTGGAGGCCGATTGATGAGTGCGGAGGCAAGCTAGATCGCTCACCTACGTCGAAGGCGTCCGACGTCTGGAAGCTGCCCAAAGCAGCGTTCAAGCGCCCGCAGAAAAACACATCGTCAAGTCCGGAATTCGGAGCAACTAGATACGGAATCCGGAGCAGTCGTGTTTCTCAGGCCGCTTGATTGCTCCGGAAACCGGACTTGTTCTGGCCTTTTCAGGCCCTTTAGCTGCTCCGGAAACCGGACACCTTTATAGATATCTACCAGAGGCACTACTGCTTATGAGCATCCATTATCTCCCCGGATATCACCCAACGACCCCTGACGACCCGTCACTGACGCGTGCCGACGCGTGGAATGTGTCCGCATCGCAAGCGGACAAGACTCGGACAACCGCGGGACAGACGCGGGACAACCGTGGGACACGTAGTAACGCTGTTAGTAACGCTCTGACCGTTACTCAACGGTCGCCAGGCTGGAACAACCGCAAGCCTGACATCCAGCGGGTGCAGCTCGGTGCTTGCACACTGCTAGCAGTTCCGTATCGCCGCTGGGCGTGGCATCGCCATGAGCGAATGGTGGCGGAGCTTCGACGCAAGGAAGCCTGACCTATGGCGGACGGCGGGCGGGCCGAATCCCAGGAGGAACTGATTGATAGGGCAGCACGCATTCTCGCTGCTGCATTCGCTCCAGGGTCACCATGGATCTCACAGGTCAACTACGACCGGCTTCCTCGCGAATCGTCGCGAGACCTCGCGAATCCTCGTGAGCTGATCGTGGCCGAACGGGAGGAACGCAAGGGGAGACGGAAAGTGCTGGTGAAGACCCTGCGAGACGGAGATGGGAAGATTGCCGTCCGTCGCCTCCGGGAGTGGCGATATCACCCGTTCACCGCCGAACCGGTCTATAACCCCGTCTGGGACACCCTAGGAGCATTGGCTATAGCGAAACTGGAGGGACCCCTAGAGGCTACCCTTCTGCTGTACGCCACTGGCGATGTACATAGGTACTGGCCGACCGTGGAGCTATACGGCTTGGCATGCCTTCGCAATGCGTTCGCATGGGAGGCGCTTACAGACGCCATGCAGCGAATCCTGTGTGGGCGGGCTGCCATCTCCAAGGACGATCGGGCTAGGCAGCTCGGGCTACGCGCCAGCACATACCGGCAATTGACGGGTAGGGCTGAGGCCATGATGCGACGGTGGCTGACCGAAGCTGCATCGCGCTTCCTCTACGCCGTCGGGTAACTCAGCTAGGGAATGGCGCGCCGGTTCCGGATCTAATTACCACGAAGCCTTGCGCGGTCAGTCTGCTTAGGAAATGGGGAAGGTCGTCGCACTCCGCGAACAGTCTAGCTCCGCCCGGATAATGGATGACCCGCGATCCTTTCTCCTCGACCAAGAGCACGGGTTCACTCTCGTTCTCGACTACCGCCCATCCGACTGTCTGCATGTTTCGCTGCCTGCTCCCGCTCGTGAGAGGGCCGACCTACCGGGCCTGGGGCAAGGTGATATCGGCGGCGAGCAAGGGAATGTGAAGCCTGCTCCCATGGCTCGCGAACCCGGGGCCAAGCTACACTCAATCGCTGGCAGCGGGAGGCAAGAACCAGTGATCCCCAGCCGATCCCTGCGGCGATGCTGCGACCCTTCGTGCGAAGTGAGCGACCATGGAAAAAAAGCCAGCGCTGGAGCAACACTCGACGACGGTCTTCGGATTTTCGACCATTCTCCGGCTTCGAAGGAGCCCCGCTTCCGGTATCAGGCTGGTTGAGCTGGTGGACGAAAAAGGCATCTGCTACTACTCGTTACGCACGTCCAGAGTGGTCGAGGTCCAGACGCGGGCGTTGACGGGCGCGGCGGCGATAGCGGCGATAGAAGCGTGGTTGCGACCGAGCTTCCGCATACAGCCCGTCCCTTCGGTGTTCGGTCGCTCCGGGAACAGCTAGGTCGAGCACTTAACCGCTCACCAAACAAGGAAGGTCCGGGTGGGCACTCAGGCTTAAACCCGGCAGGCGGTACCTCCTATGTTCGGCCCTGCTGCGAAATCAATTGAACGGATAGCTATCGGCACGGCTATTCGAATGCGGCACCCGCTCTCCGAAGCGGATTAAAAGCTCCGCTAGCTCAAACATTGCCTTGCCGAAGCCCCGGGTGGGCTCGCTACCGGAGGGTCCAAGGAACAGAAGGACGCGCAATGCTGCTGCCTCTATTTCCAGCTGACCGCAACGAGCGGATTGTTTCGCAATGCGCGTTGCCCAGTATCTCGCAGCATCGAAATCCTCGGCGACTGCTGCCCGGTTCATCGCAAGGGCTGTATTCTTCAAATCGATCGTGACCCTAAACTCGTTCTCCATCTTCACGCCCCTCCCAAGCCTTCCGTCTGCGGAACCGACCATGCGGCCGCTTATGCAGGTAATCGCGTGCTAGTCGGGCGCCCGGTAGAGCTTCGAGCGCCGCCAGAGGGGGCATCCGCCCCCCATCCGGCCTTCACAAACGCCCCTCCCTAGGACAAGCGAGCGCCTGGCATAGCCGCCTATACGTGCTTCGGGGGAAATTGGATGCAGAACGACTGCTTGGTCGCCATGTAAAATGGCCGGGTTGAAACTGCACACGCCGCATCCCCATGGGTGACACATTCAGCCGACTACCGGCCGACACGACTGTTCAGGCTATTAGGCGTGCCCGCCTCCGGGAGCTTATCGATGAACTGGATGCAGAAGGCATTCGGTCATGGAGCGAGTTAGGAAAAATCCTCGCTGTCCTGAATGGCACGGACCTCCAGAGACTACTCACCAGCGAAGTGATCACGGACGAGATCGCGCGTGAAATGGAGTGGGCAATGCATAAGCCGGGCGGCTGGATGGACCGTTGAAACGGAATCCGTCACCCGCCGCGCTCCCTTTAGCGCGGGTTTAGTGCCTTCGCGAGCCTGAGCATGGCGTGTCCATAGCCTGGCAAAGGGTCCGTGCCGACCGGCCGTAGGAGGACGATCACATCCTCCGCGACCTCAAGGACTCGGGTTAGTCCCATTTCATGGGCCGATGTGCGGATCAGGTGAGCCCGAAACCTGGCCTCATCCAAGTCATCGGCCAGAGCCGCGTCATTCATCGCCATCGCCTCAACGTTGAGCTGGGCGATGCGCAGGACGGTCTCGTGGTCGGTCATGTTCATCAACGCAGCATAACCCGGTTCTCCATGGATCGGTGACGTCCGTATCACGATTCATTGCGCAGCTTTGGCGCTTTCGAGCGGAGGTGTGCCATGAGCGACGACAAGACGAATCGGGGTCCAGCTGACGCCCAACGAATTAACGTCAATGAGGACTACGAGGTCCGCTATTGGACAAAGGAACTTGGGGTGTCAGAGGACAAGCTCCGGGAGACCGTGAAGCGTGTCGGTGTCATGGCTAAGGACGTTCGCACGGCCCTAGGTAAGGCATGACGGACGGAGAGCCGTTGGAGCATATCGACCCAGCCGACGAGGGCGGGCTAGCGCTGTGGGCGCTTGTGCTCGGGGTCACACCCGAGGCCGTCCTCGCGGCCGTCGCGGCCGTGGGCACAAATGCCCGGAAAGTTCAGGCCGAGATTGAGGCAAGACCCTCGATCTACCGGACAAGCGCGTTCTGATCGGAAATCGAATCCATGACAGGCTGCCAATCGCTGAGGCTCGCCCTCCGTCCGGGGCCGCGTGAGGCGAACGTGGTGAGAGCGATGAGCTTATTCCACGCGCGCATCACCCAGGGAGGGAGACGCTAATTGCTCCCAGCCGACGCCAGGAGACGCCCGTGGATGCTATCTCACTTCTCAAAGAGGATCACAAGCTCGTCAAATCACTGCTTGAAGAGTTGACCGAGTCAACGACCCGAGCGGTGAAAAGGCGGGGTGAACTCCTCGAAAAGATACACGTTAACCTGAAGGCGCATACGACGATCGAGGAAGAGATCTTTTACCCGGCGTTCAAGGCCGCGGGTAAAAAGGAGGAGGAAAAAATGTACTACGAAGCTCTGGAGGAGCATCGTGCAGCGGAAGACCTCGTCTTACCAGATTTGCTAAACACTGATCCGTCAACCGAGCAATTTTCGGGTCGCGCAAAGGTGCTAAAAGAGCTAATTGAGCACCATATCGAAGAAGAGGAGAAGGAGATGTTCAAGGACGCAAAGACCCTTCTCAGTAAGGACGAACTCGCCGACCTTGGCGCAAAGATGCAGGAGCGGAAGGAAGCGCTACTCGCGGAAATGGCGTCGGCCTGACATCGGATGTCGGGGTAGGCATGGCGGGCAAAAAGCAAGGTCTCTTTACCAAGATCGCCATGGCGGTGTCGAAGGCGGCTGGCGAGCCGGTCACTTTCGCCCTGGCGCTTCTGGTCGTCGTCGTCTGGGCCGCAAGCGGCCCGATCTTCAAGTTTGGCGACACGTGGCAGCTCGTCATCAATACCGGAACGACGATCATCACGTTCCTGATGGTGTTTCTCATCCAGGCGAGCCAGAACCGGGACACGGAAGCTCTGCAGATCAAGCTCGACGAGATCATTAACGCTCTAGAAGGGACCGATGAAGCACTACTCGATCTAGAGCAGCTCGACGAGGAAGCGCTAGATCGCATCAGGAAGAGGTATCTACGTAAGGCCGAAGCGGCGAGGCGGGCAAGCAAGTCAAATCCCGATGATCTGGGCGGGGATGGTCGGCCGACCGATGATCCGGAGCCGCCGAACTCCCATCCCGGTGACAGTGACCCGAATATCCACGGCTGATTTCTTACTGATTTAGCCTCTCCCAGGCTAACCGGCGGGCACACACACAGTTTCCGCCGGGTCTTTTTGATCTAAGGGCGCAGGGTTGGTCGGAGCACGTACTAACGTCCGACTGTGAGTTAACGCGCGGGTGGTTCTGGGTGTGCGTACGCAAGTGCGGCATCTTAGGGATTATGGCCCTCGTTGGTCGATCGGGGCTTGTCACCAGCAGACGTGATAGCCTCGACGTAGAGAACGGAGGCCGCCATGTTCGTGCGGCCCCCCACGAGGAATGGTCCTTGGCCTCTGGAGCCAGGTCATGCCTCGTTTTCCGTACGTCTGGTCACGGGCATCGTCCCATGACTGAACAGTCCCGCCTCTACCGCGACCTCAGCGGGCTTTCGGGCCTGCTACGCGAAGCCATCGAAAGTGACGACCGAGACGCTGTCGCACAGCCGGCAATCGATATCGCTGCGCTCGCCACGACGCACGGCGAATTTGCCATCGCCGGTGCTGCGTACCGCTTACTCTACGAGGTACGTTCGCTAGATGGGCAGGCGAATGAGTGCATCGAATTCCTGAGCCGTCTCGATTTTGCAATCGGTGAGCTTGCCATCCGAGGCAGCGGCGAGCGTCCGTGACAGGTCTAGTGGACAATCCTCACGGCCGGGTAACGCCTTGTGTGCCATAGCTGGTGCCCTTCCGAGGTTGCCCCCATGCCCACCGACAAGTTCGTCGCTGCTCCGGCAGACCTGACGAAGGTAGACGTTTGCCTTCGCTCTGACATGAGTTACTGGACGCGCGTGCTTGGCGTGAGCGAGGTTGAGCTACGTAAAGCCGTGATGACCGTGGGGAGCGCCTCGTGGGACGTCCGCGCCGAACTTCGCCGGAATCGCAGAAAGTGAAGGATCAGGGGCGTAGGCGTGTCTTCATTTTCTACCCCGCCATTAACACCCGCGTGTGGCGAGTCCTGGCGGGTAACGTGTCCGAGAATTTTATGTCGGAATGGCTGGCCGTTGAGTTCGCCTTGGGCCTTGCCGACAGGCTGGGTGGCGTCCGTATGGTAGATGTGTTGAAAGAAACGATATCGGGAGGCTGGATTCCAGTTGCTCAACCTCCACATTGAGGCACGTTGGTAAGCACCCCCGTCCCGTCAGGCGTTAGTCGCGAACGAACCCAAGTAACTCACTCGCCTCGCCTTCTGTCGGCACATCGGCCTCGACGGTGAAAGCGACCGATGTACCTGTGAGCGGGACGGTCAAATGGGAAAGCCCCGTAGTTCGCAGGCTCCCGCACACCAGCAAACCATGCTCTAGCTCCCCAGACTCAACACTTCCCACCGTAAATCCGTCCGGCCTCTCTATTAAGGCCAACCTCAGCTCTTCGTGATACCAAACGACGGTTCCCTGCATGCCATTCCCCCGATATGACGCCCTCAGTGTGCCATCACTTAGAGACGACGGAAAGCTGTGCAGCAGGCTATACCAGTGCTCGGCACCGAGAGTGATGCATCCACTTCCTGCCCGCTTACGTATCGTCTTCGAAGCCGATCCAACCAGGGTGCACGATCATGCAACGCGAGCCAGCTAGGACACTTCAACAGAGGCTATACGAACTGTTCGAAGTGGCCGCCACCGCGTACCGGGCTGACCGGAGGGAAGAAGCGGCTCTGGCGCTGGTTGAGCTTGCAAAAACGGCTTTCGTAGCTGATCAAGGTAGGTTATCCGCCTTGGCCTACATGGCTATGTTCGTAATCCAGGTGAAGGACCAGAAGCCATATGAGGCCGAGGCACATCTATCGGAATTGCTGTTCGCGCTGATTGAAATGGAGGACCGATCTTGACGTTGCTTAGGCAAACCTTCGGGCTAGCCTCCTAGCGCAGCATACTTCTACTAAGCACGTGCTCAGCCGTGTGAAGCTCATAAACAAATTGCCGAAGAATTAGGCTGACCTCAAGCGGAGTCTTACGTTTGTCTCTCGTGGTGAGATGTCCGCTCCGTAGCCTTTAGGCCCATGACAACCATCTCCTGGCCCCCACGCGAACGAACTGTATTAGGCGCTTCCATGCCTCATCGCTATGCGTTCGATAGTGCAGGCCGCCGGGTGGCCTTCGTGCGTGAGCTAGCTACTCGGGATGGCTATCGGGTGTCGCTGTTCCCCGATGGCGACCACAACCACTCGATCGAGGGGCGTGTGCCGAATGACGAGGCGTTCGCTATCAAGATGGCAACTCGTTGGCTCAAACGTCGATCGTAGTAGGGCGAGACGCTACGTGCCATCTCGCCCTATGTGGATTAGAAGACCGAGAAGCGGAAGCGCGACCTGTTTTCGGTTACTGCCCCGCAGGAGCTTTCTAAGACTGGGCGGTTAAAACCGTCTTCCGTGCGAAGGCACCAGTTCGTCGCAACGTTCGTGATGTGGCGCAGCGGATTCGCGGAATTGACGATAGAAAAGCTGCCGCCAGTCGAAACTGTCACTCCTACAAATGACTCGTCGGCAGTGAACTGCTGGAGCGTGTCAGCGTTATTGCACGGCCGCTGAACTAGACCTATGACGCCATTGCTGGGGCTTGTGCTTTCTGCGGAAGCGCATAGGCCTGAGTTGACGTTCACGATAGCTACTACCGGCTTGTTACCGTTATACGCAAAGACACGGAACCCCCACAGTTGGTTGGTCGTTCCCGTGCAGTTCCACATCTGGATGATTGCGCCAGAGTCTTGAGAGTAGTTCTGTACGTCCCAGCACTGGTTGGTTTGAACAGAAACAATGGCGGTAGACGATGCTGCCTGCGCGTGGCTCTCAGGGCTGGCGACCAGGCCAGCAATGAGGACAATCGAAAGGGCCAAAAGAGAATTTCTCATAACGTCCGTGAAGTGAAGAGCCGCCGATTGCGGCGTGCAAGCGTTGCTCGCTCCTTGGGGGATTGTCTGTAGGCGGTCTCCGCTTCTGCGTGTAGGCGGGCGCCTACAAGCCCGGACGGAAACTCGCCCTGGAAACGGCATAAGTAATCGGGACCCTTGCCGCCCCAAGGCCCTACCTCGCCCGACGCCGTGCCGGGTAATGCACGGCTTCCTTTTCTTCGGTAGGGCGGACCAAATATCAACTTATGAGGTGCACGATGGGCGGCGGTGGATCACAACCGAAAAACACCACGACGACGACCAAGACGGAACTCCCTCCGTTCTTGCAGAACGCATACCAGTAGTTCTTCAACCAGACCAACCAAGTCAACAGCAAGCCCTACCAGTCCTACGACGGCCAGCTTAACGCGGCACCTACTCCGTAGCAGGCTCTAGCCACGTCCAATGCCGTCTATGGCGCTGGCGGCAACGGAAACCAGATCAACGCGCTGAACCAGTTGGTCAATGGGTCAAACAATGTTCAGAACCAGGCTAATCCCTACGCGGGTAGCGGGAATCTGAATCAGGTTATCGCCCAGTCCAATCAGGACACGACGAACGCCTATAACCAGAACGCCGTTCCCCAGCTTGCCGCCCAGTTCGCGCAAGGTGGTGCGTTCGGTGGCTCGGCCATGGCGTAGGCCGCCCAGCAGTCCCAATAGACCCTTGCCGATCGACTTGCGGCTAACACGACTAACCTTCGCTATCAGGATCTACAGAACCAGCAGCAGCTTTGGCAGCAAGGGTTCCAGAACCAGCTTGCCACTTCCCAGAATAACGCCCAGAACATCCTCGGGGCATCGAATGCCCTTAATGGCGCGAGCGCCTTGCAGGCCCAGTACAACAGCCAGCTCGCTGGTCTGGGGCAGGTCTATCAGGACTGGCAGCAGGGCGGCATCGATCAGGCGTACAACGACTGGTATCAGAAGAATTACGGCTACGACCAGCAGCGCCTTGCGAACTTCGGCAATGCGCTCAATTCCACCGCCGGTCAGTTCCAGGGCTCGGCTACGTCTGGTCTTAATCCCGCGTATAAGCCTCGTACCGTTGGTGGTGGCGTGGCTTCCGGTGCTGCGGGTGCAGCCGCAGGCGCCAGCATTGGCTCTGCCATCGGTGGCGGTGCAGCGGCGGGCTCTACTGCTGGACCGTGGGGCGCCCTCATCGGTGCCGGTGTCGGCCTCGCTTCCTACTACCTCTGAGGTGTCCATGGATTACTTACTCGTTCTCGATGCCATGGCCCCCTCGGCTCGCCTCAACGTCAACCTAGGCGACCTCGTTGGTAGCGTCGGCGACGGTCCGCCCACGGCTCTCTCGGTCCCCGTCTCGGAAATCGACACCTCGCACACGCACCTGCTGAGGGCGAAGGCGACCCGGGGTGACGGCCCGATCTTCTGGGTCCCCTACAGCCACCTCGTGGGCATCTTGGAAGCGCCGGAGGCTCGACCGCCGTTCATGGGCTTCCGGCCCTCGTAAGTCCACTTGCTGGGACCAAGGATAGGAATGGGGCCACGGATGGCTCATCGGATACCCCAGAGGCCGCCTCCATAGGGGGCTCCATCGGAGAGCCATGGGGGAGGGGTAGGGAGCCCTAGGATGCCAGAGCATTCCTTGTAGATAATCCGCTACGTGCCGTCGGTTCATATAACTTAAGTCATATCGGCCACCATCTGGCATGCGCTCT
>NZ_JBQCFT010000124.1:0-8843 GCF_051958795.1 Luteibacter sp. | reverse complement strand
GGAGTCCGCCGCGTCATCGACGCGCTGAAGTCTCGCGTGGTCTTCTAGTAATCCCTGCACCTTCCGTAATGAAAAGGCCGCCGCTGTGCGGAATTTTTTTGTGCCTGTTTCCTGATCGAGGCAATAAAAAAGGCCCCTCGGGGCCTTCTTCAACCGCTCAGCGCTGGAGCAGCTCGATCTTGTTGGGCTTGTTTTCCCAGTCCTTGGCGTCCGGCATGCCATCCTTGCGCTCGGTGATCACCGGCCAGTCCTTCGACAGGTCGGCGTTCAGTGCCACGAACTGCTCCTGCCCAGCGGGGACATCGTCCTCGGGGTAGATGGCATTGATCGGGCATTCCGGCTCGCAGAGGGTGCAGTCGATGCACTCGTCCGGATTGATGACCAGGAAGTTCGGGCCTTCATGGAAGGCATCGACCGGGCAAACCTCGACGCAGTCCGTGTATTTGCACTTGATGCAGTTGTCGGTGACGACAAAGGTCATGCGAACGGTTCGGCGCCGGAGAGGAAAGTGGCGCTCCCTACGAGGTTCGAACTCGTGTTCCAGCCTTGAGAGGGCCGTGTCCTAGACCACTAGACGAAGGGAGCGGGGTCGTACGAAACGTACGAAGCGCGCTAGTATATCCAAAGTCCGGCCGCTGGCAACGCCTTGGGCGCCCGCTCGTCGGATTGGGTCGAATTCGTTACATTTGGCCCGTTCATCCCGACACCGGGCGCCGGTGGGGGCAGCCACTTGACCGGGCGCTGGTGCGCCCGCCAGGACATCAACCGCTTGAATTCCGAATCGAGGAGCGATGTTCCGCCCGGTGTGAGAATCATCCCGCGCGAACAGCACTCCATCTCTCGCAAGAACATCAGCAAAGCCGCCCTGCGCGTGCTTTACCGACTGCATGACGCCGGGTTCGCCGCGTACCTGGTGGGCGGCGCCGTGCGCGACCTGCTCCTGGGCGGCCACCCCAAGGATTTCGACGTGGCGACCAATGCCACGCCGGAAGAGGTCAAGGGGCTGTTCCGCAACTGCCGCCTCATCGGCCGCCGGTTCCGCCTGGCCCACGTCGTCTTCGGCCCCGAGATCATCGAGGTGGCCACCTTCCGCGGCACCGGTGAGGAAGGCGGGGAAGGCGAGGGCGACCGCCACATCGTGGATGGCCGCATCGTTCGCGACAACATCTGGGGCACGATCGAGGAAGACGCGGTGCGCCGCGATTTCCGGGTCAATGCCCTTTATTACGACATTGCCGATTTCAGCGTGCGCGACTATGTCGGCGGCATGCAGGATCTCGAGGACCGCACCATGCGGCTCATCGGCGACCCCGAGCAGCGTTACCGCGAAGACCCGGTGCGCATGCTCCGTGCGGCGCGCCTTGCCGCGAAGCTGGGCTTTACTATCGATCCGACGGCGTCGGCGCCGTTCAAGAAGCTCGGCCACCTGCTGACCGAAGCGTCGCCGGCCCGGCTGTTCGATGAATCGCTGAAGCTGTTCCTCGCCGGCCACGGCCTGAAGAGCTTCAAGATGCTCGAGGCCTGCGGCCTGCTGGAGTTCCTGTTCCCAGCCACCGCCCGCGCGCTCGAGCGCGGCGACCACGCGCTGCGTGCGCTGGTGGAACAAGGCCTCGCCAACACAGATGCGCGCATCGCCGAGGGCAAGTCGGTGACCCCGGCGTTCCTCTACGCCGTGCTGCTGTGGGGCGAGGTGCGCGACCAGGCGCATGGCTGGATGGCACAGGGCTTCGAGATGAACGAAGCATGGCAACGTGCCGCGGTCCACGTGGTGGGCGAGCAGTGCCAGCGCGTGGCGATCCCGCGTCGGTTCACCTTCACGATGGAAGAGATCTGGGCGCTGCAGCCGCGCTTCGAGCAGATCCATCGCAAGCGTGTGTTTCGCCTCATGTCGCATCCGCGCTTCCGCGCGGCCTTCGATTTCCTCCTGTTGCGCGCCCATGAATCCACGGGTATGCGCGAGCTGGGCGAATGGTGGGCGCATGCGCAGCAGCTGCCTCCGGAAATGCTGGCGGCAGCGCTGGGCGGCGGTGGTGTACCGGTCCACGATGGCTCCACGGTGGCCGCCACGGCCCCGGCGCGCAAACGCCGCCGGCGGCGCAAGCCCACCCGGGGCAAGGGCGATACGAGCGGGGCGTGAGCGTGATCGCGTTCATCGGCCTGGGTGGCAACCTGGGTGACGTCCGTTTGCGCCTCGAGGCGGCGATCGGCGTCCTCGCGGTCACGCCGGGCATCCGCGTGACCGCGCGCTCGCGCTTCTATCGCACGCCGCCCTGGGGCAACGTGGACCAGCCGGATTTCGTCAATGCCGCGATCGCGGTCGAGACGTCGCTCGGTGCCCATGCCTTGCTCGATGCGCTGCTCTCCACCGAGCGCGCGTTCGGCAGGGTTCGCGATGGCGAGCGCTGGGGCCCGCGCACGCTCGACCTGGACCTGCTGGCTTACGGCACCGCGATCATCGACGACGACCGCCTGGCCGTGCCGCACCCGCGGATCGCCGAGCGGGCTTTCGTCCTCCTGCCCCTGGCCGATATCGCACCGGACGCCGTGCTACCCGGCCAGGGCAGGGTGGCCGACCTGCTGGCCGCGGTCGATGCGGCTGAATGCTTCCCCCTGGCCTGATCCCGGTTCCTTGAGCCCCGGGCGATTCAGGCGGACAATTCGAATTTCACCCAACGAGGCGACAAGAGCGTGTACGTCGAAAATACGAGTGCGCCGGCGCGTAAGCCGGTGACCGTGCCGGGCCTGAAGGCGATGAAAGCCGAAGGCCGGAAGATCGTGATGCTCACCGCCTACGACGCGAGTTTTGCCGCGCAACTGGAACTCGCGGGGATCGATGTCGCCCTGGTCGGCGACTCGCTCGGCATGGTGGTGCAGGGCAGGCCGAGTACGCTGCCGGTCACGGTCGATGACATGGTCTATCACACCGCCGCCGTGGCTCGCGGGCTAAGGGCTACGCTGCTCGTGGCCGACCTGCCTTTCATGAGCGACCGCGATGTTCCCGCGGCGATGGAAGCGGCGACGCGGCTGGTGGCCCAGGGTGGCGCCGCCATGGTCAAGATCGAAGGTGCGGGGCGTATCTGCGAGGTCATCGCGGCACTCGCCGAGCGCGATATCCCCGTGTGCAGCCACCTCGGCCTTACCCCGCAGTCGGTGAACAAGTTCGGCGGGTACAAGGTGCAGGGCAAGACCGACGATGCCGCCGACAAGCTCTTCGCGGACGCGAAGGCCGTTGAAGCGGCCGGCGCCGACCTGCTCGTGCTGGAGTGCGTGCCCTCGGCCCTGGCCGAGCGGATCACGAAGGCGCTTTCGATCCCGGTCATCGGCATCGGCGCGGGCGTCGGCTGCGATGGCCAGGTCCTGGTCGTGTACGACATGCTCGGGCTTACCCCGGGCAAGCGGCCGAAGTTCTCCAAGGATTTCCTCGACGGTCGTGGTTCCATTCCCGCAGCGATCCGCGCTTATGCGGATGACGTAAGGGCAGGGGCGTTCCCCGGTCCGGAACACAGCTTCAGTTAAAGAGCCCGCCATGCAGACCGTTACCGATGCCGCCGCCCTCCGCGCCACCATTCGTGGCTGGCGTACCTCTGGCCAGACCGTGGGCTTCGTCCCGACCATGGGCAACCTCCACGAAGGCCACCATTCCCTGCTGAAGCTGGCCCGCGCCCGCGCCGATCGCGTCGTGGCCTCGGTGTTCGTGAACCCGACCCAGTTCGGTCCCGGCGAGGATTTCGAACGCTACCCGCGCACCCTGGCCCAGGACCAGGTGGGGCTGGCCGAGGCGGGCTGCGACGTGCTGTTCGCGCCGGAAGTGGCGACCATGTACCCGTTCGGGCCGGAGGGCAGCGTCAGCATCCACGTGCCCGGCGTGACCGAGACCCTCGAGGGGGCGCACCGCCCCGGTCATTTCGACGGCGTGGCCACCGTGGTCTCCAAGCTGTTCCACCTGGTCCAGCCGGATTTCGCCGTGTTTGGCCTGAAGGATTTCCAGCAGCTCAAGGTCATCGAGCGGATGGTCCGCGACCTCTCGCTCCCGGTGAAGATCATGGCCGGCCCGACCCTTCGCGATGAGGATGGCCTGGCGAAGAGCTCGCGCAACCAGTACCTGAGCCCGGCCGAGCGCCAGCGCGCCCCGCAGATCTACGCCACGCTGACCCAGATGCGTGACCTGTTCCGCCAGGGGCACAACTGGCAGGCGCTGGAAACGGCCGCCCGGGCGCGCCTGGAGCGAGCGGGGTTCGCCCCGGATTACGTCGCGATCCGCCGCGCCGAGGACCTGGCCGAGCCGGCCGCCGACGAGCGCGAGGGCCTGGTGGCCCTGGTGGCTGCCCGGCTGGGTGCCACCCGCCTGATCGACAACCTGCCGTTCGACTGAAAGCCTTCACGCACGGGCACTTGCGTTTCCGATCCCGCTCCCCCATAAAGCGCCTCGACACCGAGGAAGCCCATTCACGACGGTACGGGCTACCTCCGTTAGAATGGGCGTTTTTGTAACCGACAGACCCCAGAGACCGCCATGCACCTCAACATGCTCAAGTGCAAGATCCACCGTGCCACGGTGACTCACGCCGAGCTGAACTACGAAGGTTCGATCGCCATTGATGGCAACCTGCTCGACGCCGCCGGTATGCGCGACTACGAGCAGATCCACGCCTGGAACATCAGCAACGGCGAACGCTTCGTCACGTACGCGCTGCGTGCGGAAGAGGGCTCGGGCATCATCTCCGTGAACGGTAGCGCCGCGCGCCGCGTTTCGACGGGCGACCTGGTGATCATCGCCGCGTTCGCCAGCCTCTCCGAAGCTGAGCTGGCCAACTACAAGCCGGACCTGGTCTACGTGGATGCGGACAACCGCATCACGCATACGAACCATTCGATCCCGAAGCAGGGCGCCTGATCTCGTAGGAGCCCGCCCTGTGGGCGACATCTTCGCGATAACGCTGCAGGCCCTGTGGCATCCCCGCGAACGGCGTCGCCCACAGGGTGGGCTCCTACGAAGAAATGGGTCTTGTACATACAATCCACTTACGTTGCAGTGCGGTAATATCGGGGCTTCCCTCCGTCGCAGCCAAAGTGGAAGCCATGGATTCAAACCACGTCCCCGTGCCGTCGTTCGATGAGCACAAAAGCCGCCTCGCCGGCACCTCCCTCCGCACGCTCGTCAACGACGCCTCCCGTGGCGATCGCTTCCGCAAGCGCATGGGCCCAATCCTTCTCGACATCACCCGCCAGAAGCTGGACACGGCGGCGCTGGATGCCGTGGGTGCCTACATCGAAAGCACCGGCTGGCAGGCCGCGCGCGATGCGATGTTCGAAGGCAAGCACATCAACACCTCTGAAGACCGCGCCGTGCTGCATACCGCGTTGCGCGGTGGTGCGTCGCGTCACCCGGCTGCCCCCGCCGATGTCCGCAAGGAAGTCGCCGAGGCACTCGACCAGATGGAGAAGCTGGTCAACGCCGTGCACAAGGGCGAGGGTGAATCGGTCGGCCTGATCGGCCGCGTGACCGACGTCGTGAACATCGGCATCGGCGGTTCCGACCTCGGCCCGCGCCTTGCCGTGCACGCGCTCGAGCAGTTCCACGTCGATGGCATCCGCAGCCACTTCCTCACCAATGTCGATGGCCAGGCGGCCAACGACCTGATGAAGAAGCTGGATCCCACGCATACGCTGGTGATCCTGGTATCGAAGAGCTTCAACACGCAGGAAACGCTGCTCAACGGTGGCGTGTTCCGCGACTGGATCCTCAAGGCCAACAAGGGCGACACCGCGAAGACGGCGAAGCACTTCATCGCGGTGAGCTCGAACGTCGAGGCCGTGAACAAGTGGGGCGCCGCGCAGGTGCTGCCGATGTGGGATTACGTCGGTGGCCGCTTCTCGCTGTGGTCGGCCGTCGGTGCGTCCATCGCCTTCGCGATCGGCATGAACGGCTTCCGTGACCTGCTGGCGGGTGCCGCTGAAGCGGACGACCATTTCCGCACCGCGGAGTGGAAGGACAACCTGCCGGTGCTGCTGGCCGCGGCTGAGCTGTGGAACCGCAACATCCTCGGCACCACCAGCCGCGCAGTGATCCCGTACGTGGATTACCTGGCCGACCTGCCTTCGTACCTGCAGCAGCTCGAGATGGAATCGCTGGGCAAGCACGTGCACCCGACCACCGGAAAGCATGTCACCGGTTCGACGGTTCCGGTCGTCTGGGGCAGCATCGGCACCAATGCGCAGCACGCCTATTTCCAGGCGCTGCACCAGGGCACCGACATCGTGCCGCTGGAGTTCATCGGCCTGGTGAAGCCGGCCCACCCGCTGCGCGAGAATCAGGATGTGCTCACGGCCAACCTGCTCGCGCAGGCCGCCGCGCTGTCGCTTGGCAAGACGTTCGAGGAAGCGCTCGCGGAAGCGAAGACGGGCACCGAGGACGAACGCCGCGCCCTGGCCGCGCAGCGCACGTTCGAGGGCAACCGCCCGAGCAGCGTGTTCATGCTCGACTCGCTCACCCCGCATTCGCTGGGTGCACTGATCGCGCTGTACGAGCACAAGGTGTTCATGCTCGGCCACCTGTGGGGCATCAACGCGTTCGACCAGTGGGGCGTGGAGCTGGGCAAGGTCATCGCCAAGCAGATCTACCCGTCGCTCGCGAACGACAAGGATGCGGGCGATATCAGCCAGTTCGACGCGGCGACGCGTGGCCTGATCGAGGCGATCCGCGACCGCCGTTGATCGCCACAAAAAAAGCCCGGCGTTTGCCGGGCTTTTTTTGTGGATCAGACCTCGAGGGTGGCGAGGTCGCCCTTTTCCTCGAGCCACTGCTTGCGATCGCTGGCGCGCTTCTTTGCCAGTAGCATGTCCATCAGCTTCTGCGTGCCATCCTCAGCTTCCACGGTGAGCTGCACCAGGCGGCGCGTATCGGGGTGGATGGTGGATTCGCGCAGCTGCGCCGGGTTCATCTCGCCCAGGCCCTTGAAGCGGGTGACCGAGACGGCGCCCTTCATCTTCTCGCGCTCGACCTTCTCCAGCATGAGGCGCTTTTCTTCCTCATCCAGGCAGTAGAACACCTGATTGCCCACGTCGACGCGGAATAGTGGCGGCATGGCCACGAACAAGTGGCCCTCGCGCACCAGCGTGGGGAAGTGGCGCAGGAACAGTGCGGAGAGCAGCGTCGCGATGTGCAGGCCGTCGGACTCCGCATCGGCCAGAATCACGACCTTGCCGTAACGCAGGCCGGAGAGGTCATCTTTGCCGGGGTCGCAGCCGATGGCGACGGCCAGGTCGTGCACTTCCTGCGAGGCGAGCACCGCGGTGGACTCGACCTCCCAGGTGTTCAGGATCTTGCCACGCAGCGGCATGATCGCCTGGAAATCCTTGTCGCGCGCCTGCTTGGCCGAGCCGCCCGCCGAATCGCCTTCCACGAGGAAGATCTCGGTGCGGGTCAGGTCGGTGGAGGCACAATCGGCGAGCTTGCCGGGCAGGGCGGGGCCCGACGTGATCTTCTTGCGGACGACCTGCTTGGCGGCCTTCAGGCGCGCACTCGCGCGCTCGATGGCAAGCTGCGCGATCTTCTCGCCAAGATCCACGTGCTGGTTGAGCCACAGGCTGAAGGCATCGTGCACGACGCCTTCGACGACGCCCGCCGCGTTACGCGACGAGAGGCGCTCCTTGGTCTGGCCGGCGAACTGCGCGTCCTGCAGCTTGATGCTGAGGACAAAGGCCAGCCGCTCCCACACGTCTTCCGGCGCGAGCTTCACGCCGCGCGGCAGCAGATTTCGCAGGTCGCAGAACTCGCGGATGGCGTTGGTGAGGCCGGAGCGCAGGCCGTTCACGTGCGTGCCGCCCTGCGCGGTGGGGATCAGGTTCACATAGCTTTCCTGCACCAGCTCGCCTTCCGGCAACCAGCACAGGGCGACATCGACCGTATCGGTCTCGCGGGCGAAGTGCTTCACGAAAAGGTCGGCCGGCAGGGCTTCGGCGCCCTGGAGTTCGGCGCGCAGGTAATCCTGCAGGCCGTCCTCGAAATACCACTCGGTGGTTTCGCCGGCCGCGGATTCGTCGTGCAGGCGCACGGTAAGGCCGGCGCAGAGCACGGCCTTCGCGCGCAGCAGGTGCTTCAGCTTGGAGACGAGGATGCGCGGGGAATCGAAATACTTCGGATCCGGCCAGAAGCGCAGGGTGGTGCCGGTCTTCTTCTTCGGCACGGTGCCGATCACTTCGAGCTCGCTGGCGCGGTCGCCGTTCGCGAAGCTCATGCGGAATTCCTGGCCCTCGCGGCGGATGGTGACATCCACGCGGGTGGAAAGCGCATTCACCACCGAGACGCCCACGCCGTGCAGGCCGCCCGAGAACGCGTAGTTCTTGTTCGAGAAATTACCGCCCGCGTGCAGGCGGTTCAGGATCAGCTCGACACCCGGGACCTTTTCGTCGGGGTGGATATCCACGGGCATGCCACGGCCGTCATCGCTGACCTCGACCGAGCCGTCGTTGAACACGGTGACATCAATGGTCTTCGCATGGCCGGCGAGCGCCTCGTCGACGGAGTTATCGATGACTTCCTGCGCCAGGTGGTTCGGGCGCGACGTATCGGTGTACATGCCGGGGCGGCGCTTGACCGGGTCAAGACCGCTGAGGACTTCGATGTCTGAGGCGTTGTAGCGAGTATTCATCAGGCGGGGAGTCGTTTCGTTAGCCGGGCAGGATGGGTGAGCGTAGCGGGCCGGTCAAGCCTGCCCCACGGGTGTATCACCCCATGAGACACGCTGTTGTGGGGGGGGGGGGGGGGGGGGGGGGGGGGGGCCCGGGGGCCCCGCCCGCCCCGCCGGGGCCGCCCCGCCCGCGCGGGGGGGGGGGGGGGGGCC
>NZ_JBQCFT010000123.1:0-8843 GCF_051958795.1 Luteibacter sp. | reverse complement strand
GATACGCTGCTCTCCGCGGGCGGGGACTTCCAGCTCGTGGTGCTGGCGGGACGTAACAAGGAGATGCTTGCGCGCCTGCAGGCACTCGCCTCCGGCAAGCACGCCGGCCGTCTCTTCCCCAAGGGCTACACGCGGCACGTTGAGCAGCTCATGGCGTGTTGTGACCTTGCGATCACCAAGCCCGGTGGCCTCACCACATCCGAGTGTCTCGCGATGGGCGTGCCCATGATCGTCAACGCGCCGATTCCCGGCCAGGAAGAACGCAACGCGGACTACCTGATGGAACAGGGCGCCGCCTGGAAAGCGATCGACGGCGTCGCGCTGGCGTGGCGGGTGCAGTCCCTGCGCGATGACCCTGCACACCTTGCCGGCATGCGCGCGCGGGCACGCGCGATGGGGCGTCCGCATGCCGCGCGCGATGTGATCGACATCGTCCTCGCTTCGATGGGCCAGCGATGAGCCATTCGCCGCGCCGCCGCATCGCCGCCGTTCTTGCAACCGCCGCCTTCGCCTTCCTGCTCGCCTTCCTGTTCGCCCACGTGGAGGTCGAGATCGAAGGCCCCCATGGCTGGGCGACCAGCCTGCCTACCTGGCGTATCGAGAACCATTGGCTGCTCGACCTGCTGTGGGGCGGCCGGCCGATGACGGGCTACCACGCATGGGTGTTTCCGTTCATCGCGCTGTTCTTCCATTTCCCCATGGTCTTCCGCGGGTTCTGGAGCTGGCGTGCCCAGGTGCGCATCATCGCCTGCGTCATGTTGTTCTGGGTGGCCGAGGATGGCCTGTGGTTCATCCTGAACCCGGCCTTCGGTCTTGCACGCTTCAACCCGGAGAACGTGCCCTGGCACCGCCACTGGTGGGGCCCTGCGCCAACGGATTACTGGGTATTCGGATTCCTGTGCATCCTGCTCTTCGCGCTATCGGCCATGCCGAAATCGCGCGCCGCCATTTCCACAAAGCGGTGAAGGCGTGACAAAATTCACCGAATACGCCGCTGCGGACATCTCCCTTGGCCACATCAGGTAAATCGCAGATCAACGATGGCGAATTCCTCGCCGCCGTCGACCTCGGCTCCAACAGCTTCCACATGGTGGTCGCACGCTACGAACACGGCGAACCGCGGGTGATCGATCGCCTGCGTGATTCCGTGCGCATGGCCGTCGGCCTGCGCCCCGATGGCACGCTGGATGCGGCGCACCGCGCCGCCGCGCTCGGCAGCCTGGCCCGTTTCGGCCAGCGCCTGGCGGGCATCCCCGCGCTGCACATCCGCGCCGTCGCTACCAACACCGTGCGCCGCCTGGCGTCGCCCCATGCGTTTCTTTCCGCCGCGGAGGCCGCGCTCGGCCACCCGGTGGAGATCGTCTCGGGCCGTGAGGAAGGCCGCCTGATCTTCCTGGGCGCCGCGCACGACCTGCCGGCGTCGCGCGACCACCGCCTGGTGATCGACATCGGTGGCGGCAGCACGGAGTTCATCATCGGGCGCGGCACCTCGCCGCTGCTGACGGAAAGCGTGCAGGTCGGCTGCATCGCCTCCACCCTGCGCTTCTTCCCCGGCGGCAAGATCACCCGCAAGCGCTGGCAGAAGGCGCGGCGTGAAATCGGCGTGCTGCTGCAGCAGTTTTCCGAGGATTACCGTGAGGCGGGCTGGGCCGATGCCTACGGCTCGTCCGGCACGGCCAAGGCCATCGGCTCGGTCGTGCGGGCGATGAAGCTCTCCGATGACGGCATCACGCCAGATGCGCTCGCGGCCGTGCGCGAAGCACTCATCGAGCAGGGCGCGACCGGCGCCCCGCTGAAGCTACCGGGCCTCGCCGAGGACCGCGCGGAAGTATTCGCCGGCGGCGTGGCGATTTTCGAGGCCGCCTTCGAGGCCCTGGGCATCGAGCGCCTTCGCGTGTCGGAAAGCTCCATGCGCGAAGGCGTGTTGTGGGACCTGATCGGCCGTTCCGCGGGTACCGACCCGCGCATGGCCAGCATCGATGCCCTCGCCGCGCGTTATGGCGTGGATCGCGCCCAGGCGCGCCGCGTGGAAACCACTGCGCTCGCTATCTTCGACCAGCTAGCCAAGGTCTGGAAGCTGGACGACGATGGCCGCGAATGGCTTTCGTGGGCCACGCGCGTGCATGAACTTGGCCTGGCCATCGCGCACAGCCAGCACCAGCGGCACGGCGCCTATATCCTGCGCCACGCCGACATGGCCGGTTTTTCGCGGCAGGAGCAGCAGCTGCTGGCCGCCATCGTCGAATCGCACCGGCGCAAGCCCGAGAAATCGGTGATCACCGCACTGCCGGTGCGCTACCGCCCGCTGGCCCGGCATATCACCGCCATCCTCCGCCTGGCCGTGCTGTTCCGGCGTGCGCGCCGCGCCGAGGCGTTGCCCCGCATCCGCGTGAACGCCACCCGCCAGCGCCTGCGCCTGACGCTGCCCGCCGACTGGCTCGACCAGCACCCGCTCACCGAAGCCGACCTGGAGCAGGAGCGCGAGCCGCTGGCTGAACTGGGCCTGGAACTCGAGATCGTTACTGAATAAGCCTGCCTGCCCCCACCAAGGGGGTATCATGGTCGGGTTGTCCCAACGCACGAACCGGTCGCCCATGCTGAAAGCCGTCCTCGCCAGCCTCCTCCTCGCCCTGCCCGCCGCCGCACTGGCCCAGCAGCAGGCCAAGCCGGCGGCACCCGCGCCAGCACCCGGCATGGTCGACCACCCACGGGTGGTCATGCACACCTCGCAGGGCGATTTCACGCTGGAACTGTTCCCGGAGAAGGCGCCCAAGAGCGTCGCCAACGTCCTCCAGTACGTGCGCGATGGCTTCTACGACGGCACGGTGTTCCACCGCGTCGTCGATGGCTACATGGTCCAGGGCGGTCTTTACAGCCGCGACCTCACCCAGCGCCGCACGCGCGCACCGATTCCCAGCGAGGCCGATAACGGCCTGTCCAACCTGCGCGGCACCGTCGCCGTGGCACGTGGCGCGGATGCCAATTCGGGTACCGCCCAGTTCTTCGTGAACCTGGTGGACAACCGCCGGCTGGACTACGTCAGCAACCAGAGCGGCCTGACCTGGGGTTTCGCCGTGTTCGGCAAGGTCGTGCAGGGCATGGATACGATCGACAAGATCGCCAAGGTGCCGACCAAGGCCCAGGGCCCGTTCGTGGGCGATGTACCCAACCCCCTGGTCATCATCAACTCCGCGCAGGTCGTCGGTGAGGAGAAGGCCGCGCCTGCTGCCGCGTCCACGGCGGCCGCCGCGCCGGCGAAGCCCGCGGCCGCGCCGGCAACGGATGCCGCGAAACCCGCCGCTGCGCCAGCGAAGAAGGCCGAAAAGAAGCCGGCGGCCAAGACCACGCCATGACGACGCTGTTCATCGCCGACCTCCACCTCGACGACGCCCGCCCCGGGATCACCACCCTCTTCGAGCAGTACCTGGGCTCCGACGAGGCTCGCGGCGCGAACGCCTTCTACATCCTGGGCGACCTGGTCGAGGCCTGGATCGGCGACGATGACGACGCCCAACTGCCTGCGCGGATCGCCGCGGCGACGAAGGGCCTGCGTGATGCGGGTGTGCCGGTGTATTTCATGGTCGGCAACCGCGATTTCCTGCTTGGCGAGGCCTTCGCGGAACGCGCCGGCATGACGCTGCTGGAAGACGGCACGGTGCACGAGATCGAAGGCGTGCCCACCCTGCTGATGCATGGCGACGTGCTCTGCACCGACGATGTCGAATACCAGGCCGTGCGCAAGCAGGTGCGTACCGATGCGTGGAAGCAACAGATCCTGTCCATGCCGCTGGCGGCGCGTCGTGCGTTCGCCGCACAGGCGCGCAGCGACAGCAAGTCACGCACCGGGCGCATCGATGAGACGATCATGGATGTGAACCAGGGCGCGGTCGAAGATGCCATGCGCCATGCGCGGGTGACACGGCTGGTGCATGGACACACCCATCGCCCCGCCGTGCACGAGTTCACGCTGGGCGGCGCACCCGCGCAGCGCATCGTGCTGGGCGACTGGTACGACCACGGCTCGGTGTTGCGCATTGAGCCGGCGTCTGTCGAACTGCGTGGGTTGAAGCTTCCCTAGCCCTGGGCCGCGCTCCGCGCGGATCGCGGGCAAACGCGCACCCACGACGTTGGCTTGGGCCGCCCTGATGTTGTGGGAGCGCGGTTGCGCGCGATGCAGCCCGCCGTAACGTCAGAGAGTGACGAGCCAGGCCAGCTCGGATTCTGAGAAACCGGCTTCGCGCCGCGCTTCGAGATTGAACGGCCCGCGCAGCGACCCGTTCATGTAGTCGTTCAGCAACTGCGCGAACGTCGCTTCAGGCTCGATCCCATCCCGCGCGCAGCACCAGTGGAACCAGCGCGTCCCCGCGGCGACGTGCGCCACTTCCTCGCGCAGGATGACCTCCAGGATCGCCACCGTGCGCTCATCCTTCTGGTGGCGCAGGCGCTCCATCATGCCCGGCGTCACGTCCAGGCCGCGCGCCTCGAGTACGCGCGGCACGAGCGCCATGCGCGCCGTATCGCTGTGCGCAGTTTTCTCGGCCATTTCCCACAAGCCGTTGTGCGCATCGAAATCGCCGTACGCATGGCCCAGCTCACCCAGGCGGCCCTGCAGCATCATGAAATGCCGCGCTTCATCGTTCGCGCATGCGGCCCAGTCGGCGTAGTACGCATCGGGCATGCCGCGGAAGCGGTACACCGCATCCCAGGCCAGGTCGATCGCGTTGAATTCGAGATGGGCGATGGCGTGCACGAGCGCAACGCGCCCCTCGGGCGTACCCAGGCCGCGCTGCTTGAGATCCCGCGTTGAAACGAGCCGCGGCCGCGCGGGGCGGCCCGGCAGCGGAATAGGCGCAGGCGCCGGAGAGGCCGGATCCGGCGCGAGCTCGCCCTTGCGCAGGCGGGCAAACGTCTCGAACGTCAGCCGGACTTTCTCGGCGGGGTCCGCGGCATCGAGGCAGCGGCGGGCGGCGGCGTGGAGATCCTGCATCACTGGGAGCCGCGCGGCACGCCGGGCGTGCCGCGCTGTAGATCAGGCCGTGCGACGCTCGGTCTTGGCGTTATCCGAACGCAGGGATTCCTGCTGTTCCAGGAACGCCGCATCCACGCCAGTCACGTACTCGCCCGAGAAGCACGAGGTATCGAACTTCTTCAGGTCTTCGTTGCCATCGTTGACGGCCCAGACCAGGTCCTCGAGATCCTGGTAGACCAGCCAGTCGGCGCCGAGCAGCTTCTCGACTTCTTCCACCGTGCGGCCGGCGGCGATCAGCTCGGACGCGGCCGGCATGTCGATGCCATACACATTGGGGAAGCGCACCGGCGGCGCGGCCGATGCGAAGTACACGTTCTTCGCACCCGCATCGCGGGCCATCTGGATGATCTGCTTCGAGGTGGTGCCACGAACGATCGAATCGTCGACGAGCAGCACGTTCTTCTTGCGGAACTCGAGGTCGATGGCATTGAGCTTGCGGCGCACGGATTTCACGCGCTCGCCCTGCCCCGGCATGATGAAGGTGCGGCCGATATAGCGGTTCTTGACCAGGCCTTCGCGCATCGGCACGCCCAGTGCCTGCGCCAGCGAGCTCGCCGCGGTACGGGAGGTATCCGGGATGGGAATGACCGCGTCGATGCCGTGGTTGGGGCCGCGCTCGCGCAGGATCTTCTCGGCGAGCTTTTCGCCCATGCGCAGGCGGGCCTTGTACACCGACACGTCCTCGATCATCGAGTCCGGGCGCGCGAGGTAGACGTATTCGAAGATGCACGGCGAATGCACCGCGCCCTCGGCGCAGCGCTGGGCGAACAACTGGCCACCCTCGGTGATGATCACGGCTTCGCCCGGCGCGATATCGCGCGTGCGCTTGAAGCCGAGCACATCCAGGGCCACCGACTCGGAAGCGATCGCGTACTCGCGGCCCTCGGAGGTTTCGCGCTCGCCGAGCACCAGCGGGCGGATGCCGTTGGGGTCACGGAACGCGATGAGGCCGTAGCCCAGCACGAGCGCGAGGCAGGCGTAGCCGCCACGGGCGCGGGCGTGCACGCGCGACACGGCCTTGAAGACGTGTTCTGGCGTGAGGTCGCCGCGGTCTTCCAGCTGCAGCTCGTGGGCGAGCACGTTCAGCAGCACTTCGGAATCGGAATCGGTATCGATGTGGCGGCGGTCATCCTCGAACATCTCCTTGCGGAGCTGCTCGGTGTTGACCAGGTTGCCGTTGTGCGCGAACGCGATGCCGTAGGGCGAGTTCACGTAGAACGGCTGGGCTTCCTCGGTACCTTCGGAGCCTGCCGTCGGGTAACGGCAGTGACCGAGGCCGATGCGACCACGCAGCTTGCCGACGCCCGCCGAGTTGAAGACATCGCGCACGAGGCCGTTGCCCTTGTGCAGGCGCAGGCGCGCACCATCCACGGTGGCGATACCGGCGGCATCCTGACCGCGATGTTGCAGGACGGTCAGGCCGTCATACAGGGCCGATGCCACTTCCGTGGTACCGACGATGCCGATGATTCCGCACATGGTGTTGCCTTCTACGAAGAGGCCGCCGTGGAAGCGGCAGCGGGGTGAGCCTGGTTATTGTCGCGCGTTTGCCCGGGGATCGGCAGGTCGCGCAGTTTCATGAGAGCGTCCTTGCTGGGGAGCTGGACGTCCGGCATTTTCATGTTTTTCAACGCTTCCGGTGGGTGCATGTACTCACGCACGTTCGCCGGGATCTGCTCGCCAATCCATGTGGCCGGGGCGCGGAACTGCTGGAGCATGGTCGATTCCCGCCACCAGGGGTCGTTCGGCAAAGGCGTGAAGCCAAGGGCGAACACCACCAGGCTGACGATCAGCACGCCACGCACCAGGCCGAAAAGCATGCCGAAAAGGCGATCCGTGCCGCCCAGGCCCGTGCTCGCCACCAGTCGCGAGATCAGGAACCGGATCAGCCCGCCGACCACCAGCACGGCGACGAAGGCCAGCGTGTAGCCAATGCCCACGCGGGCGGTGGCGTTCGACACCGAGCCTTCGAAGTAATGCGCCAGCTGGGGGCCGATCGCCCAGGCGATCCAGAAGGCGGCGACCCAGATCACCAGCGACAACACCTAGGAAATGAGGCCACGCGCCAGGCCGATCAAGACCGAGATGAACAGCACCGCCAGGATGACGTAATCGGCCCAGTTCACTGCGCTGCTCCCCATCTGCCGGCCTGCGCGCGGTGCCGCCCCTTACGGGGCCGACACCACGACGCCATCGAGGCCGACCTTGGCCTTGATCTGGTCTTTCAGGCGTACGGCATCGTCGCGCTGCGTCTGCGGGCCGGCGCGGACGCGCCAGAGCTTCGCGCCGCTGCTGGAGGCGATGCTATCGACGTAGCCGGCGATGCCGGCGCCGCGCAGCTTGTCGCGAAGGCGGTTTGCCTCCGCTTCGCTGCTGACGGCGGCGACCTGGACGGCGAAGCCCCCGGCGCGGGGCGCTGCGGCCGGGACAGCGGCCGCCTGGGCCTGCTGCTGGGCCACGGCCGGGGCGGCAGCCGGCTTCGGCGGGGCCGGGACATCGGCGGCCTGGGCCTCGGGCTTCGACGAAAGCGACGCCGGGGCGCCCGGGACGGCGGCGGTGATCTTCAGGCGCGCGGCCTCCGCGGCGGCGCGGGTGTCAAACGGACCCGCGGTGACCCGGGTCAGCGCCTTGCCGGCCTGGTTCATGCTGGCCGTGCTCACCGGATAGCCGAGGGCACGCACCTTCTGGACCACGGCGTCGGCCTTGCTGCGATCGGCGTAGGCGCTCAGGTTGATCGTGTAGTTGCCACGCGCAGCGGTACCGGCCGGCATGGCGGCCGCCGGGCTATCCGCCGGTGCAGGCGTCGCCAGGGCAGGCTTGGCCGGCTTGGCGGCCGGCGGGGCGAAATCTTCCGGCAGGGCATCCGCCGGTTTGCGCGACGCGATATCGACCGAGGCAAGGCGGCTACCGCTGCCGGCCGTGACCGCAGCCTGCGGTGCCGGACGCGCGGCGGCCGGCGTCGCGGCCGGAGCGCCGGCAGGGGCCTGCTGTGCCACGGGCTGCGCCGGGGCGGGCTGCTGCGCACCCTGCTGCGCCTGGGTGGGCGTGGCAGCCGGTGTAGCGGCGCCGTTGGGCGATACATCCAGCGTGCGCGACTGCAGTTCGCGGTCCGGCGCCGGCGGGATCTCGAGGCTGACCGTCTGGTCGGTATCGCCCTTGGGCGGCGTGCTGGAGAACAGCATCGGCACGATCAGGACGAGCAGCGCGATAAGGACGGCGGCACCCAGCAGGCGTGTTTTCAAGGAAAGCTCCATTCGGCCGGCGCAATGCGGATCGCGGCGATTATAACCGGCAATGGGGATGGCCCGGTGCCCTCCCCCGTGCAGGCGTTCACACGCGCGTCGTGAGGGCGGCGCTCGCGACGAAGAACGAGCCGAACAGGAGCACGGTGTCATCCGCGCCCGCGGCCTCGCGCGCCGCGCTCCAGGCGGAGGCGACATCCGGATAACCCGTGCGTGACGCATCGGGCAACACCTGGTCGAACGCCGCGCCGATAGCGTCGGCAGGCAACCCGCGCGGTGTATCCCGGTCAAGCCCGGCAAGGAACCAGTCATCGACGCGCTGGCCGATCGCCTCGATCACGCCAGCCACATCCTTGTCGGCCAGCGCGCCATACACGGCGAACACGCGACCCGCGCGCGGCTGGGCATCGAGCCAGTCGGCCAGCGCACGGGCGGCCTGCGGGTTGTGCCCCACATCCACCAGCGTGAGCGGATGCTCCCCGATGCGCTGGAGGCGTCCACCCACGTGCACGCTGGCCAGTGCCGAGGCGATCGCCCCCGTCGGTACCGTGACGCGGCTCCGGAGCGTGTGC
>NZ_JBQCFT010000122.1:0-6469 GCF_051958795.1 Luteibacter sp. | reverse complement strand
CCCTCGCCCCGCCGCCGCTTCCGGGGGCCCCACCCCCCCCCGCCGGGGGCGGGGGGGTGGGGGGGCGCGCGGGGCGTGGGGGGGCTGGGGGTGCCGGGCCGGCCCCCTCGGGGTGACCCCACGCTCCCACAAGATCCTGGGTAGGAAATGCATTTCCTGTTATGTGACGCGTCATGTGTCCATTACGCAGCAAGTGTGATGCAGTCGTGTTTCCGCATTTGCCGAAGTCACTGAGCGAACATATTCGCGGACATCGCAGTAACACGCGCAGGTCATCGCGCGAGCGGATGCTTGCAAGGCCTCCACTTGGGGGGCTTCTATGCAAGGGGATACACCATGCGTTGCGATTTTTCGATGGGAAACACCCGCATGAAGTTCGTTGCGGGCGCGGTGCTGATGTCGCTCGCTTCTGTCGCCGGTGCCCAGAGCCTGGTCGGCGGTGGCGCCACGCTGCCGGCGATCGGTTACACCGGTGCCGCCACCACCACGATCGGTAACCCGATCACCCCGGGCGCCGGTTCGCTGTTCGGCGTCTATGCCGCCGCCACCAGCGGCGTCAGCGTCTCTTATTGCCCGACGGGCAGCGGCGCCGGCAAGAAGATCCTTGCCGGCAACGATGCGACGCACTTCCAGGTCAACGGCCAGTGCCTCGAGAGCAACGCCGCCCTGCCGCAGGGCTTCAGCGCCGCCCCGGGTGGCGGTAGCCTCGCCCAGGCCGCCTTCGCCGCGTCGGACGCGCCGATGTCGCTGAGCGAGTTCAACAACTATGTCACCGGCCATGGCGCCGGCACCCAGCCGGTGCAGCTGCCGGCCATCGCGGGTTCGATCGCGGTGGTGTTCAACAAGACCGGCGTCAACACGATGACGCTCACCGAAGGCCAGATCTGCGCCGTGTTCTCCGGCCAGATCACCGATTGGAAGGACCTGGTCGCCGGTCAGTCGGGCCCGATCAACATCGTGTACCGCAGCGACGGTAGCGGCACCTCGTTCTCGTTCCTCAACCACCTGTCCGCGGTGTGCCCGTCGAACATCGTGCCGGCGCACAACGACTCCAACGGCAACCCGGTTGCGGCCACCCTGCCGGCGACGAAGTTCACGACGACCCAGACGTTCACCGGTACGACCGATTCGTCCGGCAAGGCGCTGGGTGCGCAGGCGTACTTCGGTGCGTGGACCACCAAGGTCGGTGCGAGCGGCAACGCTGGCGTGACCACGGCGGTCAACGCGACCAACGGTTCGATCGGCTACGCTGAAGCTGCGAACGGTGTGACCGCTCCGGCCAAGTTTGCCTCGGTGACGAACTCGCACTCCGGCCTGGCCGTCAATCCGTCGACGGGCTTTGGCACCACCGCCGTTGCCGTGAACCTTGCCTATGACCAGGTCATTGCCGACAACGCGGACGCGAATGGCCGCCCGGTGTTGAACGCGCTGTCGACCACCAGCAAGTGCATCGCCGTGGTGAACCCGAACGACTACGCCGATCCGTCCACGGGCTACCCGATCCTTGCCGTGACCTACCAGCTGGCCAATGCCCAGGCCAACGGTTCCAGCGCGGCTGCGGTTCGTGGCCTGATGTTCTCGCCGTACAACACCACCTCGCGCCCGTCGGTGACGAAGATCGGCCGCATCGCTACCGGCTACGCCTGGCTGAGCAATGCTGACCTGACCAACACCACCGGCCAGACCAAGGTCAACGGCTGCGTCGGTATCTAAGGGGAGTGGTTGTCCAGGAAGGACGGATAGAGGGGGCGGCCGTGGTGCCGCCCCCTTTTTTCCATGCAACGACACGCGACTGAAACGATGGAATGCAAGCCTCACCGCATGGCCGCCTACTCCCTTCGTCGCCAGCGTACGCAAGCGGGCTTCAGCCTGCTCGAGACGATCGCCGCCATTCTCCTGCTCGCCCTGGCGTTTGGTGCGGTGATGCACGTAGCCGGTGCCGCGACGGAACTGACCGGGCATGCACGCACGTTGAACCGGGTCGCGATGTTCGCCGACACCACGCTGGATGCGATCGGCCGCCTTGAGCCGCTGCGCGAGGGAACGCGGGAAGGCCGGTATGACGCGCAGTTCCAATGGCGGACCGTCACCCGCGCGCAGGCGCCCGCGCCTGGGCAGACCCCCGATTTGCATGTGTATCGCATCGATCTGGATATTCGCTGGCACGAAGGCCGCACCGAGCGCCATGCTTCGTTCGCCACGCTGCGCCTGCAGGATGAGCCCGCGCCTGCATCGATGACTTCGGTAGCTGGCCCATGAGGCGCGCCCGCGGTTTCAGTTTGCTTGAGGTGCTGGCGGCGCTAGCCTTGCTCGCCATCCTGTTGCTTGGCGTCTATTCGGGCGTGCGTTCGACAACGCTGGCCACGGGTCATGGCGCGTCGATCATCGCGCGCCTCGATGAAGTGCGCGGCGCGCGGGAATTCCTGCGCCGCCAGCTGGCTTCAGCCACTGCGCTGCCCTGGATGTTGAACGAACGAGGTGCGCCCGTCGTATTCGAAGGTGATGCCACGCACGTTCGATTCGTGTCCACCTTGCCAGGCTACCTTGGCAAGCTCGGTCCGCAGCGCATTGAACTGGCCCTCGCGAATGAGGCATCGCAGGGGCAGGCGCTGGAGGCACATTTCTCCCCGCTACCCGGCAGTCAGTCCGATGTGACCGCCGGCGCGCAGGATGTCCTCCTGGCCCGCGTGCGAACGCTGCGGCTGCGCTATGCCGCCCGTGGCTCTTCCACGTGGCTCGATGCATGGACGACGCCGACGGTCTTGCCCGGCGCCGTTGAAATCAGCGTGGTTCCGGAGGAGGGGCGTGATGCGTGGCCGCCCGTCGTGGTCGCCCTTCGCCAGGACCCGGACGCGGTCAATGTGCAGTGGGCGGCACTTCGCCTTGCGGGGGTGCCATGAAGATTCGGCAGCAAGGCGTCGCGTTGCTCGTGGTGCTTTGGGCGTGCACCTTGCTAGCCATCCTGGTGGGCGGCTTCGCGAGCATCGCCCGGGTCGAGGCGCTGCAGACGCGCTTCACCCTGGGCCAGCAGCGGGCCCGCTATGCGGCGGAAGCGGGGATCATGCGCGGTATCGCCACGATCGACGCACGCCGGCGGCAAGCGGTGCTGGCGGAGATGAGTGACGTACCGCCGTCCGGTGCCGGCTTGCCCGGCGACGGCCGCTCGCTCGCCTTCGACTTCGACGGGATGCACGTGGCCGTGGGCATCCAGGACGAAAATGGCAAGGTCGACATCAATAGCGCCGATTCGCGGACGCTGCAGGCGTTGTTCATTGCCGCCGGGTGCGCGGATTCGCGCGCCACGGCCCTGCGCCGCCGCGTGGAGGCATCGCGAGGCATGGTGGGTGCGCCGGTGGCTGACGATGGCACGTCGGCGACACCGGGGCTGGCGTCGCAGGAGCCGCCGAACACCCCGGCACGGCGTCCGGTGCCGTTCGCCGCGGTAGAAGAGTTGCAAGCGTTGCCCGGCATGGACCCGGCTTTGTATGGCCGGATCGAACCCGCCATAACGATCTGGTCGGGCCGCCAGACCCCGCAGCCGGAGTTCGCGCCCTTGCTGGCCATGGCCACCCTTCGCGGCCTGGACCTGGAATCGGCTCGCGCGGTGATCGCAGCGCGCGATGGCGCACCCCCGGGTACCCCCCTGCAGAACCTGCCAGGTGGCCTGGCGCTTGGCGATGCGCTGCCTGGCCGGGCCATCACGTTCCGGGCGCTGGCGGATGACGGCCACGGTTCGCGTTCGCTGGTGGAGGCGACGGTCCTGTTCGCCGTGGCGGTGCCCGAGCGCGACCCGCGGCAGAGCCTCTATACCATCGTCCGCTGGCGTGACGGACCGCCCGGCTGATCCCTTGCGCGCGCGTATCCGCGCCGCGCTTTTCTTGCCGACTTAGTGCATTCCTCGAAACCCCGCGCGCACATAAACGGAACCGCACACACCCACGTCACGACATGGGTCGCAGATTGGCCGTTAACGAAGCACGGGGGCGCGCGTGATCCAGGACCTTGCCAACTGGTCGAAAGTGCTTGAACTGATGCCCACGGCGATGTTCGTGCGCGATGCGGCGCACCGCTGGGTGTTCGTCAACCGCATGGGCTGTGACTATTTCGGTTTCCAGCCCGACGATGTGCTCGGCAAGACCGACGCGGATATGTTTCCCCCGGAGCAGGCAGAGCGCTTCGCCCGGGGCGATGACGCCGTCCTGCGTAGCCACGAGGTGGTGGAATCGGAAGAGGCGGTGCATGATTTCCAGGGCAGGGTGCGCACGCTGCTGACCCGCAAGACCTGCATCGAACTGGATGGCGAGCCGCATGTGCTCGCGTCGGTCACGGATATCACCGAGCTACGCGAATCCGAGGCGCATGTGCGCTGGCTGGCCTGCCATGACGCGCTCACCGGTCTTTCCAACCGCACGGCGCTCTTCAGCCGCCTCGATGCGAGCGTGGCGCGCGCCGCGGAGAACGGGGGCAGGGCGGTGCTGTATTACCTCGACCTGGATGGCTTCAAGAAGGTCAACGATACCTACGGCCACCTCGTGGGCGATGAGCTGCTGGTGCAATTCGGCCAGCGGCTGCGCCATGCGGTGGGCGCGAACGATGTTGTCGCGCGCATCGGTGGCGACGAGTTCGCCGTGCTCGTCGAGGACAGCGGCGATCTGGACCTGGATGCGCTGGCCGATGCCATGCTGACGCTTGCCGCGACGCCGTTCGACGTGCTTGCCGCGAAGGCCTTCATCGGCACGTCGATCGGCGTGGTACGCATTGGCGCCGACGCCGTCACCTCCGGCGAAATGGCGCGCAAGGCGGATAGCGCGCTGTACGAGGCGAAGAAGGCGCGCAACCGCTACACCGTGTTTTCCGACGCGCTGGACGCTTCGCTGGCGCACCGCCGTGAAGTGGAGCTGGCGCTCGAGGAAGCCATGCGCACCGGTGAAGGCCTCAGCTGCCATTACCAGCCGATGGTGCGGGCGTCCGACGGCAAGGTGATCGGCCTGGAGGCGCTCGCGCGCTGGCGGCATCCGAAGCTGGGCGTCGTCCCGCCGGTGCAGTTCGTGGCGGTGGCCGAAGAGACCGGCCTGATCGGGCGCCTGGGTGAATGGGTGTTGCGCACGGCGTGTGCGCGGATGAAGGGCGTGGACGACCTGTACATCGCAGTGAACGTGAGTGCCGTGCAGCTGCGTGACAGCCGCTTCGCCGATACGGTGCTGTCCATCCTGGCCGAGACCAACCTCCCGCCGCGGCGGCTGGAGCTCGAGATCACCGAGACCGCGATCGTGCATGCCGATGGCGCGGCGACCCTGCTGCTGAAGCGGCTGCGTCGTGCCGGCGTGCGCGTCTCGCTGGACGACTTCGGCACGGGTTACTCCAGCCTCACGCTGCTGAAGGACCTGGACGTCGACAAGGTGAAGATCGACCGCTCGTTCGTGCAGATGGCGCCGCTGGCGGAGGACTCGGCAGCGATCGTGCGGGCCGTCTCCAACCTGGGCTCGGCGCTGGGCTTGTGCGTGGTCGCGGAAGGCGTGGAGACCGAGGAGCAGCGGCAGTTCCTGCGCGATGCCGGGTGCGACGAACTACAGGGGTTCCTGTTCTCGCCCGCCGTGCCGGAGGATCGGATCGAACGCGTCAGCGGGCTGCTCTCACCCGCCTTGCTTCATTCCGCGGGATAAGGGCTGGCCGGATAGGCGCTGGCGGGCATCGGCCAGGTCCGGCGCAGGTCGGGCATGCCGGGCATCGAGGTCGGCTGGGGCAGTGGCAGGGGCATCTGCACGCCGGCAAGGCCACCGGTGGCATCACCGACGATGGCGATCACGCAGCTGCCGCTTTCCTGGGAGCTGCCAAACGACAGGCGGCCCCACGGCATCTGCATCATGGTGTAGCGGTTGGGCAGCATCGACGGCGCGGTCGGTAGCGTCGTCTCCGAGCTCGCCACGTGGAAGTGTCCGGCGATGTCCTGGCGGGTGAAGCAGGGCCGCTGCTCCAGCTGGATCGAGGTGAACCGGGCCATCGGCACGTCGCCGCCCTCGTTGAACCCGCGCACCTCCAGGGCCGAAACCCGGAAACCATCCCGGGTGACGAACGGCGCGCTGCGGACGATCTGCGAGGGGGCATCCGGCGTCGAGTGCAGGCCGCCCGGTACCTTGGCCGCCAGCTGGTCCACCGCATTGGGCAGGGTGCCCATGGTGCTGTCGATCAGCTCCACCAGCGTCTTGTCGCTGCGCGGCGGCACCGCCGCCTCCGCCGGGAGGGCGGCCAGCGCGGCAAGCAAGGCAGCGGTGACGGTCGGCAGGCGCATGCGGGCCATGGTCGAAGGTTCGGGGGCGCTAGTGTGCACGTTTTCGCAAATTCATGGTGGCTCGCCATCCCCCTCGTCGTAGGACCCCACCCAGTGGGCGACAAAAATAGCGAAAAACTGCAAACCCAGTGGCGCGTAAGCCCAAACCCTAGCCCACCCGGTGGGCTCCAAAGGTGGGCT
>NZ_JBQCFT010000121.1:0-7154 GCF_051958795.1 Luteibacter sp. | reverse complement strand
CCGGCCAGGTCAACGTGATCGGCCGCCCGAGGGGGGCCGCGGCGTGCCGACAGGCCTTGGTGGATGGGGTCTTGCTGGCGGTGGATGGGCAATGGAAATCCATGGCGGGCGTGCGCCACCTCGGGGCGCACCGGCTGCTCGATTTCAGTGACCTGCTGCCCGCTTTTGGATCCGTCTCGCGGGATTTCCAGTAACACCGAAACGCTCACGCGCCGACTTCCTCGTCCTCACTTAACGACATGTAATTTCCACCTGAATGGATGCCTAGGAACCGCAGGACGAGATTCCCTTTATTCATCGAAAAAGGAATAGCTTCTGCACCGACCGCACCTATTCCGGTCTTTAAGCGGCACGCCGCCGCGCCCGGCGTCGCCGCCATGAATCCAAGGCGCTCACACGTTCCAGGAGAGATTCGTCATGCGCAACACGAAACTGATCCTCGCCATGCTCGCCGGCTGCACCCTCATGACTGGCGCCGCTTTTGCGCAGGACGCTGCTTCGAAGGCTTCGCCGACGCCGGCCTCCACCGCTGCCACGCCGATGCATTCCAGCTCCGACTCGATGAAGAGCGGCTCGATGGATAAAACCGGCAATGAAAACGGCTCGATGAAGTCGACCCACAAGAAGCACAAGAAGGCTGCCACCGGCACCGAAACGGCTCCGGCCAAGTCCTCGACCGCCGGCGGCATGTAATCGCCAGCGCATGAACGAAAAAAGCCGGCGCCGCGAGGCGCCGGCTTTTTCATGGACCACGCCGTGGATCAGACCACGCGGATGGTCTCGCCATCGATCGCCACGACCTGCCCCGCCCGGATCTTGCAGGTCTTGCGCAACTCGACCACGCCATCGACGGTGACCAGGCCGTCGGCCACGAGGTGCTTGCCCTCACCGCCGCTGGCGGCGATCCCGGCCAGCTTGAGCAACTGGTTCAATTCAACGTACTCGCCTTCGAGTTCGAACGTTTGCGATGACATGGGTCGGGCATCAGGTAACAAGGGGGGCGCACATTAAAGCGCAATCCGGCCGCCGATGTTCAAAAGCATGAATTCCTCCGCCGCCATGCCCTGGGCGCCGAGCGCCTCGGCCAGCAACCGCGGCGGCTCGTCCAGCTGGTCGTCGGCCAGTTCGAACACACCCCAGTGGATCGCCATGGAACGGCGCACGCCAATCTCCCGGTGCAACTGCACCGCCTGTGCCGGATCCACATGCTGGCCATGCATGAACCAGCGCGGGGCATATGCGCCAATGGGAATGGCGGCGAGGTCGATCGGACCGGCACGGCGTCCGATCTCGGCGAGCTTGTCGGAGTAGCCGGTGTCACCGGCGAACCAGAAGCGGAAGCCGGCCTGGGCCATCACCCAGCCACCCCAGAGCGAACGGTTGCGATCCCAAAGGGTGCGGGCACTCCAGTGCCGGGCAGGCACGAAGGTGAAGACCGCGCCGCCCACTTCGGTGGAGGCCCACCAGTCGAGCTCGCGCACATTCCCGATCCGCTCGCGATCGAACCAGCGCTTCAGCCCCAGTGGCACGAGGAACACGACACCCGGGAAACGCCGGGCGATGGCAAGCACGCTCGCACGGTCCAGATGATCGTAATGATTGTGGGAAATCACGACCACGTCGATGCGCGGCAACGCGGCGACTTCCGCAGGTGTCGGCGTGCGCCGCAGCGGCCCAGCGAACGAGAGTGGCGAAGCCCGCTTGCCCAGCACCGGGTCGGTGAGCACGGTGAGCCCCTGGTTTCGCACGAGCACGCTGGCATGGCCAAGCCACCAGGCGGCGTCATCGCTGCCGGCGAAATCCGCGGGCTGCCACCAGCGGCGGGCGAAGGCTTCGTAACCTTCGGTGGGAGGACGCGGGAGCTGCTGTTCCTTGCGCTCGCGGCGCCAGCGCTTCAGGCCGCCGGGTTCGCGCGTTTCGGGTTCCAGGTTACGGAAGCCCTCGCGCGCGTGGTGCGCCTTCGTGGCGTCGAAGTACGGATTCGTCCAGGGCATGCCTTGCCTTGATGGTGGGGTCACCGGAAGACCTGCGGCCCCACCACCCCGGCTTCAAGGTCAGTCGACGTCGATCCGCCGCACCTGGGCCAGCCAGTCCTCGAGGTTGTAGTAGTTGCTGACGCGGGTGATCCTGCCACCGGCGACATCGAAGAACGCCCCGCCAGGCAACACATAGCTCTGCCCCTGGGCGAGCGGCAGCCCTTCGTCGGTCGCCTTGTATTCGCCATGCACGACGTACTCGGCGGCGGCGCGGTTGCCCGCCTCGTTCGCCATGATCACGATGTTCTTCAGCTGTTCGGAATAACTCGTGTTCATGCGCTCGAGGAACGCCGCGAAGCGCTGGCGGCCGGTCTCGCGGCCGCCCTGGTTCACGTCGTGGGCCACCTGCTCGTCCAGCAGGTCCAGCATGCCCGCCCAGTCACCGCGATTGAACGCGTCGTAATAGCGGCGGATCAGGTCGATCGTCTCGTTCATCGCGGCACTCAATAGATAATGACGGAGCGGATGGACTTGCCCTCGTGCATCAGGTCGAAGGCGCGATTGATATCGTCCAGCCCCATCGTATACGTGATCATGGGATCGATCTTGATTTCCCCACCCATGTAGCGATCGACATAGCCCGGCAATTCCGTGCGGCCCTTCACGCCACCGAATGCCGAACCGCGCCAGACGCGACCCGTGACCAGCTGGAACGGCCGGGTACGGATTTCCTGGCCCGCACCCGCTACGCCGATGATGATCGACTCGCCCCAGCCCTTGTGGCAGCACTCGAGCGCGGAGCGCATCACGTCGACATTGCCGATGCACTCGAAGGAATAATCGACGCCGCCATCGGTCAGGTCGACGATCACCTGCTGGATGGGGGTATCCGGGTAATCGCGCGGATTCACGAAATCGGTGGCGCCAAGCATCTTCGCCATCTCGAACTTCGCCGGATTGGTATCGACGCAGATGATCCGGCCGGCCTTCGCCATGACGGCGCCCTGCACGACCGACAGGCCGATGCCGCCCATGCCGAACACCGCCACGGTCGCGCCCGGCTCCACCTTGGCCGTGTTGAGCACCGCGCCGATGCCCGTGGTCACGCCGCAGCCGAGCAGGCAGACCTTGTCCAGCGGCGCATCCTTGTTGATCTTCGCCAGCGAGATCTCCGGCAGCACGGTGTATTCGCTGAAGGTGCTCGTACCCATGTAATGCAGCAGGGTCTTGCCACCCATGGAGAAGCGCGAGGTGCCATCCGGCATCACGCCCTTGCCCTGGGTGACGCGGATCTTCTGGCAGAGGTTCGTCTTGCCCGAACGGCAGAACGAGCACTCCCCGCATTCAGGGGTGTAAAGGGGAATGACGTGGTCGCCCGGCTTCAGCGACGTGACGCCCTCGCCCACTTCCTCGACGATGCCGCCACCCTCATGGCCCAGGACGACCGGGAAGGCGCCTTCCGGGTCCGCCCCGGACAACGTAAAGGCGTCGGTGTGGCAGACGCCCGTGGCCACGATGCGCACCAGCACCTCGCCCGCCTTCGGTCCCTGTACGTCGATCTCTTCGATGGACAGGGGCTTTCCTGCTTCCCAGGCAACAGCGGCGCGCGACTTCATGGGTCATTCCTCTAAACGGTGGCGTACGGTGCCGGCCGGGGGCCGGGTGGACCACGGAGTGTAGCCAGCCCGGGCTGCGTCCGCACGGACCCGTATGGAGGCCCGCTCCGACGCCGTTGTCTCCCAACGGCTGGCGGACTTCGCGAACGAAATGTGAACGGAAGCAAACACCGCCATGGCAGCCTTCGACCGATTGAGTTAAACTCTGGTTAACGGATCAGCACGCTTCCACGAACGAACGGCTGCAGAAAGGTGTTCGACAGGCCCGATCCATGGGTGCCATCGAAAAAATCTTTGAACCTTTTACTTACGTCCGCTGTCTAACTTTTTAAGCATTGCAGCCCTTGAAAGCGGCCAATAGGCCCCTACTAAGGGTGATACGAAACTCACGGGTTCAGTAATTCGGTACAAATGCCGGCATACGAAAGCCTAACGAGTCGATTGTTCACCAAATGAAACGGATAGGTACGATTTGGCCTTCTACCGGGATTTCCCAGGCCAGCGTAACGTCCCGACCACGCAAGAGACCGGCGGCGTGGTGTTGATTGAAACAACCGGTCATACAAGAGACTGGGAGACAAGACCATGAACGAACTTCGCAACGATTACGGCATCACCACTTTCGAATACACCGCTGGCGGCCGCATGTCGGACGCGTCCAACGGCCTCGACCTCTTCGGCGGCGAGATGGATGGCTACGACTGGCTGGGCGAAGTCGCCAGCCGCCTCAGCTCCGACGCGCTGTAAGCCGCACCTCGCCGTAGGGCGAGCTGGGCACGCCGTTATCGCGGCACACTACCCAGTCCACGCCTGCCGAAGGCCGCGGCCCACCCCGCTCCTACGAGAGAACGCCACGCGACATAAGAAGGCCCGCCATGTGCGGGCCTTCTGCGTTTCTACGAGGCCTTGCGGGCCCGGGTCTTCGCGGCTTTCTTTGCCGCCGCGGAACGGCCGGCGGCGCCCTTGGTATGCGCGGCCTTTTTTGCTGCCGTCGATTTGCTGGCCGATGTGCGCTTTGCCGCGCTCTTCCGGGCCTGGGTGGACAGCGCCTTCTTCGACGCGGCCGCCGTGCCCTCGCGCTTGAGCGCCTTGGTCGTCGCGCGCTTGCGGGCCGCCGACTTCTTCGTCGCCGTACCGGATGAACGCTTACGCGCCGCAGCGGTGTCCTGGGCCGCCTTCTTCTTCGTCGCCTTGCTGGCGGTCTTCGATGGCCTGGCCTTTACACCATCCCGGCGCGCCTTGGACAGGCCTATGGCGATCGCCTGCTTCGCCGAACGCGCGCCGTGCTTGCCTTCGCGAACGTGCTCGATTTCCTCGCGCACGTACTCGCCGGCCTGTGTGGACGCTGATTTGCCCTCGCGCTTGTCGCGGGCAGCCCTGGCAGTGGTTTTCTTCTCGGGCATGAGCGTGGCTCCTCTGGCATGAGGAGCCTGAGACTACCGGTGCGGGTCGTGATGCCCGTGTATGCCGCGCGTCACGCCAAACCGAAGAACTGCGCCACCAGCCATGCGTTCGCGGCCGAGATGGTGGCGAAGAGTAGCCAGGCGGCGACCGACACGAGCCGCGTGTTGGCGAACGGCCCCATCAGCGCGCGATCGTCGGTAAAGCGGATCAGCGGATACATCGCGAACGGCAGCTGCACGCTGAGCACGACCTGGCTTGCGACGAGCAAGGCGCCGATCGCCCGGTCGCCCATCACGAGCACGCCAATGAACGCGGGAATGATGGCGAGGCCACGGGTGATCAGCCGACGCTGCCAGCAAGGCAGCTTCATTTGCAGGAAGCCATCCATGATCACCTGCCCGGCGATGGTGCCGGTAAACGTCGAGCTCTGTCCGGAGGCGAACAAGCCGATGGCGAAGGCGATGGAAGCCACCGTCGTGCCAGCGATGGGCGCGAGCAGCTGGTAGGCATCGCCGATGTCCGCCACATCATGGCGACCGGTCGCATGGAAGGCGCCTGCGGCCACGATCAGGATCGCTGCATTGATCAACAGCGCGAGGCTCAGCGAGCAGATCGTATCCACGCGCGTGAGCCTGATCGCGGCCCACTTGCCCGTCTCACCCGACACCGCGCGCGTCTGCACGATCGATGAATGCAGGTACAGGTTGTGCGGCATGATCGTGGCACCGAGGATGCCGATGGCCAGGTACAGCGGTTCGCGGCTATCCAGGGCATGCAGCGACGGCACGAAACCCGCCGCCACCGCATGCCAGTCCGGCCCGATCAGGAACAACTGGACCACGAAGCAGATGCCGATCGTGCCGACGAGCCCCAGGATGATCGATTCGACGCGCCGGAAGCCCTGCCCCTGCAGGCCGAGCACGATGAAGGTATCCAGCGCGGTCAGCGCGACACCCACCGGCAGCGACACGCCGAACAGCAGCTTGAACGCCAGCGCGCTGCCCAGCACCTCGGCAAGGTCGCAGGAAATGATGGAGAGTTCGGCGAGCACCCATTGCGCCCGGCCCAGGGCCTTCGTATAGCGCTGGCTCGATAGCTGCGCCAGGTCCTTGCGCGTCGCGATGCCGAGCCGTGCGGCAAGGCACTGCAACAGCATGGCGGCGAGACTGGAAAGCAGCACGACGAACAGCAACCGGGAGCCGAAGCGCGAGCCAGCCTCGATGTCGGTGGCCCAGTTGCCCGGATCCATGTACCCAACCGAAACGAGCAGACCCGGGCCGGCGAAGCGCAGCGCCTTCTTCCACCACGGAAGATCCTGCGCAACGACGATGGAACCGGCGACTTCGGACGGACAGAACGGCGCCGTGGCCGTCTTGGGTAACGGAAAGAACATGCGACATCCTACCCCGCCGGACGGTAGCGGTGAATGCCACGTCGCGTTCGCTTCACGAAGCTGTAATGGCGGGAACGGGTACACCGTGGACGCTGCGAATGGCGCAGAGTAGCGAGGAAGCCACCATGGACAAGAACCGTACCGAAGGCATGAAACACGAGGTCAAGGGCGCCGTGAAGGAAGCCACGGGCAAGCTGACCGGTAACCACGCGAAAGAAGCCGCGGGCAACATCGAGAAGAATGCCGGCAAGGTCCAGAAGGAAGTGGGCAAGGCCGCTGACCACGCGCGCGATCGCGACCGCCACCACTAAGCAAGGATGGGCGGGGCCGACTGGCCCCGCCCCGATCGCATCACGCCACGGCCGGTGCAGTCGCGGGCTTGAGCAAACGCCGCCGCAGCCAGCGGTCGGCGGGTTCGGAGAAGTACCGCGCGACCGCGTAGCCCAAAGCCCACGCAAGCGACAAGGCCGGCGCGTACCAGATCCAGCCCCATGCCTTGTCCGTTCCACTCATGCGCGCCACGCCGACGAGCGCGAACACCACGAACATTTGGGTGAGGTAGATCTCGTAACTCGCGCGCCCCATGGCCTGCAGCCAGCCTGTACCACGCATGCCCGTGCCGCCCTCCGGCGAGGCGAGGACGAGGCACGCTGCGGCCACGATCAGCACGAGCAGGTACTGCTCGTGGATCAGCCGCCAGACCCAGCCACCGGAAAACATGATCGCCACCAGCGCGACGACGCCGCTGACGGCAAGCACGCGACG
>NZ_JBQCFT010000120.1:0-5306 GCF_051958795.1 Luteibacter sp. | reverse complement strand
TCCGCATGGTGGCCGAACAGCACGACCTGCGCCTCGTGGTGCGCACCACCGGCGCATGGGTGCGGACCGACCGCACGATGCTGGCGCGGATCCTGAACAACCTGGTGAGCAACGCCCTGCGTTACACCCGCTGCGGCGGCGTGCTGGTCGGCGCCCGCCGACGGGATGACGGGAAGATCCGCATCGATGTCTGGGATACGGGCCTGGGTATTCCCCGGGAGCACGTCGAGCACATCTTCGATGAGTTCTACCGCGTGGAAAGTGGCCCCGAGGCGGGCAGGCCCGAAGGCACGCGCCGTGGCCTGGGCCTGGGCCTGTCGACCGTGCAGCGCCTGGCCGGGCTGCTTGGCACCCGGGCCACGGTGATCTCGAAGCCCGGCAAGGGCAGCGTGTTCTCGATCACCCTGCCCGAAGTGGCCGCCAACCCGATCCCGGAGGCGCCGCCCGCTGCGGCACCCGAGCCGGGCATGCCCCGCGACGTAGCTGGCATGCGCGTGCTGGTGATCGACGATGAGCCGAGCATCCTGGCCGGCATCAGCTACCTGCTCGGCAGCTGGGGCTGTGAGGTGATGACCGCCGAGGATGCCCAGCAGGCCATGGAAGCGGTGCACCTGTGGATGCAGCCGCCCGACCTGGTCATCTCCGACCTGCGCCTGCGCGAGGGGACGGGCCTGGACGTGCTGGCGCTGCTCGACCGCTACTACCGCCGCCGGCCGGGGGATCCCCCGCCGTTTGCCCGCGTCCTGATCACCGGGGAGACCCGCAGCGACTTCCTGGCGAACGTGGATACGACCACCACGCAGGTCCTGTACAAGCCGGTCTCCCCCGAACGGCTCCACGATGTAATGGTTTCCGCATGGTCTGTCCATCATGCGGCCGTCTGAGGCGAATGGCCTGCTTGCCGCCGACATCCGGGAGGGCTATGGTCCTTCGAACGGGGATGCTCGTGGCAGTGCGGGCGGAGGAGTGGCATGCGAGTTCTGATCGCGGACGATCATCGGCTGATCATCGAGGGCGTGAAGCTGAAGCTTCGCGAGCTGGGTGATGCGGTCGAGTTCGTCGAGGCTGAAACGGTGGCGCAGCTCAAGGCGCACCTTGGCAGGGCTCCCCTGCCGGATATCGCGTTGATCGACATGGCCATGCCCGGTGCCGACGGCGTCGAGCACATCAAGGATGCCGTGGCCGCGCTGAAGGAGCCCGGCGAGGATCCTACCGATCGCGCGCGCCCGGTCATTGTCCTCTCCGGCACCGAAGATCCGGCCGCCATCCGGCATGTGCTGGACCTCGGCGTCCAGGGCTACATCCCGAAATCCTCACCACCCGATGTCATCCTGAACGCGGTGCGCCTGGTCGTGGGCGGCGGCATCTACGTGCCGCCCGAGGCGATGAAGGCGGCGTCGGCGACCCCGATGGTCCCGGCGTTCGCAACGGCGGGAGGCGATGGCCTGACCACCAAGGAACGCCTGGCCACGGTCCTCACCGATCGCCAGATCGACGTGCTCAAGCTGCTCGCCAAGGGCAGGCCGAACAAGCTGATCGCCCGCGAGCTCGGCATCAGCGAGGGCACGGTGAAGATCCACCTGGCCGCGATTTTCCGCGCCCTGCACGTGCGCAACCGCCTCGAGGCCCTCGTGGCCGCCCAGCATCTCGGGGACTGAAACACAGGACACGTTTTTGCCACGGGCGCGGCGTAAGCTGGCGCCCGGGTGGGCAGGGAGCGCCGGGGGACAGCACGTCACACGACGCGAGGCAGGCGCATGCGGGCAGGCAGGGTGGGCACGACGAAACGGCTCCTCCATGGCTGGCTGGCCGCCGTTACGCTGGCTTTCACGGCGCTGCTGCCTGGCATGGCCTGCGCCGCCGGTACCGACATCGATCCCAACGCCCCTTTGACCTTCGGCATCCTCCCCATTGGGGGGCCAGCGGAGTCGCTCGAAGCGTGGCGTCCCATGCTGGACGACCTCCATACCGCGCTCGGCCGCCCCGTGCGGGCCGTGTCGGTCACGACCTACGAAGGCATCGCTCAGGCGATCAGCGAACAGCGGGTCGATATCGCCTTCCTTTCCGGCCGGCTCGCCCTGGACGCCGTGATGGGCCAGAACATGCAGGTGATCGGCCAGCTCACCCGCGGCGATGGGTCGAAGGGGTACTATGCCGTGCTGCTAGCGGCCACCGACTCGCACATCACCAGCCTCGACCAGCTTTTCGCCAAACCGGGCACGTGGCGCTTCGCGCGAGGCGAGGCATTGTCGGTCTCGGGCTACCTCGTGCCGGAGACCCAGCTGTTCGCCGCCCGCGGGGTGGACTCCGACACCTTCTTCGCCAAGGTCCACGTCGACAACCACCAGAACAATGCGCTGGCCGTCGCCAACGGCGAGGCGGATGTCGCGACCAATAACACCGCCGATCTGGAACGGTTCCAGCAGCACTTTCCCGACCAGTACGCGCGCCTGCGCGTCCTCTGGAAGTCGTCGCTGATCCCCCATGCCGTGATCGTGATCCGCAACGACCTGCCCGCCTCGCTGCGGGAAAAAGTGGCGGCATTCATAACGGGGTACGGCAAGGGCAAGGATGGCGCGCGTGAAGAAGCCAACCTGAAGCTGATCCATGACATCAGCGGCTTCGCGCCTGCCACGAACGCGTGCCTCGTACCCTTCGCCGATATCGAATACACGCTGGAGAAGCGCCGCGCGACCACCGCGCAGTGGGTCAGTGAAAACGCGCGCGAGGCGCGGTTCAGGAAGATCCAGTCCGACCACGATGGCCTCGTCGCGCGGCTGCGTGGCAAATAGGCCATCGGCCGGAAGGCATACGCCGCAAGGCTTAGCTCCCCTTGTCTATCGCGCCACGCGCGGCTGTTTCATAGATTCGTCATGAGACCCAGCCCAAGGCCGTAGCATGATCGCGTCCATTCCATCGCCCGGTCGGTCGTTGCCGACCAGCGAGCGGCGAGCCCGAAAGGGCCTGCTGCCGATGGTGGCGGTCGCGCTCGCGCTGACGGGGATGCTCGGCGTAATGCACCTGCGCGGGATCACGCAGGAAGCACGCAACGTGGCGCGCATCCAGGCCGTGCGACTCGCCGGCGTGGTGACAGCCAACATGGGAGACGATGCGACACGTGACGCCCTTTCGCGCACGCTATCGCGCAGCTCGCCAACGGCGCGGGTGATCCTCCATCGCAATGAAGGTTATGACCTGTCGCTGGACAGCGGCCGTCCACTGAGTGCGAACCATCAGTTGCGCGTCTCCGTCGCCACGCCCCTGGGCGAGCTGGAAACCGTTACCGATACCTCGGCCCTGCGCGAACGCCGGCTCGCCGCCATGCTGATGATGCTGTTGCTCGCCGTCGGCATCGGCGCGGTTTACGTCGCCAGCCGCCGCCTCGTTGCGCGCGAACTGGCCGATACGCTCGACGAAGTCGACGTGGTGATGGCGCGCATCGATGGCGAATTGCGCGCACGCAAGGACCGCGGCCTGGGCGATACGGAATCGCTGGACCTGGCTGTTGGCAGGCTCATTGGTGACCTGCGCGAACTGCGGGCCCGACATGATGCGGCACTGGCTGATGCGTTCCGCCAGCGGATGCAGGAGATGGCGCGGCAGACGCGCTTCATTGAACAGCTGGGCGACCACTTCCGCCAGCCGCTTCAGGCGCTGTCGCTGTTCGTCGGCGGCATGCAGCCCGGCGACGACCTGCGCCAGCGTGCCGTGCAGGGCCAGATGCGTACCAATGTCACCCGCCTGAACGAATTGCTGGAAGGCCTGCTGGACCTCGCCCGCTGTGATGCCGGCGCGGTCGAACCGACACCCCATGAGGTCATCGCGGCCGATCTGTTCGTCCGCGAGCGCGATGCCATCGCGAACGATGCGGGACGGCTCAGCGTGGACATCCACTGGCGCGGCGGTCGGCTTCCCGTCCGCAGCGACCCCAACCTGCTTTCCGAGCTGATCCACCGGCTGGTGGCGAACGCCGTGATCAGCACGCCGCATGGGCGTGTGCTGGTCGCTATGCGCCGCCGTGGCGATGCCGTACGGCTGGAGGTGCGCGACAACGGCATGGGCCTCGAGCCGCGCCAGCAGGAGCGGCTGTTCGACGACTTCACCCGGCTCCCGGGACACCCCGGCTACGGTCTCGGCCTGGCCGTGGCGCGGCGGATCGCCGAATTGCTCGGCGGCAGCATCGGCGTACGTTCCAGCCCCGGTCGCGGCACCTTGTTCTGGGTCCAGCTGGAGGGGGCGGCGAGCGGGACCGCAGCCCGTCCCGCCAGTGTGCTGAGCCACCACGCCGCATTGTGAAAATCGCGGGTTGCGCCCCTGTCCGCGGAGCGCGGACCGGCGTACCCTTGCGCCACTGAAACCGAGCATCCGGGGATACGGTCGTGGCGAGCGTCAACTGGTCGGATACCGCGCCGGTAGTGGCGTTCCTTGGCGTATTCGCCGGCGCGATCGGCCTGCCCGTACCGGCCATGCCCACGCTCATCGTGGTCGGCAGCACGCTGGTGCTGGCGCAGAGCCCCATGCTCATCCTGGCCACCTTCCTCGGCGCCCTCGCCGGGGCGTTCGCTGGCGACACCGCATGGTTCCTGACGGGCCGCCGCTTCGGCTACCGCGTGCTGGATAGCCTCTGCCGCATTTCGCTGTCGCCCGATACCTGCGTCCGCCGTGCCAGCGGGTTCTTCGAGAAGCGCGGGGTGAAGCTGCTCCTCGTGTCGCGTTTCATCCCCGGGCTATCCCTGGTCGCCATCCCCATCGCGGGCGCGGGCGATACCCGGTTCAGCCGGTTCACGCTCTATGACCTGGCGGGCGCCGCCTTGTGGATATCGGTGGGTCTTTCCGCCGGCATGCTGTTCTACCGGCAGATCGATGCCGTACTCGCCCTGCTGAAGCAATTCGGGGTGGGCCTCGTCACCCTCGCGGCGATCGGGCTGGTGGTGTGGATCACCTTCCGCTACATCCGCCGTACGTTGCTGATCGCACGCCTGCGCAAGAGCCGTATTTCGGTGGACGAACTGGCCGTGCTGCTCGCCAACGACCCGGGCGCCCTGATCGTCGACGTGCGCAGCACCTCCAACCGCCGCGACGACCCCTTCGTGATCCCCGGCTCGCGCCTGTTCGACCTGGGCACGGCCAGCGCCGACCTGGCGACCCTGCCCCGCGATACGAACGTGATCATTTATTGCTCATGCCCGAACGAGGTTTCCGCGGCCAAGGTGGCCGAGCGCCTGACCAAGCTGGGTTTCGCCAATGTCCGGCCCCTCACCGGCGGAATCACCGCCTGGCGCGACGCCGGGCGGGATGTCGAAGCC
>NZ_JBQCFT010000119.1:0-18484 GCF_051958795.1 Luteibacter sp. | reverse complement strand
GGCCTGCCGATTCCCACGCTCACCGCGGTGGATGGCGCGCCGGATCAGGTGGTGCTTCAGGCCCTGTGCGCGGGCAGCGTGAGCTGGCGTCAGCTCGAAGACATGAAGCGTGCGGGCGCGCGCGACATGCTGGTACTGCCGGTGGAGAAGATGCTGGCATGAAGCGGATCGACTGGAACACGCTTGACGAAGCAGGGCGAGATGCCGCGCTGGCGCGGCCTGCGCAGTCGCGTTCGAAGGCGCTGCGCGAAGGCGTCGAAGCGATCGTCGCCGATGTGCGCTCGCGTGGAGACGAGGCGCTGCGGGAACTGACCGCGCGCTACGACGGGGCGACGCTCGCGGCGCTCGAAGTGACCGATGAGGAATTCGCCGCGGCCGAAGCGCGCCTCGACCCTGCCTTGAAGGCCGCGGTGCGCGAAGCGGCTGAGCGCATCGAGCGCTTCCACCGTGCCGCCGCACCGACTGCGGTCAGCGTTGAGACGGCGCCAGGTGTGCGCGTAGAGCGCGTGCTGCGGCCCATCCGCCGGGTGGGCCTGTACGTCCCCGCCGGCGGCGCGCCGCTGCCGTCCACGGCCATCATGTTGGGCGTGCCCGCGGGCCTCGCCGGGTGTCAGGAGGTCGTGCTGTGCACGCCGGTGCAGGCGAACGGACGCTGCGACGATGCGGTGCTGTTCGCCGCGAGGGCGACCGGTGTGCACAAAGTGTTCAAGCTCGGCGGCGCGCAGGCGATCGCCGCGATGGCCTATGGCACCGCATCGGTCCCGCGCTGCGACAAGCTGGTCGGCCCGGGTAACGCCTGGGTGACCGAGGCGAAGCTGCAGGTCTCCGGCGACCCCGATGGGGCGGCGATCGACAGGCCCGCCGCTCCTTCCGAGGTGCTCGTCATCGCGGATGCCGATGCGGAGCCGCGCTTCATCGCCGCCGACCTGCTCTCGCAGGCGGAGCACGGGCCGGATTCGCAGGTGCTGCTGGTCAGCCCGTCGGCAGAACTGCTCGACAAGGTCGAAGCGGAAGTCGAACGCCAGCGGCTCGAACTGCCCCGCGCGGACACCGCAGCCAGCGCACTGGCCGAGAGCCGCCTCGTCCATGTCCGTGACCTCGGCCAGGCGCTCGCCGTGAGCAACCGCTACGCACCGGAACACCTGATCATCCAGACCGCCCGACCGCGCGATCTCCTCGACGGCGTCGAGTCCGCGGGTTCGGTCTTCCTCGGCGAATGGACGCCCGAATCGCTGGGCGACTACTGCAGCGGCAGCAACCACGTCTTGCCCACCTACGGCTACGCGCGCAGTTACAGCGGCGTCTCGGTCGCCAGTTTCCAGAAGCAGGTGACGGTGCAGGAAGCGAGCGCCGCCGGGTTGCGCGCGATCGGCCCGTGCGCCGCGACGCTCGCCGCCGCCGAACAGCTGGAGGCGCACCGTCGTGCGGTCACCCTGCGTCTCGAGGCGATGGGGGCCGAAGCATGAGCGTGCTCGACCTTGCCCGTCCCGATATCCGCGCGCTGGCACCGTATTCGAGCGCACGCATGGAAGCCTCCGGCGGTACCGTGCTGCTCAACGCGAATGAGTCCGCACGCGCGCCGAGCTTTCCCGGTGGCGATGGACTGAACCGCTATCCGGATCCCCAGCCGCGTGGCCTCGTCGACACCCTGGCCGAGCTGTATGGCACCACGCCGGACCGCGTGCTCGTCACGCGGGGTAGCGACGAAGCGATCGACCTGCTCACCCGCGCGTTCTGCCGCGCGGGCCAGGACGGCATCGTCATCTCGCCGCCCACCTTCGGCATGTACGCGGTCTCCGCGCATATCCAGGGCGCAGCCGTGGTCGAGGCGCCCCTCGAAGCGGATGGCTCGCTCGACACCGGCAAGCTGCTCGCCGCAGTCACCCCGGCAACGAAGCTGGTCTACGTCTGCACGCCCAACAACCCGACCGGCAACCTCGTGCCTCTCGAGGCGCTACGCGATCTCGCCGAGGCCTTGCAGGGCAGGGCGCTGCTGGTCGTCGACGAAGCCTATGCCGAATTCTCCGGCACGCCGAGCGCGACGCGGCTGCTCGATACCTTGGAGCACGTGGCCGTTTTGCGGACGCTCTCGAAAGCCTGGTCGCTGGCGGGCGCGCGTGTCGGTGCACTGGTCGCGCGCGCCGAGGTGATCGGCCTGCTGCGCCGGATCATCGCGCCGTACCCGCTGCCTTCCCCGTGCGTGGATGCGGCACTGGCCGCGCTCTCCTACGAAGGCCGGCGCGTGCAGCGCCACCACGTGCACGAACTGCTGAATGAGCGTGCGCGCATGGCCGTCGCGCTGTCCAAGGCTCCGGGTGTGCGCGAAGTGCTCCCGTCGCATGCCAACTTCCTGGCCGTCCGTTTCGACGATGCCGCCGGCACCTACCGGCGCCTGCTCGCTGCGGGCGTCGTCGTGCGCGACATCACGAAGTACCCCGGCCTCGGCGATGCGCTGCGCATCACCATCGGCACCGGCAACGAGAACGACCGCGTGCTTGCCGTGCTGCGAGCGGGGGCCAGCGCATGAGTCGCAAGATCCTCTTCGTGGACCGCGATGGCTGCCTGATCGAGGAGCCTGCCGACGAGCAGATCGACAGCTTCGAAAAGCTCGCGCTCATGCCCGGCGTCGTGGCCGCGCTGCAACGCTTCGTCGGTGCAGGCTACGAGCTGGTGATGGTGACCAACCAGGACGGCCTGGGCACGCCCGCTTTCCCGCAGGAAGCCTTCGATGGCCCGCACAATCTCCTGCTGCGGATCCTCGGCTCGCAGGGCATCACCTTCCGCGAACAGCTGATCGATCGAAGCTTCCCGCACGAGAACCGTGACACGCGCAAGCCGAACACGGGCCTGGCGCGGCACTGGCTCGCCGATGACAGCTGGAGCCGCGGCCAGTCGGCCATGGTCGGCGACCGCGAAACGGATACGGCCTTCGCGGCGAATATGGGTGTACGCGGTTTCCTTGTCGGCGCGAGCGGCCATGGCTGGGCGGAAATCGCCCATGCGGTGCTCGATGCGCCACGCGTTGCGGAGATCACCCGCAAGACGAAGGAGACCGCCATCCGCGTGCAGGTGGACCTGGATCGGGTGGCCGAGCCGGTCGTCAGCACGGGCCTGGGCTTCTTCGACCACATGCTCGAGCAGATCGGGAAGCACGGCGGTTTCGCCCTGAGCCTGCGCTGCGACGGCGACACCCACATCGACGAACACCACACGATCGAGGACTGCGCGCTGGCGCTGGGCCAGGCCTTGCGTGTCGCCCTGGGCGACAAGCGCGGCATCGGCCGTTACGGCTTCGCATTGCCCATGGATGAAAGCGCCGCGCGCGCGGAACTGGATCTCTCCGGGCGCCCTTACTTCGTGTTCGAAGGCACGTTCCCGCGCGAGCGCGTGGGCGATGTGCCGACCGAACTGGTGCCGCACTTCTTCCGCTCGCTATGCGAAACGCTCGGCGCGAACCTGCACCTCACCGTGCACGGCGAAAACGCGCACCACATGGTGGAAGGCTGCTTCAAAGTGGTCGCGCGCACCCTGCGCCAGGCGATCCGCCGCGAAGGTGCCGAGCTGCCCAGCACGAAGGGCAGCCTGTGATGCGCGTGGTCCTGGTCGATGCTGGCGGCACCAATATCGGCTCCGTGCGCTATGCCTTGCAGCGGCTTGGCACGGATGCGGAACTCACCGCGGACCCAGCGCGGATCCGCTCGGCCACGCACGTCATCCTGCCGGGTGTTGGTGCGGCTGGCCCAGGCATGCGCCGCCTTCGCGAAGCGGGCCTGGTCGATGTCCTGCGCGGACTGAAGCAGCCGGTGCTCGGCGTTTGCCTCGGCATGCAGCTGCTTTGCGAGCGCTCCGACGAGGGCGATACGGAATGCCTGGGCGTCGTACCCGCGAACGTGCGCCACATCCCCGTCGCGCCCGGCCTCCGTGTGCCGCACATGGGCTGGAACCACCTGGAAGCTCACGGCTCACATCCGCTCACCGCCGGCCTGCGCGAAGGCGATACGGCGTACTTCGTGCACAGCTACGCCGTACCCGTCGGCGATTACACGCTCGTCGCGAGCGAGCACGGCACGCCGTTCTCCGCCGTGGTCGCCGCCGACAACTTCATGGGCATGCAGTTTCACCCCGAGCGTTCCGCCCGGGTGGGTGCCCAGCTTCTCCGGAATTTCCTTTCGCTATGACCCTACCCATTCCCGCGATCGACCTGCGCGACGGCAAGGTCGTCCGCCTGTTCAAGGGCGACTACGAGCAGCAGACCACCTTCGCCTTTGAGCCCGTGGAACTGGCCCGGCGCTACGCCGCTGACGGTGCCACGTGGTTGCACGTGGTGGACCTGGATGGCGCGCGTTCCGGCCAGTTCGAAAACCTGCCCACGCTGATGGCGATCGCGGCATCCGCCGGGCTCGCCGTGCAGGCGGGTGGTGGCATCCGCGATGAGGAGGGCGTGCGCCGCCTGCTCGATGCCGGCGTGGCGCGTGTCGTGGTCGGCAGCATCGCGATTCGCGAGCCCGAGGCAGTGGCTGCGTGGATCGGACGCTATGGCGCGGAGCGCATCGTGCTGGCGCTCGATACGCGCTTCCGCGATGGCGAGTGGCGCCTGCCGAGTGCGGGTTGGACGGCGGAGGAGCCGCGCACGCTGGACGACCTGCTGCCGTTCTACATGGAAGCAGGTGCCCGCCACCTGCTGTGCACCGACATTGACCGCGATGGCACCATGACCGGCCCGAACACCGCCTTGTACCGCCACGTGGCGGCCATCGCGCCGACGCTGCGCGTGCAGGCGTCCGGCGGCGTGCGCTCGCTCGCGGATGTCACCGGCCTGGCCTTGCAGGGCGTGGCGGGCGTGATCCTCGGCCGCGCGCTGTTGCAGGGTGAATTCAGCATGGCCGACGCGCTCGCAGTGACAGCCAGGGCGGACGCCGCATGCTGAGCCGCCGAATCATTCCCTGCCTGGATGTGCGCGACGGCCAGGTCGTGAAGGGCGTGCGTTTCCGCGACCACGTGGTGGTCGGCGAGATCGTGGAACTCGCGCTGCGCTATCGCGACGAAGGCGCCGACGAGCTCGTGTTCTACGACATCACGGCGAGCCCCGAGGGCCGCCGCGTCGACCGCGACTGGGTCGAACGCGTGGCCCGCGAAATCGATATCCCGTTCTGCGTCGCCGGCGGCATCCGTTCGGTCGATGATGCCCGCGAGGTGTTGCATGCCGGTGCGGACAAGGTGTCCATCAATTCGCCCGCACTGGAACGTCCGGCACTGGTGCGCGAGATCGCCGATGCGTTCGGCGTGCAGTGCGTGGTCGTCGGTGTCGACAGCCTGCGTGACGAGGACGGCGAATGGCGGGTGCGCCAGTACACCGGCGATCCCTCGCGCACGAAGGCTCTGCGCAAGCGCACGCTCGACTGGATCGAGGAGGTGCAGGCCCTGGGCGCCGGCGAAATCGTGTTGAACTGCATGGGCACCGATGGCGTGCGCCGTGGGTACGATCTGGAACAGTTGCGCGCCGCACGCGCGCTGGCCCAGGTGCCGCTGGTCGCATCCGGCGGCGCCGGTACGCCGGCGCACTTTGTCGACGTCTTCCGCGACGCCGATGTCGATGCTGCCCTGGCGGCGAGCGTATTCCATTCCGGCGATATCGCCATTCCCGCCCTGAAGCGCGAGCTGCGCGCGCAGGGCATCGAGGTACGCGTATGACCCCCGATTTCACCAAGGGCGATGGCCTGGTGCCTGCGATCGTCCAGCACGCCCGCACGGGCGAGGTGCTGATGCTTGGTTACATGGACGAGGCGGCGCTCGCGAAGACCCGTGACACCGGCCTCGTGACGTTCTTCAGCCGCAGCAAGCAGCGCCTGTGGACGAAGGGCGAGACCTCCGGCGACACGCTGGCACTGGTCGACCTGAAGATCGATTGCGACAACGACACGATACTGGTGCGCGCCATTCCGGCCGGCCCGACCTGCCACACCGGCACGACGAGCTGCTTCGGAAATGACGTGGTCCCGTCGCTCGGCTTCCTCGCCGAGCTTGATGCGCTGGTGGCCTCACGCCACGCCGAGCGGCCGGACGGCAGCTACACGACCAGGCTGTTTGAAGGCGGCATCCGCCGCATGGCGCAGAAGGTGGGCGAGGAGGGCGTCGAGACGGCGCTCGCCGCAGTCGCCGAAGACGACGACGCACTGATCGGCGAGGCCGCCGACCTGGTATTCCACCTGATGGTGGTGCTGCGTGCGCGGGGGATTGGGTTCGGCCAGGTCGCCGCCAAACTGGCTTCACGCCACAAGTAGGAGCCCACCCTGTGGGCGACATCTTTCGCGAAGGAGCCACGAGTCCTGTAGCGGCGTCGCGAACGGCGTCGCCCACAGGGTGGGCTCCTACGATCAGAGGATCGCGAGGACCGCTTCCGGCGGCCGCCCGACGGCGGCCTTCTTACCGTTGATGAACACCGGCCGCTCGATGAGCTTCGGGTGTTCCACCATGTAGGCGATGAGTTCCGCGCGGCTGCCTTCGACAGGCACGCCGGCGTACTCATCCTCGCCCTTGCGCATCAGCGCGCGCGGCTCGAGGCCAAGCAGCTTGAGCACGCGATCCAGTTCCGCCGCGGTGGGCGGAACCTTCAGGTATTCGACGATCACCGGCTCGACGCCGTGCTCCTGGAGGAGCGCCAGCGTCTCCCGCGATTTAGAGCATCGCGGGTTATGCCAAAGCGTGGCGGGCACGCTTAGAAGTTGCCGCCGCGGTTACCACCGCCGCCACCGCCGCGGTTGCCGCCGCGCGGGCCACGGTTGCCACCGCCGGCGCCACCCTGGCCACCGCGGTTACCGCCACCGGGGCCACGCGGGCCACGGTTGCCGCCTGCGCCGCCACCGGAGGCGCGGTTGCCACCGGAACGGCTCGGGCCGCCCTGGCCGCCGGCAGCACGATTACCGCCGCCCTGGCCACCGTAGCCGCCGCCACCCTGGCCGCCGCCGTAGGAACGGTTACCGCCGCCCTGGCCGCCACCCTGGGCGCGATTGCCGCCGCCCTGGCCACCCTGGCCACCACGCGGGCCACGGCTGCCCCCACGATTGCCCGACGGGCCGCCTGCCACGTTGCCGTTGGCATTGCCGCCGCCGCCACCGGTGCGGCTATCGCCGGCGAACCACGTGCGCATCGCCGGCAGCTCCTGGCCCGGCGCCACGCGACGCGAGGAGGGCTTGCGCGGCTTGGAGGCGCGGTCCGGACGAGCGACGTTGCCGTTCACTTCGCGGCCACCGCCACCACCCGGCTTGCCGCCGCGACCACCGCGGCCGCCACGGCCCGGTGTGTCGTCACGCAGGCGATCGAAGGCGGTGAGTTCGCGGGCTTCATCGTGGCGTGCCGAGCTCCAGGCGCCCGTGGACGCCTTGTCCGGGCGGTATTCGGTGACGTGGCGCGGGGCGCGGCGCTGGTGCACCACGGCGCTCAGCGTCAGGACCGGTGCCGGTGCACCCAGGCCAGCGCGCTCGCGCAGGGCCTTGATGGCGGTCTCGTCGAGGTTTTCGCAATCGCCGCGGCGCAGGGCGCGCGGGAGTTCGACCGTGCCGTAGCGGATCCGCTTCAGGCGGCTCACGAGGAAGCCCTGCGAATCCCACAGGCGGCGCACTTCGCGGTTACGGCCTTCGCGGATCGTGACGCGGAACCAGCTGTGGCTGCCGCCGCGGCTGATGATGGCGATTTCGTCGAAGCGGGCGGGGCCGTCTTCCAGCTCCACGCCGGCCTTGAGGCGCTCGATGATTTCATCGGGCACTTCGCCGTGCACGCGGCAGAGGTATTCACGCTCCAGGCCGCTCTTCGGGTGCATCAGCGCGTTGGCGAGTTCGCCATCCGTCGTGAGCAGGAGCAGGCCGGTCGTGTTGATATCGAGGCGACCCACGGCGACCCAGCGCGCACCCTTCAGGCGCGGCAGCTGTTCGAACACGGTGGGGCGGCCTTCGGTGTCTTCGCGGGTGGTCACCACGCCTTCCGGCTTGTGGTAGACCAGCACTTCGGCATCGCTGCGGTTGTCGGTGGCGACGACGAACTGCTTGCCGTCGAGCCCGACGCGGTCACCGGCGTGGACGCTGGCGCCAATGCTGGCGACGGTGCCGTTGACCTCGACCTCGCCAGCCTGGATGCGCTGTTCGAGCATCCGGCGCGAGCCGAGGCCGGCGTTGGCGAGCACCTTGTGCAGGCGCTCTTCGAGCTGGGCAGCCTCGCCCGTGGGGGCATCGGCGCGCTTCAGGCTAAGTACGGAACGTTGTGGCGCATTCATGCGCGTGACTCCTCGGGGTTCTGCCCGGCGCCTTCGTCTTCTTCGGCGGCGCCGTCGGGGTTCTCTGCCTCGTCGGCAGTGTGGGAAGCCGCGGCGATGTCGTCATCGCCGGCGGGCGGTTCGTTGGCGGGCTCGTTGCCCTCTTCGCCTTCGCTGGCCTCGGGATCGATCTCGAGGTCCGGATTGGGCAGGGCGGCACGGGCCGGTACGCCATCCGCATCGCCTTCAAGGCGCATCTGCGGGTTGAGCTCTTCGAGGTCGCGGATCTCCGACAGTGGCGGCAGGTTGTCCAGCGACTTGAGGTTGAAGTAATCCAGGAACATGCGGGTGGTGCCGAACAGGGCCGGGCGGCCCGGTACGTCGCGATAACCCACCACGCGGATCCATTCGCGTTCCTCGAGCGTCTTGATGATGTTCGAGGAGACCACCACGCCACGGATCTGTTCGATCTCCGGGCGGGTGATGGGCTGGCGGTACGCGATGAGCGCCAGGGTTTCCAGCAGGGCGCGGGAGTAGCGGCTGGGCTTCTCCGCCCACATCCGCGATACCCAGCCATGGACTTCGCGGCGGACCTGGTAGCGCCAGCCGGAGGCGACTTCCAGCAGCTCCACGCCGCGGCCTTCGCAATCCGCGGCCAGCAGGTCGAGCGCCGCCTTGAGCTCGTCCGTGCCGACTTCCTCTTCCTCGCCGAAGATCGCCTTGAGCTGCACGATCGTCATCGGCTGGGTCGACGCCAGCAGCGCCGCTTCCACGATGGGTTTGAGCTGTTCGGGTTGCATAGGCCTTGGGGTGTGCCGTGCCCTCGGGGCGCGGTTCGGTTCGTGCACAGGGACGGCCGCCTGGGCGGTGCCCCCTGTTCGTGGCCCGGCTGGGCCGTCAGGCGAGCGCTTCTTCGGGCTCGGCCTCCGTCTGTACCTTGGTCTTCAGGTAGATCGGGCCCAGGGCTTGTTCCTGGACGATCTCGACGAGCATTTCCTTCGCGAGTTCGAGCATGGCCAGGAACGTGACCACGACCCCGAGCCGGCCTTCGCTGACGTCGAACAGCGTTTCAAAACGGTGGAACCCACCCGTGCCCAGCGAGTTGAGCAGGTCGCCCATGCGCTGGCGGACGCTGAGCGGCTCGCGCTGGATCGCATGGTGCGTAAACAGATCGGCACGCTTGAGCACATCCTTGAGCGCGAGCAGCATCTCCCTGAGATCGAGCGGGGGCGGCACGCGCACCACGTTGTGTTCGCCGACGAAGGCATGCACCACGGTGGTATCGCGTTCCAGGCGCGGCAGGTCTTCGATGTCCTGCGCAGCCCTCTTGAAGCGTTCGTACTCCTGCAGGCGGCGTACCAGCTCCGCGCGCGGGTCTTCCTCGAGGCCTTCCTCGGCCGGTGGGCGGGGCAGCAGCAGCCTGGACTTGATCTCCGCCAGGATGGCGGCCATCAGCAGGTATTCCGCCGCGAGCTCCAGCCGCATCACCTCGCGCATCATCTCGATGTAATCCATGTACTGCCGGGTGATCTCGGCGACAGGGATGTCGAGGATGTCCAGGTTTTGCCTGCGGATCAGGTAAAGCAGCAGGTCCAGCGGGCCTTCGAACGATTCGAGGATGACTTCCAGCGCATCCGGCGGGATGTACAGATCCTGCGGCATCTGCAGCACGGGCTGCCCGCGTACCAGCGCGAGTGGCATTTCCTGCTGCTGGGGAACGCCGGCAAAGGCATTCCGCGTTTGTTCGACCACCTGGACTTCGGTTGTCTCGTTAGTCATCGGCACACGTCAGAAGGGCCGCATTCAAGCGACCGGGAACGCAAGCAACAAATCGATGCCGTCCGGCGGTTAACCGCCAACTCACCGGGCAAGCCGCGCATCGTCGCCGACGAGCGGAAGGCATGGCCGCTGGATACCCAGGAGGGTCACCGTCTGTGAGATATCGCCGGGAACATAGACCACCGCCGGCCCTGACTGCAGGCCGGGAGGGCGGTACGCCCGAATAAGTTCACCCGATTGACATACAGGGTATAGCGTGTGCCCGCGCAAGTCCAGCGGGGGAGCCCTGTGCCGGGCCCGCCATTACGGCAAAATAGCACCCATGCCCCACGACCCGCGCGCCATCATCCATGTCGACATGGACGCTTTCTATGCGTCCGTGGAGGAGCTGGACGATCCCACGCTGGTTGGGAAGCCCGTGATCGTGGGCGGGCTGGGCCGGCGCGGGGTGGTTTCCACCTGCAACTACGAGGCCCGGAAATACGGCGTCCGCTCGGCCATGCCCACATCCGAAGCCCGCCGGCGCTGCCCGCAGGCCGTCTACATCCATCCCCGGCACGACCGCTACGCGGCCATTTCGGCGGTGGTCTTCGACGTGTTCGCCGAGGTCACGCCGATGATCGAGGGCCTGTCGCTGGACGAGGCCTTCCTCGACGTCACGGGCAGCTTGCGGCTTTTCTCATCCATCGAGGCGATCGGTCGCAGGGTGAAGGAGACCATCCGTGAACGCACCGGCCTGAACGCGTCTGTCGGCATGGCCCACAACAAGCTGCTGGCGAAGCTCGGCAGCGAGCTTTCCAAGCCGAACGGCTTCCTGCACATCCATCCCGACGAGGTACGCGGCTACCTGGATCCGCTGCCGATCGGGCGGATGTGGACGGTCGGCAAGGTGGCGGAGGAGGCCCTGCACAAGGTGGGGATCCGGACCATCGGCGACCTGCTGCGCGCGGATGCCTGGCGCCTGAACAAGGCGGTGGGCGAACGCCACGCCGCCACGCTTCGCCAGCTCTGCCTGGGCGAGGACAACCGCCCCGTGGTCACCGACGCGCCGGAGGTCTCGATCGGCGCCGAATGGACCTTCGACCTGGACGTGGAGGACCTGCCGACCGCCGAGGCCTGGCTCCTGCGCCAGTGCGAGCGGGTCGGTGCACGCGCCCGCGGGCGGGAGGTGAAAGCACGCACCGTGTCGGTGAAGCTGCGCGAGCCGCCGTTTGTCACGCACAGCCGGCAGGCGCAGCTGCCGGTGCCGGGGAACGCGACCCCGGATATCTACGCCGTGGCACGGCGCTTGCTAAACGTCTGGTGGCACCAGCATCCGCGGCCTAAGTTGCGCCTGCTCGGTGTCACGCTTTCGGGCTTTGACGCGCGGCATGGCGACGAACAACAGGACATGTTCGCGGCACCATCCGGCGAAAAACGCTCCGATGGCGTGCAGGACCGCATCAATGAGCGCTTCGGAGCCGGGGCGCTGGTGAGGGCGGGCGTGCTGAAGACGCGTGGCCGGGAGTGACCCTACTGCGCTAATGTGTCCGTTTGTGACACGGAAGGTAAGTTTCGCGGGGTGCGGCCATGCCGCCCGTTATCGTCAACCGACAAAAGGCAGGATGGGTAGAACAGCTGATGGCTGACAAGGAAGATCCCAACGTGCGCTATCGCCACGCAAGGATGAAGGTACAGACCGCGGTGCTGATGAGCCGCGGCGGGGAAGCGCACCCCACCGAACTGATCGACATCTCCGCCACCGGCGCCTTGTTGCGCCGCCCTTCCGGCTGGCGCGGTGAAGCCGGCCAGACCTGGATCCTGGACATGGTGTTCGGGCACGACCTGCACATCAACGTGGAAGCCCGCGTCGTACGCGCCGGCGCCCGCCAGATCGGCATGGAGTATTCACTGATCCCCGAGGAGAAGCAGGCCCCGTTATGGGAGCTGCTGGGCGGCTACGCCGACACCCTCGAAGCGTGGACCGACGACTGACCTGTATCCCGTAGGAGCCCACCCTGTGGGCGACATCTTTCGCGATATCGCTACAGGGCCTGTGGCGCTTCGCGAACAGCGTCGCCCACAGGGTGGGCTCCTACAAAAAAAAGCCGCCCGGTTGGGCGGCTTTTTTGTTCAGGCCTTGGCGGCCTTCTGCTTCGCGCGATCCTCATCCCGCAACTCGCGGCGGAGGATCTTGCCCACGTTCGTCTTAGGCAGCGAATCGCGGAACTCAATCTGCTTCGGCCGCTTGTAGCCGGTGAGCTTCTCGCGGCAGAACTCGCGGAGCGCTTCCTCGGTCAGCGACGGATCCTTGCGGACGACGAAGATCTTCACGACTTCGCCGGAATGCTCGTCGTCGATACCCACCGCGGCCACTTCGGCCACGCCGGGGTGGCTCATGACGATGTCTTCGATCTCGTTCGGGTACACGTTGAAGCCCGAGACCAGGATCATGTCCTTCTTGCGGTCGACGATATACAGGTAGCCGTTGGCGTCCATCTTCGCGATGTCGCCGGTGCGCAGCCAGCCGTTCGCATCGAGCACCTTGGCCGTCTCGTCCGGGCGGTTCCAGTACCCCTTCATCACCTGCGGGCCCTTGATGCAGAGCTCACCGACTTCGCCGATGGGCAGTACCGTGCCGTCGTCGGCCCAGATCTGCACATAGGTCGAAGGGATCGGCAGGCCGATCGAGCCGTTGTATTCCTTCAGGTCGAGCGGGTTGATGCACGCGGCCGGCGAGGTCTCGGTGAGGCCGTACGCCTCGGCCAGCGTCACACCCGTTGTCTTCTTCCAGCGTTCCGCCACGGCGCGCTGCACGGCCATGCCGCCGCCGAGCGACAGGTGCAGGCGCGAGAAGTCGAGTTCGGCGAAGCCCGGGGTGTTCAGCAGGCCATTGAACAGCGTGTTGACGCCGGTGATCGCCGTGAACTTCTCCTTGCCCAGCTCCTTGACGAAGCCCTTCATGTCGCGCGGGTTGGTGATCAGCAGGTTCATGGCACCCATGCGGGTGAAGACCAGGCCGTTCGCCGTCAGCGAGAAGATGTGGTACAGCGGCAGCGCGGTGACGATGATCTCCTCACCGGCCGTGGCGGCGCCGCTGATCCATGCATCGGCCTGCAGCATGTTGGCGATCATGTTGCGGTGGGTCAGCATGGCGCCCTTGGCGACGCCGGTGGTGCCGCCGGTGTACTGCAGGAACGCGATATCGTCGTGGCTGACATCGACCTGGGGCAGGGGATGCGCCTTGCCACGGCTGACGGCATCGTTGAACCGGGTCTGCTTCGGCAGCTTGAACGGCGGCACTTCCTTGCGGACGTGCTTGACCACGAAGTTGATGATGCTGCCCTTGGGGAAGCCGACCAGGTCGCCGACGCCGGTGGTGACGACGTGCTCCACGCGGGTGCCCGGCAGGGCCTCCTGCACGGTGTGCGCGAAGTTATCCAGGACGACCAGCGCCTTCGCGCCGGAATCCTCGAGCTGGTGGTGCAGTTCGCGGGTGGTGTACAGCGGGTTGGTGTTGACCACCGTGAGGCCGAGGCGCAGGGCGCCGAACAGGACCACTGGATACTGCAGCAGGTTCGGCAGCATGATCGCCACGCGGTCGCCCTTCTTCAGGCCGAGTTCCCCGGAGAGGAAGCCGGCGAAGGCGGCCGAGAGCTGGTCGATCTGCCCGTAGGTCAGTACCTTCCCGAAATTCTTGTACGCAGGGCGGTCACGAAATTTCTGAAACGATTCCTCGAAGACCGCCGCAACGGAGCGGTACGCGTTGACATCGATGTCGGCGGGTACGCCGGCCGGATAGTGGGCTAGCCACGGGCGCTCGTTGCTCATGTACGGGACGGACTCCTGAATGTGGGACGGATTGGAGCATACGCGCGCGTATAGCGGCAAGCCGCATCGCAGCGAGGCACAAAAAAGGAAAATCATGCAGCTACGTACGCTTTTGGCCACCTTACTCCTGATGAGCCTCGCGGTGCTCGCCGCGTGTCACCGCACGCCGGACGATGAGCAAATTCGCAAAGCGATTGCCGCGGCAGCGGCTTCCGCCGAGAAGGGCAGCAGCACGGCGACGGTGGCGGACCTTTCGGACGACTTCGATGGCAATGCCGGGCAGCTCGGCAAGCGCGACCTGGCCAACCTCGTACGGGTGTTCGCCCTGCGCGGCGAGAAAGTCCACGCACTGCTCGGCCCGGTCTCGGTCGAGGCGCGCGGCGAGCGCATGGTGGCGACGTTCACGGTCACGCTAACCGCGGGCTCCGGCGTCCTCCCGGACAACGCGGGCGCGTACCGCGTGGAAACCGGCTGGCGGAAGGACGGCGACGCATGGCACTGCATCACCGCCACCTGGACCCGCGCACTGTAGGAGCCCACCCTGTGGGCGACGCCGTTCGCGATAACGCCACAGGGTCTGCGGCGGAGAGGCGAAAGATGTCGCCCACAGGGTGGGCTCCTACGACTAGCAGGCAAAAAAAAGCCCGGTTTCCCGGGCTTTTTTTCTTGTTACGCCGCCTTTGCGAGTTGGCGCAGCACGTACTGCAGGATGCCGCCGTGGCGGAAGAACTCGCGCTCCTTCGGGGTCAGGAGCAGCACCTTCACGGTGAACTCCTTCACCGAGCCATCCGGACGCGTCGCCTTCACCTGCGCGGTCTTCGACTCGCCGCCATTCAGGCCGGTGATATCGAACACTTCATCGCCCTTCAGGCCGAGCGTCTGCGCGTTCTCGCCATCCTGGAACTGGCAGGGCAGCACGCCCATGCCGACCAGGTTGGAGCGGTGGATGCGCTCGAAGCTCTCGGTGATCACGGCCTTGACGCCCAGCAGCAGCGTGCCCTTGGCCGCCCAGTCACGCGACGAACCGGTGCCGTATTCCTTGCCGGCCAGCACGACGAGCGGGGTGCCGTCGGCCTTGTACTTCATGGCCGCATCGTAGATGGCCATCTGTTCGCCGGTCGGGATGTACCTGGTGTAGCCGCCTTCCACGCCATCGAGCATCAGGTTCTTGATGCGGATGTTGGCGAAGGTGCCACGCACCATCACGTCATCGTTGCCGCGACGCGAACCGTAGGAGTTGAAGTCCTTCGGCTCCACGCCCTTCGAGATCAGGAAGCGGCCCGCCGGGCTGTCCTTCTTGATCGAGCCGGCCGGCGAGATGTGGTCGGTGGTGATCGAGTCACCGAAGATGCCCATGGCGCGCGCACCGTGGATGTCTTCGATGGTGCCGGCTTCCTTCGACATGCCGTCGAAGTAGGGCGGGTTCTTGATGTAGGTCGAATCGTCCCACGCGTAGGTCTGGCCATCCGGCGAGGCGATCTGGTTCCAGCGGCTGTCGCCCTTGAAGACGTCGGCGTAGCTGTCCTTGAACATCTCCGGGCTGATGGCGCCGGCGATGAGGTCGGAGATTTCCTGGTTGCTCGGCCAGATGTCCTTCAGGTACACCGGCTGGCCATCGCTGCCCGTGCCGATCGCGTCGGTGGTCAGGTCGATGTTGAGCGTACCGGCCAGGGCGTAGGCGACCACCAGCGGCGGCGAGGCCAGGTAGTTCATCTTCACTTCCGGATGCACGCGGCCTTCGAAGTTGCGGTTGCCCGAGAGCACCGACGCCACGGCCAGGTCGCCCTCGGCGATGCCCTTGCTGATTTCAGCCGGCAGCGGACCCGAGTTACCGATGCAGGTGGTGCAGCCGTAGCCGACCACGTAGAAGTTCACCTTCTCGAGTTCTTCGAGCAGGCCGGTCTTCTTGAGGTATTCGGTGACGACGAGCGAGCCCGGGCCGAGCGACGGCTTGACCCACGGCTTGCTGGTGAGGCCACGAGCGGCAGCCTTCTTCGCCACCAGGCCGGCGGCGAGCATGACGGCCGGGTTCGAGGTGTTCGTGCACGAGGTGATCGCGGCGATCACGACCGAGCCATCGTTGATGCGGAAGTTCTGGCCATCCTTGCTGACCAGCACGCCTTCCTCGTTGATGCCGTTGGCTTCGTTGCCGATGGCGGTGCCGCCACCTTCATTGCTGAAGCGCGAGGTGTCGCCGTTCTTGGTCTTGCGGTTGGCGGTCAGCGGGCCGACCACGTCGAGGCAGCTCTGCGTCACGCCTTCGAGCAGCACGCGATCCTGCGGGCGCTTCGGGCCGGCGAGCGACGGCTTGACGGTCGCCATGTCCAGCTCGAGCACGGTGGTGAACTCGGCTTCCGGCGTGTTGGCGTCGTGCCACAGGCCCTGGGCCTTGGCATAGGTTTCCACGAGGGCGATCTGGCCTTCATCGCGGCCCGAGAGGCGCAGGTAGTTCAGCGCTTCCCGGTCGATCGGGAAGATGCCGCAGGTGGCGCCGTATTCCGGGGCCATGTTGGCGATGGTGGCGCGGTCGGCCAGCGGCAGGTTCTGCAGGCCGTTGCCGAAGAACTCGACGAACTTGCCGACGACGCCGAGCTTGCGCAGCATCTGGGTCACGGTGAGCACGAGGTCGGTGGCGGTCACGCCTTCCGGCAGCTTGCCGGTCAGGCGGAAGCCGACGACCTGCGGGATCAGCATGGACGACGGCTGGCCGAGCATGGCGGCTTCGGCTTCGATACCGCCCACGCCCCAGCCCAGCACGCCGATGCCGTTGATCATGGTGGTGTGCGAGTCGGTACCGAACACGGTATCCGGGTAGGCGAACGACTCACCGTCCACTTCGTTGGTGAACACCACGCGGGCCAGGTTCTCGAGGTTCACCTGGTGCACGATGCCGGTGCGCGGCGGCACGACCTTGAAGTTGTTGAAGGCCTTCTGGCCCCAGCGCAGGAACGAGTAACGCTCCTGGTTACGCTCGAACTCGATCTCGACGTTCTGCTCGAGGGCGCTTTCCGAACCGAACGCGTCCACCTGCACCGAGTGGTCGATGACCAGTTCGGCCGGGGCCAGCGGGTTGATGCGGTTCGGGTCGCCGCCGAGCTTCTTCACGGCATCGCGCATGGCGGCCAGGTCGACCACGCAGGGCACGCCGGTGAAATCCTGCAGCACCACGCGGGCGGGCATGAACGAGATCTCGGTGTCCGGCTCGGCCTTGGCGTTCCAGTTGGCGACGGCCTCGATTTCCTTCGAGGTCACGTTCACGCCGTCTTCCTGGCGGAGCAGGTTCTCGAGCAGGATCTTCATCGAGAAGGGCAGGCGCTTCAGGTCGAACTTCTGGCCCAGCTTGGCCAGGCTGGCGATCTTGTGGCTCTTGCCGTTGACTTCGATTTTGTCTGCGACTGAGAACGAGTCTTTCATGCTGTACTCCTGGCGTGGCTTGCTTAGCTGGGGAGGCCGGGCAGCCCCCTGCGGGGCGTGCCAAAGGCGTTGATTATCGCGCAGTCTGCGGTGCGTATGCGACCGCCGTGAGACCTTGGGTCCGCTAGAATGGCCCGTCCGTGGCACACGCCGCGCGAAAATCGGCGGCAAAAGGATGAGGGTGGCGGCGGATGGGCGCAAACGCATTTGATGGCACGCAGCGTTCGATGATTTCGATGGCCCTGTCATCGGTGTCCCTGCGCGACCTCGCCCTGGTCCAGGCCGTGGCCCGTGAAGGCAGCTTCAACAGCGCCGCCAGGGCCATGTACATCAGCGCTTCGGGGCTTTCCCACCAGGTGCAGAAGGTAGAGCAGGCGCTCGGCATGCCCCTGTTCGAGCGGGGTGGGCGGCGCGTCGTGCCGACGACCGCCGGTCAGCGTCTGTTGGGTTATATCGAGGGCGTGCTGGCCGCGGCCGAGCACCTGGAGCATGCCGCCCGGGCCGGCGACGTCGCCTTTGGCGGCGAACTGCGCCTCGGCGTGCCGTCCACGCTGGGCCCGTACCTCCTGCCGCACGTCATCGAACCGTTCCCGCAGCGCTTCCCCGGGGCGCGGCTCACGATTTCCGAAGGCAAGCCGCGCGGGCTGCTGCGCCGGCTGGCGGAAGGCGAGCTGGATGCCGTGCTGGCGCCGCCGAGCGCGACCGCGACCGGGCTGGAATCCACGGCCCTGTTCTTCGAGCCGTACGAACTGATGCTGCACAAGGGCCACCCGCTCGCCGGGGAGGCCCAGGTGGCGCTGACCGAGCTGGATGCGTCGGATGCGACGCTGATGGCGGAGAGCCACGGCAACGGGGTGTCCGACCTCGGCATGCCCGGGGCGGCGCGGCCGGAGCGTATCCAGGATCTTTCGATCGAAAGCCTGGCCACCCTGGTGGCGTTGCGCGGCGGCTATACCCTCGTGCCGATCCTGGCCCACGAGCGCCTCCGCTCCATCCCGAACGTGGTGCTCGCCGGCGTCGCCGGTGCCCGGCCCGGCCGGCATATCGCGCTGTACTGGCGCAGCGCCTCGCCCTGGCGGGATGATTTGGCCGGCTTCGCCGAGCTGCTACGCACGCTGGCCGGCACGATCCCCGGCCTCGACGCCGCGAGCTGACGGTCGGACGCCGCAACCCGGCCGCCGGAGGCGCCCCCCCCGTGGGGGACATCGTTCGCGATGACGGGTGAGACCCAGTGAC
>NZ_JBQCFT010000118.1:0-7075 GCF_051958795.1 Luteibacter sp. | reverse complement strand
ACGACGACGCCGGAGATCCTTTCTGCACTGGTGAGTGCCGACGCGTTGTCACCTGTTCCGGCCATGCTGCGGCTGGTCGCACTCAACGGGGAGGCGTCGGAGTCAGTGGCGGCACCGCTGACCGTGAGCCGACTGCTGGCGGCGGATCGTATCGACGGCATCGATGCCTTCGTATTCCTGCACCTACGCGGAATTGTGGCCCGGATTCTGGAGCAGGACGTAGCGCTGGAGGAGACGCCTGCCGTCGTGCTGAGGGTGCTCAAGGCGCTGGAGCACGACGAAACGATGGCAGGGAAGTACTTCGAAAAGAGCCAGTGTACCTTTCCCAACCTCGCCACCTTGCCACCGGATTTCTGGGACAGCGCGATGCGCGCGGATCGCCTCGACGACCGCGTGGATGCAGTACGCACGTATGAAGCGCGCCGGCCGCGTGTCGGCACGGATGACCCCGATGCGGTCGACGAGGCGACGACCCGGACCATCCTCAAAGACTACGCTAGCGCTCATGCAACGCTACTTGGCCAAGGGCTTTGGAACAGCAGTGGCGATGAACGTCTTCAGGAATGGATCGTGAGCGACCCTGACCTCGACGATTCAACCGTCCTCACCCTGTTGTCGACCAGTGTGATCACATCGCCGGCATCGCTGAGCGAGGGAGTCCCCGACGAGCGCCTGGAACTGCTGGTCCGACACGGCCGCCTGGCGTTCAGCGAGGCGATCTGGACGGTTATGATGGCGCGGCCACTGGAAACCCAGGTGGCCTACCTTGCGTCGCATTGGGATCAGGCCCGCCAGACACCGGTCGAGGCGCAACTGGATTTCGGGCTCACCGCCCGTCTCTACGAGGATTCAGTGCTGTCGATCGAGGATGCAGTGCGCATCTTTGCCATGATGGATGCCACGGCGTTCGACGGGTCGCGTGCACTGCTTGGCGCGCTCGCCGAGCGTGCCGCCGACGCCGACCTGGCCTTCCCGGCGCCGCTGGTCGATGCCGCCGCGCGACTGCTGCCCACGACCGAAAACGAGCCGCGATGGACCAAGAACCTTTTACTACAGGCGATGCCGGCACTGACGTGGCCGCCGGTCTCCGCGGCCTTGCGCTCCCTGGGCGGCGACCTGGCCAAGGTCGGTAACGGGCGAAGCACCGAGGTCGATCCCGCTGGGGGCGTGGGTCTCTTGCTCGACGCGCTCAAGCGGTACCACTTCGTCTCCAGCCTAACCCCGGGCAAGCGAGGAACGAAGGTCAACATGAAAAGGAAGCCGCATAAGCCATGACCACGCCAGTGACGCGTAAGAGACCGGAGTCGCCCGCTGCCGGGGGCAGGGTACCGTTGGCAGCGAAGAGAAGCGATCGGGGCAGTGTGACGCTGGGCGCCCGCCACGTAGCGCAGTGCACGCAGGGGAGCCCCGCCGATGGACGATAGGCTGCTCGCGTCCTTGCGTTACCGCGGCGAAAGTGCCGACCTCGATTACAAGGCCGAGCGCTACAAATTTGCCAAGGCCGGTGACGAGGACAAATCCGAATTACTCAAGGATGTTCTGGCGATGGCCAACGCGACACGCGATGGCTGGGCGTGGATCTTGATGGGTTTTAAGGAGCGCTCGCCGGAACCGGCCGAGCTCGTCGGACTGAGCCCCGACGGGATCATCGATGATTCGCGCTTGCAGGAGTTCATCAATGCCAAGGTCGAGCCGAAGCTAACCTTTCATTACGAAGAGCGGATGTTCGAAGGCAAACATGTCGCGATCCTCGGCATTCCCAAGCAAGCCGGGAGGCCGTTCTTCGTCCGGAAGGATTACGGCGCGGTGAAACGCGACACCGTGTATGTCCGCCGCGGCAGCGCCACCGGTATTGCCGATCCCCGGGAAATCTCGTTGATGGGTGTGGCCGATGCCCGAGCGCCTGATCCGGACCTGTCGGTCACCCTGGCGACCCCGGCCAACGACGCATTCCCGACCGACTTCGCGCGCACCTTCGTGCAATTCGCTGATCTGCCGGACTTGGCCAGGGAAGACGACCGGCGAAGCAGTCCCATCGGTCATGTCAATCGTCACTATTACCGGCAGATGGGCACATTCATTGCCACTCACTTGGCCGCCATCGAGGTGCGCGTCGGCCTGCGCAACGACTCTGAGTTCAGCCTCGACGATGTCCAGGTGGACGTGTCTTGCGAAGGCTTGAGCTCCCAGTCGACGGGCATGGTGCGAGTCGACGATCTACCGAAGGCCCCGCGGGCGCACGAGCTTTATTTTGGCCACACGGTGCAGTCCGTACTTCAGGCGACACAGCGGCGCATGCATGTCGACGATAGCGGCGGTGCGCCAACCGCCCGCGTTGAATTTGGCACGCTCCGACCGGGTCAGTCCGCACGTACGGAGGTTGATCTGGCCCTGCTACCGACGCAGGCGGGAGACTATGTCCTGGTCGTGACCGTCCTTGCGCGCGAACTGGCCCGCCCCTTAGTGCATCGCCACGCGTTCACGGTGGCGGGTGTGCGGGAGATCGAAGTGCCGATGCCACGGTTGGGCGCCTTTTTCGAACTGCTGCCCGCGTCGGTGCGCAGCAAAGTCGTATAGGGTCCGCGTCCTTTTGGTGCACGGCTACTCCTCATTGTCCGGTGAGCGGCGCTCACGGGATGGGCGCAGGGCCTTGAGGCGGGCGAACCGATCCTCGCCCGCCTGGGCGGCCAGCAGGTGCTCGGCATAACGGATGGGCATCCGCTCGCTGGCCCAGCGGCCGGCGATCTGCACTTGAGCAGTCGTGGACCCTGCGCGGACCATGTCCTGCGCTGCGCCCACGCGCGCCGAATGGCCCGAGAGCCAGTGGAGGTCCGGATCCAGTCCGGCGAGCGTCGCCGCACGCCGAAACACGTTCCCCACCTCGCGGGTGCTCAGGGGGACAGCCTCCCGGCGTTGCGCGGCCGCGACGCGCGTACGGCAGCGCTCGGCCTCCGTGGCGTCCTCCGCCGCAGCGGTATCCAGAAAGAGATCGTCGGCCACCGCATGAAAGACGTACTCGCCCACGGGCGCCACGTCGCGCCATGCCTGCAAAGCCGTCATGGATTCCGGACGCAGGTACAACGTACGGCCCACGCCGGCCTGGTCGGTCTTGGTCCGACCAAACCGGTAGGTGCCGCCACCGGTTGAAAGGGGCTCGATCCGCGCCCAAGGCATCGCGACCAGTTCGGAAGCGCGCATCAACAAGTCGTTGGCCACGTGGAGCAGCGCGGTATCGCGCCGGCGGCGCCGCTGCTGGGCGTGCGCGGCCAAGGCGAGCCGCGACGGAGCGACCCGGCGGGTGCTCAACGGTTCGGCCTCGAGCGCGGCCACCATCGCTTCAAGCAGATCCAGGGTCATAGGGGCCGCTTGCGCCTGATTCGCATCGACGCGCTCCCGCACGACGTCGCGCCAGTAGTCCCGGGCGACCGCGCTGTCCATCGGATTCGGGCAGCCGTGCCGGCGATGAATGTCGGTAAGTGACCACACGATGTGCTCGAGCGTGGGCTTGCGGCGGCCGGCAGCGAGCAGCAAGTCCAGGAAGGCGCGGACGTCGTCGAACGCCGCTGGCAGGACCACGCGGTCATAGTGTGCGCAAAACGCCAGCCAGGTCAGCCAGTCCGCCGCCCGCGTGCGGCGGCTGTTCGGAGCCAGGCCAAGGGTGCCGTGATGGCGCTGCTGGTCGACGTAGTCGGTGGCCGCAGCCAGCTGATCGTCCGACAAGGCAAAGCGGAACGGCACCCCCAACGGGCCGACGACGGCCTGACGGACCGCCACCAGGCCCCCTTGGGCAACCTCGGCCAACCCGGCGACCGCGCTTTCGGCGGCGCCCTCGGCGCGGGCAGACGCCGCGTTGCGCAGTTGCGCGGCAAGTCGATCGCGCGTCGCTTGAAAGGGAAGGGCGGGCAGGGAGTGCCGACGGGGCATCCGCGTTCCAAGGCAGTAAGGGCAGGGCATAACGGCCAGAAACGCAGCCGATTCGCCGACGATACGCACCTTACCCCTCACATCCTATTCTGACAAGTGCCATTGTCGGAAGTCGTTACTCCACCAAGATATGGGATATGTATGGCATATCTTATTGCGTCGCTGGCGGCGTGCGCCTACAGTTTCAGCGCCCTTCCCCGGAGACCGATGGTGGCGACCGAAGCCGAGCAACACGCCGCCGAAGCCGCGGTCGCCGCCGCGTGGCGCGACCAATGCGGGGCACGCGCTGGACCGCTGGAGCAGGCCGATGTCGACGCGATCGCCGACGCCGCGTTTCAAACCCCGGGGGTCAAACCGACGGTGGAGTTGATCCGGCGCATCGCCGGCGGGGGTTCGCCCAACGCCATCCACCCGAAGCTCGACGCGTGGTTCCGGCGGGGCCGGGAGGCTACCGGTGTCACCGACGTCCCTGCTGAACTAGCGGCGTTGTGGGAGCGCCTGCAGGCGGCGGCCGTCACGGCCGCCCGCCGGGAGCTGCAGCCAATGATCGACGCCCTCGCCGACGACCGAACGGTGCTGGAAGGCGCGCGCGCCCAACTGGCGGTGGATCAGGCGACGCTGGTTACCGAACGCGCGGCCACCGCCGGGCTGGTCACGGCAATGCGCGAGGACTTCCAGCGCCTGGAGAATCGCAACGAGACGTTGCAGGCTCAGCTGGTGGCATTACAGGACGGTGTCCGCACCGCCGCACACGTCGTGCGCGAGACTGAGCAGCAGCTCGCGATCAGCAAGGCCGCCCATGACCAACTGGCCGGCCAGCTTCGCGATGCCCGACGCACGGTGGGTGCGCTGCAAGACGAGGCCCGCACGCGCGACGACGAGCTCACCGCGACGCTTGCCGCCCTGCAGGCGAGCGAGGCGGAAGCCCAGGCGTTGCATACCGCGTTGGCCGCCGCGACGGCCGCGCGCACCGTCGCCGAAGGCTTAGCGGAGGCGCGTGCCAGCGAACTCGACACAGCACGGACCGCGGTCACCCAGCATGCCGCGCTGTTGGTGGAACTCGAACAGGCGGCGCAGCTCGCAAAGGCGACGGCTACCTCGGACCTTCGCCTGCGTGAGCATCTGACCAGCGAACTCGCGCGCGAGCGGGATGCGCTGACCCATGCGCGAACGGTGACGAGCCAGACGAGCGAAGCCCTGGCCGCCAGCCAGGCCACGGTGGCGGCCCTCACCAGGGAGACGGGTCGGCTGCATGCGCTGCTCCAGGAAGCCGCGCTGGCCGCCCGCCCGGCTACCGACGATTCACCCTAGGCCCAATATCGCGCCTTGGCGGCATTTACGGGAGCGATTAGCATCAGCGCGTACGCTCGACTCCGTTGCCCGCAAGGATGAGGTTAACCGCATGGTTTGCGTAAGTCAGTCAAAGTTCCCCAGCGGTTCAGAATGGCGCCGCTGGGATCTCCACATCCACACGCCAGACAGTGTCCTTGGGACCCCGTATCCAGGCATAGGCTGGGAGGAGTACCTGCTTGCGCTGGAGACGAAGGCATCGGAGCAAGCGATTGCGGTGATCGGCATAACCGACTACCTGAGCATCGATGGTTACGAGCGCGTGCTGGCGGCGCGCACGGCTCAGACGCCGGCGCTGACGCAGGTTGAGTTGATCCTGCCCAATATCGAATTGCGTGCAAGCCCGCAAACGAAGGACGGCAAGGCCTTAAATATCCATGTACTCGTTGATCCGACCGATCCTGAGCACGTCGCCAAGATCAAACAAGCCCTGCGCAACCTGCGGGTCGACTATGGCGGCGAATCCTACGGATGCGTGCGCGAGGAGCTGATCGCGTTCGGACGCGCGCAGCAAGCGAACCTGACGGACGAGGCCGCGTATCGTTTCGGGCTGGAGCAGTTCAAGCCCTCGTACGAGGTGATCATTGCGTGGATCGGGAAGCAGGGCTGGCTACGGGCCAACGCGCTGATTGGCATCGCTAACGGCAAGGATGGGATCAGCGGCCTGCCGGTCGACGGTTTCAGTGCCGTTCGCGATCAATTGCTCAAGCACGCGCACTTCGTCTTCTCAGCCAATCCCAGTGATCGTGCTTACTATTTGGGTCGGAAAGAAGGCGTTCCGGAAAGCCAGATCGTGCAGATGTATTCATCGCTGAAGCCTTGCTTGCACGGATCGGACGCGCACAACCTCGCCGAACTGTTCCGCCCTGACGAAAACCGGTTCTGCTGGATCAAGGCCGATCCGACATTCGAGGGGTTGCGCCAGGTGATCTGGGAACCCGATGAGCGCGTCCACATCGGGCCGTCCAAGCCGGGGGTTTCGGATGCAAGTCGGATCATTCAGCGTATCCTTATTCGACAAGGCGCGGGCTGGTTCGCCACGAACGATATCCCGCTCAATAGCGGACTCGTCGCCATCATTGGGGAGAAAGGGGCCGGCAAGACGGCCATTGCGGATCTCATCGCGTTCGCGGCCGGCGTGTCGACCGATGAACAATCCCAATCGTCCTTTATCGTGAAGGGGCGAGTGCACCTTTTTGGGGTGGAAGCCACGCTTGAATGGGCTACCGGCACCGCGACCGCCGGCATACTGCTCGACAAGCCGTTCAAAGCCGAGCGCCCCCTGGTACGTTACCTATCGCAGGACTTTGTCGAGCGCCTGTGCTCGTCAGATCATCAGGGAAACGAACTGCAACGCGCCATTGAGGATGTTGTCTTTTCGCATCTCGACGAAGGCCACCGCGAGGGCTTCTCGTCCTTTGACGAACTGCGGCTGTCGCGGGAGCAATCGTCGCAGTCCCGTCGCGATGGTCTTCGCGGTCAGATTTCCACCTTAAATCGCGAAATCGACCGTCTGCATGGCGCTCTCGCTCAGCGTGAGGGTAAGGTCAATTCGCGTGACGAGGCCCGCCAGCAGGTTGTCGAACTAAAAAAACAGCTTCCGGCTGTCACGCAGTCGGCCGATGACGTAACACTCGCGCAGCTGGCAACGGAGCAGGCCGCGCTGAAGGACGTTGAAGCTGACATAGCCAGCCTGTCGCGGGGGCGGCGCCGGGTTGAAGAATTCCTTCGATCCTATCTGGAGCTTCGGGCACGAACCGATCGCCAGCTCAGGGACTTGGTTGAAGGGGGCAAGCTCTCC
>NZ_JBQCFT010000117.1:0-4651 GCF_051958795.1 Luteibacter sp. | reverse complement strand
GCCGCCGCCGCACGGCGCGGCGTTCGGCGATGATGACGATGACCTGTTCGGCGACCCGCTCAGCGGCCCGTTCGCTGGACCGTGAGGAGGTACACCATGCCGTTTTCGCAGCCCGCCCTGCGTGCCGTCCCGCCGCTGCCCGCGCCGCGCGCACACCTGGTCGCCGCGCAGCGCTTCTGGGATGAATTCGGCCAGGGAGCGGCCCGCCAGCCCGGCCAGACCGTATTGCTCGATGGCTACGCCGGCCATCGGCTCCGCTTTGCCACCCTGAGCCACGCGCCGCATGTGTTCAGTAGCGACCACCTGCCGCGCGAGCATCGCCAGGCTGCGTTGCTGGTGCTGCAACTGGAAGGCGAAAGCCAGGTGGAGCAACACGGGCGCCGTGCGCGGATTTCGCCGGGGCAATTCGCCCTCGTCGATCTCTCTCGACCGTTCCGCGTGGATACCGGCCGCTCACTGATCCAGGCCGCCTATCTCCCGCTGGCCGTGTTGCGCGACGCGGTACCCCGGCTCGAGCAGATCACGGCGACGGCACTGGATGGCCATATCGCCGCCGCTACCTTCCTTCGGAGTCTTTTTCGAGACCTGTTTGAGCAGGCCGAGGACATGACCGAAGCCATCGCCGACCGACTCGTCGCGGCGATCCCGCACATGCTTGCGGCGGCGACAGCCATGCTGGGGGACGCGGCGCCGCCGCCCTCGCAGCTTCGCCAGCACCACAAGGAGCAGGTCCGTCGCTACGTGCGCGAGCACCTGGCCGATTCCGCGCTGCGTGCGGAAATGATCGGCAAGGGCGTCGGCTTGTCCACCAGTTATCTGTTCGAGCTGTTCGCCGACGAAGACATGACGCTCATGCGCTGGGTGCGATCCGAACGACTCGCGCGTTGCCGGCGAGAACTTGCGGATGCATCCCTGCGCTACCGCAGCATCGCGCACATCGCACAGGCGTGGGGTTTTGGCGACATGACCCACTTCGGCCGCAGCTTCCGTGAAGCGTATGGACTGTCGCCGCGCGCATGGCGCAAGAACGCGCGTATGGACGTCCATCCGTCCAAGGAAAGTCCGAGCGATGGTGGAGTTTCATGCCACGTCGCTACGCGGATTTAACACTACATTGAAATGGCGGTGACCGCGGATATGACGCGCGGCGCCCGCGGCCTTCGCCCCGGTGCAGTGGGGATGGCGAACGCCAGGCGTTGCATCCGGGCAGGCCGATCACTTCAATCTGGGGAGAGTCCCGTAGTGTCCAAGCATCCATCATCCACGGTCCGGCGCAGCCGGATCAGTGTCGCGCTCGCCCTGGCCCTGGGGGTCGGTGCCGCCTTCGCCCAGTCGACCACCGGCAGCATCTTCGGCCAGGCCCCGGTCGCCGAGGGCGAAACCGTCGTCGCGCGCAGCGCCAATGGCATCAGCCGTGAGGTAGCCGTCGGTGCCGACGGCCGCTACACCATCGGCTCATTGCCCCTCGGCTCCTACACGGTCAGCCTCATGCAGGGCGGCAAGGCCGTCGATGCGCGCAACGACGTGAACCTTCGCGTCGGTTCGGGCACCGAGGTCTCGTTCGCTTCGGCGGCGAATGCCACGGACGCGACGAGCCTGGGCTCGGTCACCGTTTCGGCGAACGCCCTGCCGCCAGTCGACGTATCGAGTGTCGATTCCCGTACCGTGATCACCGCGCAGCAGCTGGCCAAGCTGCCGCTGGCGCGCAGCGCCGAGGCGATCGCACTGCTCGCGCCGGGCGTGGTCCCGGGCTACAGCGGCTTCACCGGAACGACGAACACCGGCAATACGCTGGTCTCCATCGGCGGTTCCTCCGTCACGGAGAATGCCTACTACCTCAACGGTTTCAACACGACCGATCCGCTCAGCGGCTTCGGCGGCATCACCCTGCCGTACGGCGCGATCGACCAGCAGGAAATCCTGAGTGGTGGCTACGGCGCGGCCTACGGCCGCTCCGATGGCGGCGTGATCAGCCAGAGCGGCAAGCGCGGCAGCAACGAATGGCATTTCGGTGCTCAGCTGCTGTGGGAGCCGGCGTTCGCGCGCGGCACCAGCCCGAATTCGTACTACCTGACGGGCTCGAAGGAAGGGCAGATCTATCGCCGCTACTCGCAGAACAACTCGTGGTCCGAGACGGAGAGCGCCTACGTCGGCGGCCCCCTGATCAAGGACAAGCTGTTCTTCTTCGCGGCGGTGGAGCAGCAGAAGCAGTCATCCAACTCCGTGCAACCGGTGACCACCTCGCTGAACGATCGTTACGAGTACCACAATCCCAAGTGGTACACGAAGATCGACTGGAACATCAACGACAGCAACATCCTCGAGCTGACCGGGGCGGGTAGCAAGACCCAGTACAAGGGCAACTACTACGACTATGACTACGACACCGGCCAGACCGGTGCGCTGAACAGCCAGGATACGTCGACCAAGAACGACGCCCGGGTCTACATCGCCAAGTACACCAGCTATATCACCGATGACATCACGCTCACGGCGATGTACGGCAAGCAGAAGATGACGTACTACAGCGAGACCCCGGGCTATGACCCGTCGCTGACGTACATCCTTCACCCGGAACTCGAGAATCCCGGGGTCACGGGCGGCAGCACGATCAACAACGGCCAGTCGGCGCTGACCATCGCCAATCCCGACCATTCGGCTACCACGCGCAATCTTCGCCTCGATCTGTCGTGGAAGCTGGGTGACCACACCATCACCGGCGGTATCGACAACCTCGATTCCCACGATGTCGATGACGGCGAGAACGCCGTGGCCTGGCAGTATGGCTATGGCACGCCCGATGTCGCCATCAGCGATGCGCCGTTCGTCGCGGCACCGAACACGGGTGCAGGTGGCGAGACGGGCTATTACGTGTCGAAGTACATCTACAGCACCTCGGCCTCGGTGCGGGTCAAGCAGCGTGCGCAGTACCTCGAGGATCGCTGGCAGGTCGATGACCGCTGGCTGCTCCAGGTCGGCCTGCGCAACGACCAGTTCACCAACTACAACCCGAATGGCGAGGCGTTCCTCCGCCTCACCAAGCCGCAGTGGGCCCCGCGCCTCGGCGCCACGTGGGATGTGAACGGTGATTCGTCGCTGAAGGTCTATGCCAATGCAGGCCGCTACTACCTCGCGATGCCGGCGTCGGTCGCGCTGCGTGCCGCCGCGGGCTCGGTGTATACGAATGAGTACTACACCTATACCGGCATCGATGCGAACGGCTACCCGACCGGGCTGACCCAGCTCGCCTCGGCGACCGGTGGTGCGGTGTCGAACAACAACGAGTACGGCCAGTCGCCGGATGCGAAGACGGTGGCGTCGAGCTCGATCAAATCCGAGTACCAGGACGAGTACCAGCTCGGCTTCGACCAGCAGATCAACAGCGACTGGGTGTGGGGCATGAAGGGCCAGGTGCGCAAGCTGCGCAACATCCTGGACGATATCTGCGACACCGACACGATCGCCGCCAAGGCTGCTTCGATGGGTTACGACATCGATACGTCGTCCATGAACGGCTGCTACCTCTCCAACCCGGGCCGAAGCAATACGTACCGCATCGCGGACGTGAATGGCGGCTACGACAGCGTCACCGTCTCCGCCGCGGACTTCGGCATGCCGAGCGCCAAGCGTAGCTACTACGGCCTGGAGACCTACCTCGAGCACCCGTTCGACGGCACGTGGACCGGTAAGATCGATTACCTGTACTCGAAGAGCTACGGCAACACCGAGGGCCAGGTGCGTTCGGACATCGGCCAGACGGACGTCTCGGCGACGGTGGACTGGGACTACGGCAAGCTCATGGAGTATTCCAACGGCCTGCTGTCCAACGATCGCAAGCACCAGATCAAGGCCTACGGTTCGTGGCAGGTCGCGCCGGAGTGGATGCTCTCGGGCAACATCCTGATTATGTCGGGTACGCCGAAGACCTGCCTGGGTTATTACGGCGCGGATGAGACCAACCCGGTCGGTTATGGCAGCTACTACCACTATTGCGGTGGCCAGGCCTCGCCGCCGGGTGCTGCCGGGCGCCAGCCGTGGCAGCACATCATTTCCCTGTCGGCGGAATATCGACCGATGTGGGCGGCCCAGAAACTTGCGTTCAACGTGATGGTCTACAACGTGTTGAACGAGTCGAAGGCGACGGCGAGCTACGCGTTGTATGGCACGAGCGCGGCACCGAACACGAACTACGGCCGCGTCACGTACTACAGCACGCCGCGTTACGTTCGCTTCGGTATCACGTACGACTTCTAAGCAGCCGCTTCAAACCGCATACCAATAATAAGGTGCCCGAGCCGTGAGGCTCACCTCCCGGGCGCCAGATCTCCCCAGATAGGCCGCTGGCTCTTCCCGACCAGCGGCCCTTTTTTGTCCGCTCTGTGGGAGCGCGCTTGCGCGCGATGGCGTGTACGTGCGGGCTCGCCTTCGGCCTCGCGCTATGCAATCGGTTCATTCGCTGGCGCGAATGCGTGTTCTTAGCGGCTAGCGCCGCCTCGCGCTCGGACGTCTCTGGAAAGAGGCCTTGGGGCCCACCCTCGCTGCTCAGACAGGTCCTCCGCGTTCGTAAAGGAGTGCGCCTCCGGCGCAAATGTACTTATTGGCCTACGGCCGCTCTCTTGTGCGGAACTCGCCTCGAGGGTGGGCCCCAAGA
>NZ_JBQCFT010000116.1:0-13086 GCF_051958795.1 Luteibacter sp. | reverse complement strand
GGGGGGTTGGGGGGCTCTCGGGGGGGGGGGGGGGGGGGGGGGGGCGGGGCCCCGCCCCCCCCCCCCCCCCCCCCCCCCCCCCCCCCCCCCCACAACAGCTTTCGTCAGGTGCGCTTGCCCTTGCGCATGTTCGCGCGCGAGTCGTCGATCATCGAGCGCATCGCGCCGGCCGCTTCGTTCGGTCGGCGGCGACGGATCGCTTCGTAGACGGCGCGATGTTGCGGCAGTGAGTACTTGAAGTTCTTCGCCGTACGGGCGGACATCACGAAGAACGTGGCGAGTGCTGTTTCGATCACCGCGAACAGCGAGCTCAGCAACTCGTTGTTCGTCGCGGCAAGCACCGCTTCGTGGAAGCGCAGGTCAGCCTCGGCCCAGGCGTCCAGGTCGGGGGCCGTCTCCATCGCATCGAGTGCCTCGCCGATCGCTTCAAGCTGCCCGGGTTCACGGCGGCGCGCGGCGGCCATGCACGCGGCGGGCTCGATGATCGCGCGCATCTCCACCAGCTTCGAGACGAAATCCTCGGTAGGCATGGACGCGCAACGCCACGAGAGCACCTGCGGATCCAGGTGGTTCCAGAACCGCGCATCACGCACCCGCATGCCGGTCTTCTGGCGCGTCTCGATCAGGCCTTTCGCCGCCAGCACTTTCAGCGCCTCGCGGAGGATGGTGCGACTGACCTGCATCTGCGCGGCCAGCTGCGCTTCGCCAGGGAGCGGATCGCCCGGGCGCAGCACGCCACTCACGATCGATTCGCCGATCTCCTCGACAACCTGCCCGTGCAGGCTTCGTGAATTCGCCATCTTCGGTGCCATTGCGCCCCCTTCCCGCCTGAACAGCTAGCCCATCCTAACGACGTTTGCGCATGCGACGTTGACGCAGCGCAGCTTGTCAATTGTCGGACAAATATGCTCTCGTCCCGGGGGTGACCACAATGGGAGTGGATGATGGGCAAGCTTCTGGCCGTGACGACCACGGCAATCCTGCTGGGCGCCGCATCGGCGGCCTCGGCCGGCGACGCGACCAAGGCCTCGTTCGGGACGACGCCCGACGGCAAGGACGTCACGGTTATCACGCTGACCAACGGCAAGGGCATGACTGCGAAGGTCATCTCGCTGGGTGCCGCGCTCTATGCGCTGGATGTCCCGGACCGTAACGGCAAGCCGGGCGATATCGTGCTCGGCTACCCGGACCTGAAGGGCACGTTCGAGAAGCCGCAGTACTTCGGTGACACCGTGGGCCGCTACGCGAACCGTATCGCCAAGGGCAAGTTCAAGCTGGATGGCAAGGAGTACACCGTCCCGGTCAACGACGGACCGAACTCCCTGCACGGCGGCAAGCTTGGCTTCGATAAGGTGGTGTGGACCGTCGACAAGGTCGAGTCCGGGGCGAACCCGAGTGTGACGATGACCTATGTCAGTCCCGACGGTGACCAGGGCTACCCTGGCCAGCTCACCGCCACGGCGAAGTACTCGATCAATGACAAGAACGAGCTGACGATCGAATACACCGCGACGACCGACAAGCCGACCATCGTCAACATCACCAACCACACCTACTGGAACCTCGCGGGCGAGGGCTCCGGCAGCGTCGAAGACCAGAAGCTGATGATCGCCGGCGATGCGTACCTGCCGACGGACGCGACCGCGATTCCCACCGGCGAAGTCCGCAGCGTGGCCGGCACCTACTTCGACTTCCGGAAGGCCAAGCCGATCGGCCGCGACGTGCGCAAGGCGAGCGAGCAGCAGCTGGTGTATGGCCGCGGGTTCGACCACAACTGGGTGATCTCGCGGAAGGAAGCCCCTGCCCCGCGCGAAGTCGCGCGTGTCACCGATCCGAAGAGCGGCCGCGTGATGTCGCTGTGGTCGGCGCAACCGGGCCTGCAGTTCTACTCCGGCAACTTCCTCGACGGCACCACCTCGGGCAAGGCGGGCGGCATCTACCGCGAAGGCGATGCGTTCGCGCTGGAACCGCAGATCTTCCCCGACACGCCGAACCAGCCGGACTTCGGCTCGGCGCGGCTCGAGCCCGGGCAGACGTACAAGAACGTGATGACGTACAAGTTCACGACTGACAAAGGCGCGAAGTAACGTAGGAGCCCACCCTGTGGGCGACGCCGTTCGCGATACCGCGACAGGCCTTGTTGCGTTATCGCGAAAGATGTCGCCCACAGGGTGGGCTCCTACGGGTCAGCCGGCTTCGTGGTGCAGGGCTTCGGCGGGTTTCTTGCGGCGGAAGCGTGGCGCCAGTTCCACCATATACATCGCGGCCAGCACCAGCGCGCCGCCGAGCACCATGCGCGTCGTCAGCGCATCCACGCCCAATGCCACGGCAAAGCCGGCCGCGAAGACGGGTTCGGTGGTCATGACGATCGCCGCGCGCGTCGCGGGCATGTGTGCCTGCGCCCAGGTCTGCACAAGCATCGCCAGGGCGCCGGCGACCAGCGCCATGTAAATGATCGAGACCCACGCCTTCCCGTCCGGCGGGAGCGAGGGGCCGTGGTGCGGTAACGTCGCCAGCACGCAGACCGCGGCGATGCCCAGCATCTGGATAGCCGACATGCCGAAGGCATCGCCTGGGCGGGACCAGTGGCCGAGGCCGACGATGTGCAACGCATACAGCGCGGCGGAGGCGAGCGTCAGCAGCACGCCCAGGTCGACGGCAAAACCGTTGAGCGCGAGGATCCCGAGTCCGACCATGGCCAGCACGACCGCGATCCACGTACTCGCCGGAAAACGCTGGCGAAAGATCGCCAGGGCCAGGAACGGGGTAAACACCACGTACATGCCCGTGACGAAGCCGCTGACGCTGGGCGAGGTCAGCGCCAGGCCCTCGGTCTGCAGCCACTGCGCGACGCCATAGAGCACGCCCAGCGCCAGGCCGCGCAGCGTCTGCTCGCGGCCTAGCCGGCGCACGGGCACGGCGAACAGCAGCAGCATCGCTACGGCGGCGATCGCGAAGCGCACGGCGAGGAAATCGATCGGCAGCATGCGCCCGACGACGTCCTTGATCATCACGAAGGTCGAACCCCAGATGGCGGTCACCGCCAGCAGGCCCAGCGTGGCCAGGCCGCTCCCCTTCGACGCCGCGCTCATCGGCGCTTCCGCAGGAGCTGGCCGGGAATCTTCAGCAGGAAATGAGCCCAGATGCCGAGCCAGACGACCGCGCGCACCAGCGGGTTCTTCGCCGCGGGATCATGCCGGCGGAACCAGAGGAACATGCTGCGGTGCTTGTGCCGGCTCACGAACACCGGACGGTGGCGACTGGAACCGCCCTTGCGGTGCAAGACCCGTACGTCGCCGGCGAGCAGCACCTGGTAACCCATGTCACGCGCGCGGCGGCACAGGTCCATGTCCTCGCAATGCAGGAAGAACGACTCGTCGAAGCCACCCAGCGTTTCAAAGGCACCGCGAGGCATCAGCAGGATGGCACCCGAGACCACTTCGACAGGCTCCGCGCCCGTCGGCAACGGCCCACCGATATCGATGCCGGCGCGCCCGAGCTTCGTGGCCAGGGCACGGCCGAGCAGCGGATCGCGGCGCCGGGATGCGGGGTCGATGTGGCCCGCGGCATCCTGGACCAGCGCACCCACGATGCCGGTGTGCGGCCCGACGTGCGCGGCCATCCGCGAGATCGTGTCGGGATCGATCAGGCAATCGGGGTTGAGCACGAGCAGCAACTTGCCGCGCGCCGTCGCGGCGCCGCGATTCACCGCCGGGCCGAAACCGAGGTTCGCACGGTTGTAAATCACGCGCACGCGATCATCCGCGGCGTACGCGCGATCCAGCGCCTCCGGTACGCCGTCATCCGAGCCGTTGTCGACCAGGATGACCTCGACCGGCCGGTCGCTCGCGAGCGCGTGTTCGACGCAATCGCGAGTCAACGGGCCGCTATCGGCCAGGACGATGACGATGCTGGTGAGGTCAGCCGGCGCCATGGTTTCCCATCCCGTCTTGTTCAACCCACCCAGGCACGCGCATTGCGGAACATGCGCATCCAGGGCGAATCCTCACCCCACTGCTCCGGGTGCCAGCTGAGCTGCGCGCTGCGGAACACGCGCTCGGGGTGCGGCATCATGATCAGCACGCGGCCATCCGCGGCGGTGAACGCCGTGAGGCCACCCGGCGAACCGTTCGGGTTCAGCGGGTAGTGCTCGGTCGGCTTGCCGCGGTTATCCACGAAACGCGCGGCACCGTGGCTCTTCGACGGGCTGCACACGTTGGGGAAGCTGACGCGGCCTTCGCCGTGCGCCACCGCCACCGGCAGGCGCGAGCCCACCATGCCGCGGAAGAACAGGCTGCCGGAGTCGAGGATCTCGACCGTGGCGAGGCGCGCTTCGTACTGCTCCGACTGGTTGCGCAGGAACTGCGGCCAGTGCTTCGCGTCCGGGATGATGTCCTTCAGCTGCGACATCATCTGGCAGCCGTTGCACACGCCCAGCGCGAACTTCGAGCCGTCTTCGAAGAAGCGGGCGAACTGCTCGCGCAGCGCATCGTTATAGAGGATCGAGGTGGCCCAGCCACGACCCGCGCCGAGCACGTCACCGTACGAGAAGCCACCGCAGGCGGCGAGGCCGCGGAAGTCCTTCAGGTGGTAGCGGCCGGTGGCGAGGTCGGTCATGTGCACGTCGAGGGCGTCGAAGCCGGCGCGCGTGAACGCGGCCGCCATTTCGACCTGGCCATTGACGCCCTGCTCGCGCAGGATCGCGACGCGCGGACGCACGCCGGTCGCGATGTACGGTGCGGCGATGTCTTCGGCGGGGTCGAAGGTCAGCTTCGGCGACAGGCCCGGATCGGCGTCGTCGAGGCGCCACTCGCTTTCCTGGTCCGCGCTGAGCGGGTTGTCACGCAGGCGCTGCATCGCGTGGCTGGTTTCGTTCCAGGCGCGGAAAAGCTCCGTCCAGTTCCACTTGAACGGGGTTTCGCCGTTCAGGTGCAGCTTGATGCCGAGCTTTTCCTTCGGGCGGCCCACGTTGTGGGTCATGCCCGCGAGGTTGTGCTTCACCAGCAGCTGTTCGAAGGCCTCGCGGTTCGCGCTGGCCACCTGCACGACGCCGCCGAGCTCTTCGTTGAAGAGCGCGCGCAGCGTGGCGTCGGCCCAGCCATCGAGCTTGATCTCGAGGCCGCAGCGTCCGGCGAAGGCCATTTCCAGCAGCGTGACGATCGCGCCGCCGTCGGAACGGTCGTGGTAGGCGAGCAGCAGGCCGGCGCGGTTCGCTTCCTGGATCAGGTCGAACATCGAGCGCAGGCGCTTCGCGTCATCGAGGTCCGGCGGCACGCCGCCAGCGCGGTTGAACACCTGGGTGAGCGCCGAGCCGCCAAGGCGGTCACGGCCCGCGCCGAGGTCTATCAGCCACAGGTCGGTGTCACCGCGGTCCAGCTTGAGCTGCGGGGTGAGGACGCGGCGGACGTCATCGACGCGGGCGAAGCCGGTGATGACGAGCGACACCGGGGAAACGGTCTTCTGCTTCTTGCCGTTGTCGTCCTGCCACACGGTCTGCATGTGCAGCGAATCCTTGCCCACCGGGATAGCGATATCCAGCTCGGGGCAGAGCTCCATGCCGACAGTGCGCACCGCATCGAACAGCGCGGCGTCCTCACCCGGGTGGTTCACGGCGGCCATCCAGTTGGCGGAGAGACGGATCTCCTCCAGCTTGATCGGCGCCGCGGCCATGTTGAGGATCGCTTCGCCCACCGCCATGCGCGCGGCATCGGCGCTGGAGAGCAGCGCGACCGGCGCACGCTCGGCCATGGCCATCGCTTCGCCGGTGTAGCCTTCGAAGTCGGTCATGGTCACGGCGACGTCCGCGACGGGCACCTGCCACGGGCCGATCATCTGGTCGCGTGCGTTGAGGCCGCCGACGGTGCGATCGCCGATGGTGATCAGGAAGTTCTTGCTGCCCACGGCCGGCAGGCGCAGGACGCGCATCAGCGCTTCATCCATGCCCATGCCGGTGAGGTCGGCGACCAGGTCGACGCGCGGCTTCACGCGCTGCGCATCGCGGTGCATGCGCGGCGGCTTGCCGAACAGCACATCCATGCCGAGGTCGATCACGGTGAGGTCGCGACGCGGATCCCTGACGATGAGGCGGGCATCCGCCGTCGCTTCGCCGACCACGGCGAACGGGCAACGCTCGCGCGCGCAGTACGCTTCGAATTCGGCGATGTCTTCCGGACCGATCGCGAGGACGTAGCGCTCCTGCGATTCGTTGCTCCACACCTGCATCGGCGAGAGCGTCGGATCGTCGGAGGGCACCTTCGACAGGTCGATGATGCCGCCGACGCCGGCGTCGTTGAGGATCTCGGGAATCGCGTTGGAAAGACCGCCCGCGCCCACGTCGTGGATGCTGACGATCGGGTTCTTCTCGCCGCGCGCCCAGCACGCGTCGATCACCTGCTGGCAGCGGCGTTCCATTTCCGGGTTGTCGCGCTGCACGGAGGCGAAATCGAGTTCCGCGCTCGAGGTGCCCGACGACACCGACGAAGCGGCACCGCCGCCGAGGCCGATGAGCATGGCCGGGCCACCGAGCACGATGACCTTGTCGCCCGGGCGCACGTCGCGCTTCTGTACGTGCTGCTCGCGGATGGCGGCCAGGCCGCCAGCGATCATGATCGGCTTGTCGTAGCCGCGGCGGATGCCCTTCTCGCCGGTTTCCTGTTCGAAGGTGCGGAAGTAACCGCCGAGCGCCGGGCGGCCGAATTCGTTGTTGAACGCGGCGGCGCCGAGCGGGCCATCGCGCATGATTTCAAAGGCGCTGGCCATGCGCGGCGGGAGCGGGCGCGGGGTTTCCCACGGACGCGGCGTGCCCGGGATGCGCAGGTGCGACACCGAGAAACCGGTGAGGCCGGCCTTCGGCTTGCCGCCGCGGCCCGTGGCGCCTTCATCGCGGATTTCACCGCCGGAGCCGGTGGCGGCACCCGGCCACGGCGCGATGGCCGGGGGGTGGGTATGCGTTTCCACCTTGATCGCGTACGGCGCGCTTTCCTTCACCGTGCGGAACACGCCGTCGTCGGGGTTCACGAACAGGCGGCTGCCTTCGTAACCCTCGACCACCGCCGCGTTGTCCTTGTAGGCGGACAGGGTGAACTTCGGCGAGTGCTTGTGCGTGTTCTTGATCATGCCGAACAGCGAAGCTTCCTGCTCCTTGCCGTCCAGGGTCCACGTGGCGTTGAACACCTTGTGCCGGCAATGCTCCGAGTTCGCCTGGGCGAACATCATCAGCTCGGCGTCGGTGGGCGCACGGCCCATCTCGCCGTAGCGATCCGCAAGGTAGTCGATCTCGTCGTCCGCCAGGGCCAGGCCCAGCGCCTTGTTCGCGTCGGCCAGGGCCGCCTGCGCATCGGCGCCCAGTTCCACGCGGCCCAGGTCGCCCGGGGTGCCGGCCAGGAACAGGCCCGAGGCATCGGCCAGGTGTGCCAGCGGCGACTGCACCATGGGATCGCAGAAGGCCGTCATGACCTGGGCGTAGGCGGGGTCGGTGGCCGGCGGCAGGCCGGTGACCTGCCAGGCCACGCCACGCTCCACGCGGTTCACCGCGAAGCCGGCGCCGTGCAGGATATCGGTGGCCTTGCTCGACCAGGGCGAGATGGTGCCCAGGCGCGGCACGACCCAGAAGGTGGCCGGCTCGGGGTTACCCGGCTTTGCTTCCAGCACGGCCAGCAGGCGGCTCCGCGCGTCGCCTTCCGGCGGCGTGGCGGCATCCACGAAATACACGAACCAGGCCGCCTGCACGCGGGCCCCGTGGTACAGGGACTCCAGGTGGGCGTTCAGGCGTTCGAGGCGAAACGGCGAGAGGGCGCTCTGCCCGTCGAGTGCGATCATGCGGGGGGAAAAGGCGCTGGAGGAAAACGCCTATTCTACATGATGTTGCGGGACAGCATCCGGGGCGACCCGGATGCCGTAGGAGCCCACCCTGTGGGCGACAGCTTTCGCCGGGGAGCCGCAGGGCCTGTGGCGCCGCGCGAACGGCGTCGCCCACAGGGTGGGCTCCTACGCGAGATGGGGCGTTGCTCAGCCGCCCTTGCCGGTGGTACCAGCCGGGGCTTCCACGGCCTTCAACAACTGGGCCGGGCTCAGGTAGCCGCCCACCACGTCGCCATTCTCGGTCACGACGGTAGGGGTGCCGTTCACGCCCAGGCGCTCGCCCAGCTCGAACTCATCCTTCACCGGGTTGGCGCACGAGGCCGCCTTCACCGAACCGCCCTTCATCGCCTCGTTGAAGGCGTTCTTGCGGTCGGACGCGCACCAGACCGAGACGGCCTTGGTGTACGACGGGGTGTCGTTACCGCCCGTGGTCTTGACGCCTTCGCGCGGCCAGAACACGTATTCGACCGTGATGCCCTTCTTGTTGAACTCGTCGATCTGCGAGTGCAGCTGGCGGCAGAAGCCGCAATCGACGTCGGTGAACACGGTAACCGTGTGCCTGGGATTCGTAGCCGCGTAGATCAGGCGCTGGGAAGCGGGCACCTTGGCCAGCTCGGCCTTGCGCGTCGCGGCCCAGCTGGCGGCGGACAGGTCGGTCTGGTTCTTCAGGTCGATCAGGTTGCCGTTGAGCATGTAGCGGCCATCGGCGGTGACGTAGACCATGCGCCCCGAGGCCACCACCTGGTAGAAACCGGGCATCGGCGAGGGCTGGATGCTATCGACCTTGATACCGGGGCCGAGGCCCTCGATGGCGGCGCGCACGGCCTTGGTGTCATCGGCGGCGGCCGCGCTCATGGCGAACACGCCAGCCAGGATCGCCGGGAAAATTTTCTTCAACATCGGGTACGGCTCCATGGGGTACCGGGGGATTCCGCGAGCCCAGCTTGGAACGCGTGGCGCGCGATCGGTTCCCCCGATTGTGGCACGGGCAGGTTAGCCGCGGGGGTGATGCTGGGCGTGAAGACGCTTCAGGCCTTCCTTCGCCACCAGCGTATAGATCTGCGTGGTGCTAAGCGCGCTGTGGCCCAGAAGCATCTGCAGGGCGCGCAGGTCGGCGCCATGGTTGAGAAGATGCGTAGCGAACGAATGGCGCAAAACGTGCGGTGAGACACGTTTGCCCGGGATGCCCACCTGCATGGCGTAGCGTTTGACGAGCGTCCAGAACTGCTGGCGGGTCATGGCGGCGCCACGGTTCGTGAGGAACAGCGCCAGCGGCTGGCCGTGGCCTTTCGCCAGCCCGGGACGCGCTTCCACCATGTAGCGCTCCACGTGGTTCAGGGCCTCTTCGCCCACCGGCACCAGCCGGTCCTTGCCGCCCTTGCCGGTCACGCGCAGCACGCCCTGGCGGGTGTTGAGGCCCGAGAGTGGCAGGTCGACGAGTTCCGATACGCGCAGCCCGGAGGAGTACATCAATTCGAGCATCGCGCGATCGCGCAGGCCGAGTGGCGTCGCGAGGTCCGGCGCGACGATGAGCGCCTCGATCTCGCGCTCGGCCAGGGCCTTGGGCAAACCGCGCGGCATCTTCGGCCGCTGCATCAGCAGGGTCGGGTCTTCCTGCTTCCCTTCATCGCGGGCGAGCTGGGCGTAGAAGCGCCGGAACGCCGATTGCCGCCGCGCCATGCTGCGCACCGATACCGGCTGGCTGCCGTGGTAGGCGGAAAGGTCTTCGCGGGTGGCGTTGGCCAGGCCATGGCCGCGCGTCTCCAGCCAGCGCGACAACTGCGCGAGGTCTCGGCGATACGCCTCGAGCGTGCGATCGGCGAGGCCGTCTTCCGACCACACCCGCTCGATGAAGCGATCGATAAGGCGCGCATCGGCGGCGGAGGGGTCGGTGCTCGGTTCCGTCATGCGCCGATGGTCGCACGAGCGCACCGGGAAAACCCATAATGGCCGGAGGACACCACTGCGAGACCGCATGAACACGATGCCCCTGCCCGCCCCTGCCTGGCGCCGCTTTGCGGCGATCATCTATGACGTGCTTGCCGTGGTGGCCATCGTCATGGTCGTCGGGCTTATCGCGCAGATCGCCACGGGCGGCCAGGTGGCCGACGGCAAGGGCCATATCGTGGCGTGGTGGTACCAGCCGCTGCAGGGTCTCGTGGTCGGCGCGTATTTCTTCTTCTCGTGGACGCGCGGCGGGCAGACGCTGGGCATGCGGCCGTGGAAGATTCGCGTGGTGTCGCGTGAGGGCGGTGCCGTGGATGTGAAACGTGGGCTGGTGCGTGTCGTGGTCGCGGGGCTGCCTGTGCTGCTGTTGATGCTTTATCGCGTGACGTCGCTGCAGGTGGCGTTGCTTGCGCCGTTGGTGGGGTGGGCCGTGATCCTTTTGCCCGCGCTGTTTGATGCGCGGCGGCGTGGGTTGCATGACATGGCTGCGGGGACTGAGGTTCGCTAGGGCAATCGCGCGCAAGCGCGCTCCCACGAGGCTGCGGCAAGCTTTGTGGGAGTGAGCTTGCGAACGATGCTCTTACTTGAACTGGTCGCTTGCGGGGACCCATGAGCCGCTGGCTTGCGGCGCGGCCTGGACGTTGATCTTGATCGACGCCTCGCAACCCGGCGGGAGCGGGCCACCGGCGACGCGCGCGGTGGTGCAGAACGCCGTGTTGTCGATGGGCTGGCCGACGGCCGCGACCGTGGACGCGTTCGCGGGCGGCAGGTTCTCCGCCAGCGGCTTCGACGTCAGCGTCTGGTTCTTCACCAGCTTGTCAGGCTCGGACGGCTTCGGCGGCGGATCGCCACCGCAGCCAAACGTGAACAGGGAAATCGCCTGCTTCATGGCGCCGCCCGATACGCCGGGACCGGCGGTGCAGTTCAGGCGTACGCCGCGGGGAAGCGGCACGGCGAACTTCACCGTCGTCGCCTCCACCCCGTGGCGCAACGCCGTATCGACCGAGCTCTCGCCCTTCGGCGTCCATGCATCGTCGAAGCGCGTCGCCTTGTAATCGATATGCACGCGCGCACCGTTCTGCGGCACGACATTGCCGCGCGGCTTCAGCTCGACATACGCGCCGACCTGGCCCGTCTTGTCGCCCTGCCCGCCTTCGACGCCGTCGGAGCGCTGCGAGGTACCGTTCGCGCCGGTGAGCCGCTCGCCTTCGTCGGTGCCCTTCGCGGCGCCCGGCTTGCCCGTTTCCGCACTGGCGCCCGGCGTGTTGGTGCCCGCGTTCGCCGCCGTCGCGTCACCGGCGGCGGAAGGTGCACCCGGCGCGCCTTCGTTCGCCGATGCGCTCGTATCGTTGTTCGCCTTGCCCTGTTCGTTCTGCGCCTGCGCCGAGGCTTCGCCCGAGGCGATGTCGCCGGGTGCCTGGCCGGGCGGCGCGGGCTCGGTGTCGATGCCGGCGACCGGCAGCTGGATCGCGCCGGGCGTCACGGCGGGTGCCTGCAACGCCGGGCGCGACACATCGGCCACCGGTGCCGAGACATTCGGCCGCGCGGTGGCGTCCGGCAGCGGTATCGCTTCGAGTTCCGCCTCCGCTTCGACCGCGGGTGCGCGCACGGCTTCGACCGCGACCTTAGGCGGTACCGGGCGCGGCACGTCGGCGGTGACCTGGGGTGCGGGCGGTGCCGTCGGCTCCTGCGAGATCGCCGGCAACGGCGTGTCCTGCGGCGTCGGCGGCGCGGACGACTCCTGCACCTCGGGACGCGGGACCGTGGCAAGGGTCAGCGCGGTGGTCGGCACCGGCGCCGTCTTTTCCGCGGTGATCTGCGGGGGCGTCGGCGTCACGGCCGGCTGCGATGTCGGGACCGGCGGCAACGACAACGACGCCGGTGGCGGCATTGTCGTCGTGCCCTCGGCCTGCGCCTTGCGCACGGGTTCGGGCTGGAAACGTGGTGGCACGACCTCTGGCTTGGGCGTCTCCATCGCGAGGTCCGGCGGCGCCGGCGTCGGCAGCGGCACCTTTTCCAGGTCCGGTTGTGGCGGCGGTGCGGTCGGCTGCACCAGCGGCTTCTCCGCGACGGCCTGGATGCTGGGCGGCGGCGCGGTGAGCTTCACATCGGGCTTCACCTGCGGTGGCGGTGCGGCGGGCACGGCGATGGCGGGCAACGCCTTGTTCGCGGACGCGACGGCGGCCGCGTGCGATCCGCGCGAGGCACGGCTGGCGACAGCCTTGCTGCTGGCCTTCTTCGCCTTCGCGACGGGCGCCTTCGATGGCGTGCCGCGCACGGGCGGGACCGGCGGCGGTGGCTTGTCGATCAGGCGCACCTGGAGTGCGTCGGGGTTCTCCGGTTCCGGCGGGGGCGGCAGGGTGTTGTAAGCCGGCCCCAGGATCATCCCGAACAGGAACACCATGTGGATGATGAGCGTACCCACCCAGCCGACGATCCGCCGCAGGCTCGGGCTCGGCTTCTGGCGCAGCTGGCGGCGATAGACGAGCGCCTGCATCGCCGCGTCGCGCGGCGACATGGGCAAGGCAGGCTCGCCGGCCTCGCGCTCGCTGTCCGGTGTGTAATGGGTAGGCATCGGGCGCTAGTGTCCATGCTGCGCGTGCGCTGCACAATCGCGGGTGTGAAGAGGGCCCATGGCTTGGGGGCTGTCGCGAAAGATGTCGCCCACAGGGTGGGCTCCTACTTTCCGGTGCGGCGTTCCTGTTCGGCCTTGTCCAGGTCGATCGCTTTTTGCGGGACGTCGGTCGGGCAACCTTGCGGCAAGGGCTTGTCGGCGCGGAACGCGGCGATGCATTCGGCCTCGGTCGGCGGCTTCACCACGTCGGGTCCATCGGCGAGTGCATGGGCCGGTGCCATGCTCAGGCGGCCATCCGCGGACTTCGGTGGCGGCTTGGGCGGGTCTTCGCCACGGCAGCCGACAGGCAACACGAAGAACACCGTGGCGCAGTTGATCCGGGTGCCACCGACGTTCACCTGCTTCTTCAGCGTGGTGGCTTCCATCGCCTTGCGGATGCCGCCGTTGAGGACGTTTTCGTTCTCCGGCGTCCAATCCTTCGCGAAACGGGTTTCCTTGTACGTGACCGGGCCCTTGTGCGTCATGACGCCGGCATCGTCCGTGGGCTTGCGCGACACGAAGTCGGCCTGGGTCGCCGGGGCCTGGCCCGTCTGCGGCGCGAGATGCACCTGGCCATCGCGGCCGAACAGCTGCGATGGCGCCGGCGCCGGCGGTGGCGGCGCCTCGTTTTCGGCAGGCGCCGTCTCCTTCGGCGGTTCCTTGGG
>NZ_JBQCFT010000115.1:0-47775 GCF_051958795.1 Luteibacter sp. | reverse complement strand
ACCGAATGCGGCGTGGGTACGCTTGCCGGTGGGCTGGGCGATCGGTGGCACGGGCAGGACATCGACGAATTTAGCCACGGTTACCGGGTTCACCAGCGGCACGTTCGGCGCGGCCAGGCCTGGCATGGCCATGCGTCGCTTCATTGGCATGGCCATTGGCATATCCATTGCCTGGGCTACCCGCAAGGTATCGATGAAGACGCATGCGCCGGCAAACCCACCGGCGACGCCCAGAAAACGGCGTCGGGAATTGTCCATGGGAATTATCGTTGGTTGCCTGTCGAGCAATCCAACGTAGGTCGGGTGAATGACAAAGATGTTTCACTGCGTTCAGATGATGAACACGAATGCGCTGTTACGGACTGACACGGGCGAGAATGACGCTGTGACGTGGGACAGACCCATGGGACGAATCACCTGCGAGTATCGATCGGTGATGCCAGAAGTCGCGCACGGTTATGCGTCGTGTGGAGGGTCCGCCCAATCGCGACTAAGGCGGAGTGGGCTCGGCGGGCTCATCGTCGCGGTTGAAACTGTGTGTTCCCTCCCCGGTCGCGGAGATGTGACCGTTGGGCGGCGCCCCCGGATCCGGGGGCAACCTTCACATCAGGCTAAGGAGCAAGTCGAAACGACACGCAAGGATCGCAATCACTGAATGGCACGTCAGGACCACGCGGAACCTATGATGGGCTTGAGGCTCAATAGCAACTCCCAATAGCCATAGGTCATGGCCAGCATCTTCGCAGTCCAAAGCGTCCACGCTGGGACATTGATGCAACTATGCGAGTCCTTGATCTTGGTCGTTCCTGCGGAAGACCTGTGCTGTCGCTCGCGCAGTCGGCTGAAGGCGGCCCAGGTTATGCCTGCGACGATGTATTGCAGCAAGTCGAGCAGAAGCGACACGAGAAATAGCCAAAGCGGAAAAACCATGTTCTCCGCGATGGGCTTTGAAGCGTCTGTCGTCTTAAAAAGCCAGATAACTGCAACGCCCGCCAACGCGAGCTGGCGAGCGATGTCGCTTGCCTTACCTGTTGCATAGTTGCTCCGGTCCCAAGCTTCGCTGAGGAGCAAACTCATGACATCCTCCTAGGGCCGCCGCCATTTCCCGAGCCACTTGCAGACTTGAGTTTCCGCGCGCCGCTCTTTGCGGCCGATTTTTTACCGGCCTTCTTGGCGGCTGCCTTTCTCGGCGCGGCGGCTTTGGTGGAGGCTTTGCCCTCCTTCTTCTCTACCGCCGGTCGCTTTTTGGCTACGGCCGACTTCTTGGCCGAAGATGCTTTCTTCACTGCACCAGGTGTCTTGGCTAGAGCCTCCTTGTTCGTTAGAGCCGCCTTCTTTGCTGCTGGTGACTTCTTGGCTACACGAGTGTTTTTCTCCGTTGCCTTTTTGGTAGCACGTTCACCTATGGTGCGCTTAACAACTGCCATTATCTCCCCCTAGTAAAGGTGCCTATGCGCGGCTTGCGGCCGACCGACGGTCGCATGCAGGCTATGGCATTGAGCCTAGCAAAACGCTGAAGCGAGCGAGCACGACTAAAGGACTCGTCCGGACGCAAAAATCCCCTAGAGTAATTGCGATTCTTCAAGCGGGGCGTTTAGACGGAAAAATCATGATTCGTACTCGAAGTACTCGTGTTCGTCGACAGAAGCAAACGTCGAATGTGGGAGCGTCGCTCTAAGCGATAGGTTGTATCTCAATCTAATCAAGCTATCTGCAGCGTTCGCTTCTTGAAGCCTCTAGGTGTGTCGGTGGCTCGAAAATAGTTTATCGGCACCTCGAACAACGTTGACAGCTTATCGACGCACGCCTCGACGTCACGATGTTTCATCTTGTGATCGTCAATCTTGAACATAAGATGGTAGAACGCCACCCAAAATGCCGCTGAATCGTCGAACGCGATCTCATCGTGTGGCCCGACGAGCGAATAACACCCAGTATCTTTAAGTAGCCCCGACGCCAGTTCATTGTTGGCCATTTGGCACGCCGAGACGAAGATACGCCTGCCGCGCAATATGCCGGTTAATTTCTCGCTCAATGACCTGTACGAGATGGAGTCAAATGTTGTGGCCATTCCCGCACGATTCGCGTGGCAGGAGATGTGAAGGTATCGATACTTGCTAGCCACGAAGAGCTTGATGATCTCATCCAGTTCGCGCTCTGTTCGAATGTAGTAGTACTGGGTGTCTACCTTTCCGGAGAGGCGAAGCATCCCTGCAATGATCTGGCCTTCTTGCCGCCCATTTTCTTCGTCATCAAGATCGAGCGACTCAACTATGAACAACTCAGGCTTCGTTGCCATCGTCACTCCAGTAGCCTCAGGAAGAGCCCGGAAGCTGTTAAGCGGGTTGGATGTCCTGTCGTCGCAACCGATGACCAAGTGAGGTCATGGAGGAATTGGCGTTAGGGCCGAGACTCAGAGGTAAAAAACTTCCAACAATTAAGTGTCTGCGAGCGGATGTACATTGCCTGCTCGCTTACTCCAAACTCCTTGGCAAGAATCGAACGGTCGCCAATGTGACTGGCGCGGGACAGGTGGGTCGACAGAGCGACGTACGTGCCGTTGACGACATGGACCTATCGCACTCGATATCAGAATAAGCCGCGCCGACCATCATTCGCTGAGAACCTTTCGACACGAGTCTGTCTAGGCAAGGCGGCAGGCGGATCTACGTTCTCAAATACGATGATCTGCGCATCATCTCGAAGTGTGCCTAAATGTTCAAAGAATCGATCCTTTAGCGACGTCTTCGCTAGTTCGACTTCGTCGGCAGTGAGCTCACCATGTTTAGACTTCTTTAATGGATCGCGATACGTAAGGAGAGGCGTGTCGAGAATAACGAAGCCAGGATGAGGCAGGTTGCGTTCCTTGCAGTACAAGAGTAGCGCGACCTTAAATGCGGCGTGCGTAACGGCTCGGACACCTTTGCCGTTCGCAGACCTTCGTTTCCCGTCGATACTAAGATCGAACTTGCGATCGTCAAAGGAGACATGGCGCATGCCGGGGAAGCCCCATTTCTCAAGTACGTCACTTACGACCAGCGAAAATTCGTGAGCAACTGACGTCGCCATCGCCAAGACAGGGCGGTCGGCTTTCTTCCCGCCGGTTGCCTCCTCATACCTAGCGCGCCGCTCAAGGAGATCCTCGCGCCGCGCCAGTAACCCTAGACTCCGTTTGATCTGATCGCGTACGAGAATAAAACCTGCCATGTCCGCCTGATGGCTTGATGCCTGCGGAAGAAGGAGTGCGATTTCTTCCTCTAGTTTTTCCAAGCGCTGTTGGAGGATCGGGAATTGCTTAGATAGAGTGATCTTCTCCTGCAGGAGTGCTGCCGTTACACCCGACAGTTCCTTGGCTTGCGTCCGAATCTTATCAATCTCTATCACAGCAGCGCTTTGTACCAGGGTAATCTCCTGATGGTCAGAAGCATGGTGCTGAGAGCTAGGGGCCGCGCCACAGAGTGGGCAGTCGCGAGCAGAGGTCAGACTGAGCAGAAAGCCTGCTTCTTCGAGCGACTCAAGTCTAGCGATATCAGAACGATAGATATCTTGTAGCTGAGAGAAGCGATCCAAGTGCACCATGACCTCGTCTAAGCGCGACGCGGTACTTGGAATCGACCGGGAAAGTGTTTGCTTTTCTTGAAGAAGCTCTCGGATTGACGTTTGGAGTACGCCACTGTCTTTGTTGACCTCGTTGATGGATGTCTCGACTAGAGCCAGCTGCGCATTGAGCTCTAGAGCATCCGTGGGATCGGACCCGATCTCTGCGGCAAGCTCGGACAGCATCTCATCAACAAGTTCGAGCCGAACAGATTTCCCGGCATTGAATTTCTTGGGATCATCGACCGAGATGATGGACGAGTCGTCCACGCCTGTTAACAGTAGGCGAAAGACGCTACGTTCGGCCGTGGCCTGTGTCTTCTGCCCGCCTTCAATGGGCGAAGACGAGCTAAGAATACCTGTCTCGCTGCCGAGGTAAGCTCTGGCTAGGTCGCGGAAGCTCAGTGGACGCTTTTGACCATAGGAGTTGGTCGCGATCAGTTTTCCCCGGAGGCCGATTTCACTCAGCAAAAGGGCTGAGAGATTGCCTTCCGCGAACGCATCGTGCTTAGCGGCCAAGATGCGTTCGGGTGCACTCAAACCCCGGTCAATCCCGTGCCCAGAGTAGAGTGCGAACGGACCACCGCTCAGGCTACGCGATAACGTAACTTCACCTAGTTCTGGCAGGGTGAGTTCGAGCCAGCAACTGTCGTAGCCAGCGCTTTCCGCTATCGGCTCCGGGGCGTCTTTCGCTCCAAGCATAAAGTCAATGGCTTCTACGCTGAACGACTTGCCAGTGTTAGAAGCACCCCAGATAAGCGTTAGTTTGCCGCCGAATTTCAACGACTTGGCCAGCTTTCCAGGGCCGGTGAAGGAGAGCCTATCTACGATGATTCCTTTAGTCATTGCCGCTCTCCATGTTGTTAGACCCGTTACTTCTAAATTCGATATTCCATCGGCCGACGCGAGACGCGACGAGCTTCTCGACATCGTCTCGAGTTCGGGTTAGGACGTGATTAGCCATCCAGGATGCTCGTTCTTTGAGCGCAATTGCATAGGGGGTGCTGAGCAGCTCAACGATGCCGCCTGCCTCTTCGCTCGCCCTGTAAAGCAGGCCTGCGCTCCCGTTCGGGACGAAATCAACGAGATGAAGGCGGCGCATCATCGAAAGGCCTTCCTCTACCAGTCGCCTGCGAACGAGCAGCTCACCGCTTCGCTGGGGAACATCCGGATGGAGGCTCGTTGGCCCACCGATGTCGCCAGTGTGCACGATAAGGTGGTCGAACCAAGTGATCGCAGTGACGTCATATGTATTAGGAAATGCAGCGTTGAGCAGCAGAACCGATCTAACGCCGGTCTCTATCGTCGAGTTGAAAAGCTTCGGACGTAGATCTGTCATGGCTTGCTCCATGTGAGCCTTGGCGCTGCCTCGTTAGCAAAGTGATGGCAAATCCCTTGCTTCGATGCAACGCGCGCGTGCTTTCCAAGGACGCCGCTTGCCGATACGCTTGCGGCTTGGATCATTACAGCGTCGGAACGTGCTAGCGCGTCGTCATGACGTCCCTCGCAAACATCGATCACGCCGTGATATACGTCGCTTTCAAAGGTAGCGACGGTTTCCGGATCGGTATTGTCACGGTAGAAGCGCATGAAAGCGTCAGCGTCGTAGAATCGCTCGCGTTGGCGTGTGAGATGTTGCCCGTAAATGGGGTGGCATAAGGCCGCGTTCGCATCTGCAATCGGTGTGCCTCCGCGCTCGACGTACGCAGCGATCAGCTGGCCTATGTATGGAAGTTCCGCCAGGCTAACCTTTCCAGGTGCCGTTCCAACGGGGGCTGGTCCGGGATCTGCTCCGAACCATTTATACAGGGTCGGGCCGGCTGCTGAACTTGCCAGAAGCTCGTCCAAGTTTATCCTGCTGATGCTGGAAAAGTCGTAGCCGAGTATGAACTCGCGGAGCTCAGGCGTCAGGGGTATGCTCTTTCCAGAAACGATGGTGCTTTGGCAGTACTCCACCCACCCATGGAGTAAGGCTTGCTTGAATTCCGTCGGCTTGAAGAGCAGCTCTTCAAGCCGACGATTAACGCCTTTTGGCGCCACGAATTTAAATTCGCGAGGTGCGGTGAATTCGCCTTGGCTTGCGTAGTAAAGGACCTTCCCTATTTCGTGGAAGGCCTTATCTTTCGGAAGCGTCGAAGAAAACTGCTTGCACTGGTAATTATCCCAGTCACCCTCATGCAGAGCCTTTGTTACAAAGCCGACCACATCCCTTCCGCGGTCGCCTGCGCCACTAAACTTTTCTACCTTGAAGTAGGCAGCCGCGTGGAAGCAAACCCAATCACGAACAAAGCTTTCAAGCTGGTCGGCCGTCAACGCTAAAATATGCCGGCGATAGTCCATCCCCATGACTCCCCCATGGCGCCGAACGCGGCGCTCCTTCGCCCAATGGACGAATCTTATCAATTTTTACTTCGAATGAGAGACCAGCCGTTACACCGGCATGAGCCTGCGGCGGCCCGTCGCTCCTTCTCTCGTTTTCTTTCTAGAGTGGTCGGCCGAGCCGGGGCGGTATGTAGAGGTTGTGCCGCGCATATTTCACGAGCGGCTCGGTCAATAAGATACGGTGCCCTCCAGATAGACCGCGTCACCACATCTTCTGTGAAGCCATCAATCGATCGCGTTCTCCCGAACTACAATGGCGAGCGTTGCGGCATCGTAGAGTTTGACCCCTGGCGCGCCGAGCAGACGTTCGATTTCATCGGGCCCGCAGGCGTGCAGTGCCCCTGGCGAATGGGTGCTCAGTCCGTAAAGGCGAAGGATCACACCTCGGGTCAGCGGTAACGCAGCTGCCGGAACACCTAAGTCGAGCGAACGGAGGCAGTCCCTCGATCCCTGATTGCTCGAGGGCCGTCTCCTTGACGATCGTTTCGCGAGGCCGCGGCGCGTGTGTAGGGGGGGGGCGGATTTTCGACGCCGCGGGTATAACGTCAGGCTTGCTCTAAGAGAGCGTTCGTGCTTCCACCTGCTGTTCCCGCCGCAATCTCGTTTGAAGTGGTCCGACCCGCATCAGCCGGTGGTGAGGATCGGAGCGGGCATGCCGACGATCACGCCACCGTCCGGCCAAGCTATGGTTGGGTCAGTGGACCCAAACTATGCTTGAACGCACACGAATGCTGCGCGATCTCTCAAAGTTTGGCCGATCTCGTCTCGCATAATTTGGCCAATCCTGGCCAGAGCACAGGAATTGCGATTCTGCCCAAGTGTCGCGCAAGGTTTCAATACCTAACCGCGTACGCTTAAACGAACCGTTTCCCCCACCGGACAGCCTCACCGTCCTCGGTACGGCTAGACGCAACCCGTGAACCCAAAGAGATCACGGGCTGACCATTTCCCCATCTTCTTTGACGAAAGGAGACATAAGCGGTGGTGTTATCTCCAGCACTACCTCGGAAGGCCGGCACAGCCGCGTGCCGTAAGAGGTCACCACAAACGGCCGGTTGATCAGGATGGGATGGGCCAGCATGGCGTCCAGGATCTGGTCGTCGGTAACCGCGGGATCGCCCAGGCCGAGTTCAGAGAACGGCGTGCCTTTCTCGCGAGCAGCTTGCCGCACGCTCAGGCCGGCGGAAGTGATCAGCCCGACCAGCGTAGCCCGGTCGGGCGGCGTGGCGAGGTACTCGATCACTCGTGGCTCGATGCCCAGGTGGCGGAGGAGGGCAAGGGTATTTCGCGACGTCCCGCAGCCGGGGTTGTGGTAGATCGTTGCTTCCATCTCGTCAGGCCTGCTCGGAACGGACAGGGTGCTCAACGACCGCGGCCGCCTCGGCAAGGGCCGCGGCTTCCGCGGCGCCTTTCCGTTCGCTGTAGCGGTCCGTCAGGTAGTCGGAGCGTGCGCGAACGAGGTAGGTGAACTTGATCAGCTCCTCCATGACGTCCACTACCCGATCATAAAATGGAGACGGCCTCATCCGGCCCGCCGCATCGAACTCCTGCCAGGCCTTGGGCACTGAGGACTGGTTGGGGATGGCCACCATCCTCATCCACCGGCCCAGCACCCTTAGCGTGTTGACCACGTTGAAACTCTGAGACCCACCGCAGACCTGCAGCACGGCCAGGGTGCGACCCTGTGTTGGCCGGACGCTCCCCTCTTCCAGCGGCAGCCAGTCAATCTGGTTCTTGAACACGCCCGTGATCGTTCCGTGCCGCTCGGGGCTGATCCATACCTGACCCTCCGACCACCGCGAGAGGGCACGCAGCTCCTGAACCTTCGGGTGGTCCGGCGGAACGCTGTCGAGCATGGGCAAGTCCGCAGGGTCGAATACCCGGGTCTCTGCGCCGAGGTGTCGAAGAATGTGTTCGGCCTCCAGGGCCAGCTTGCGGCTGAAGGATTGTGGCCGCAGGGAACCGTAGAGCAGGAGGATCCGAGGCGGGTGGCCCCGGTCTTCGGCATGCACCAGGCGGTCCTTCTGCGGGGCAGCGAGGCTGTGGGTCAGGTGGGGAAGATCCTGGGTCATGGCTTTTCAGGTCTATAGTTCTATAATTCTGGAAATCTCGAATTCGTGTCGAGAGAGTAGCATCCAGACCACCCCTGCCGTCTATCCTGTCCCCATGCCCGCGATTGCCCCGCCCCCGATGACGACCCCGGATGCCCTGAAGGCCTTCGGCGCCCTGGCCCAGGAGAGTCGGCTGGCCATCTATCGATTGTTGGTTGAGCATGCTCCAGACGGGCTTCCGGCCGGCGCAGTTGGCGAGGCCCTCGGCGTCCCGAGCGCAACACTGTCGTTTCACCTGAAAGAACTGCTCCATGCGGGCCTGGTCACGAGCCGGCGGGACGGGCGCTTCGTCTACTACAGCGCGGCCCTCGAGACAGTGGACAGCTTGATGAGCTTTCTTACGGCCAACTGCTGTGCGGCCAGTCGCCGATCGCAAGCACGGGCAACCGCGAGACATCGATAAGCTGGCGCATCGACTTCCACGCCGGGTCGTGGCGATCGCTCCCTCGAGCTGCGACGATCAGATCGCAACCGAGCATTTCCGCGCGACGTACGATGACGTCCTCGGCGGCACTTCCAGCTACCTGCAGACACTGGATGGATACTCCGCTGCGCTGCGCCTCACGGCGCGCGGCGCCGACGCAGGCATCGAGATGATAAACACGGCCTTCAGCCTCGTCGTCAGCATCGACCGGATCTGCCGCAGGCGGCGTCAGCGTGACGAACATGGCAGTCACGCGTGCGCCCATGGTTGCCGCGAAGCGTAGGCACCGTGCAACGACAGGCGTCACCGGCTCCCGGTTCGGAACGAGAAGGAGGATGTGCTTATACATGTCTGGCTCCAACCGGCAGCGCTGGAGCCAATGATGGATGCGGCGCGATGAAGACACGTTGATGCAAGTCAAGACATGGGGAATCCCGGGCTCCTAGAACAGACGTTCGGCGGCTGTGAGGTCCATCCAATGCAGCGAATCGAACGATACTGGGCACGACCTGGTACCGAAGTGCTCGGCCTGCTGGAAGCCGGGTCAGAAGGCCTTGCCAGCACCGTGGCGGCTGCGCGCCTCGCAGAGCATGGGCGGAATACGCTCGCACCCCGTCGCGGCCACCCGTTCGTACGACTTCTCGCGAGCCGTTTCAGCAGTCCACTTGTACTCATCCTGATCGCTGCGGCCGCAATCTCATCAGTTGCACGCGAATGGGCGGATGCCGTCATCGTGCTCGGTATAGTGATCCTCACTGCAGCCCTCAGTTTCATCCAGGAATATCGGGCGTCGCTGGCGATGGAGGCGCTACGCCGTCGCGTCGGTGTCAACGCCGATGTGCTGCGCGACGGAAAGGTGCTTTCGGTTCCCTCGGAAGAGGTGGTTCCAGGCGACGTTCTGGAGCTCACTGCGGGTACGCTGGTCGCCGCCGATGCACTGCTCATCGCGTCGCGCGACTGTTACGTCGATCAGGCGATACTCACCGGTGAAAGCTTGCCGGTTCAGAAGGCCGAGGGTCTCGCCGCTGGGAATAGTGGCCTCGCGGAGCGCGCCAATTGCGTATTCATGGGGACGTCGGTGCGTAGCGGCTGGGCACGCGCCGTCGTCGTCGATACCGGTTCCACGACGGCGTTTGGAAGCATCGCTGGCAGGCTGCGACTGCGCTCACCCGAATCTGAGTTCGAGCGGGGCCTGCGCCGATTTGGCGGCTTCCTCATACGCATGATGCTGAGCGTGGTCGTCGTCGTGCTCGCGGGAAACATCCTCCTGCATCGGCCGACGATCGATACGCTTCTGTTCGCCGCGGCCCTCGCCGTCGGGCTCTCCCCCGAGCTGCTACCCGCCATCCTGACCATTACCTTGTCGCACGGCGCGAGGGCCATGGCGCGGGAGGGAGTGATCGTGAAGCGACTCAATGCCATCGAGAACCTCGGCTGCATGGACGTGTTATGCACGGACAAGACGGGCACGCTGACGCGCGGCGTGGTTGGATTGGACAGCTGCGTGAATCCCGAAGGTGAACACTCCGGCAATGTGCTTCGACTCGCCATGATCAATGCTCAGCTCCAATCCGGCATGCGAAATCCGCTCGACGACGCCATCCTGGCTAGCGGGGCCTCGCCGAACGCAACCTGTATCGCGGCTGTGAAGGTCGATGAAATTCCCTACGATTTCCAGCGCCGGCGTCTAAGTGTGGCCTTTGCGGATCCGTCAGGTTCGGAGGTCCGGCTGGTCACGAAGGGTGCGGTCGCCGACGTCCTCGCCATCTGCTCGCGCCTTGATACCGGGAACGAATGTGTCGCACTGGACCCGTTGGTCCAGGCCGGCTTGATGCGACGGTTTGTCGAGTGGAGCAAGGCGGGCTTCCGGGTGCTCGCCATCGCGGAGAGACCTGTACCTGTCCAGGATCACTACGATGTCAGCGATGAGTGCAATATGACCTTCGCAGGATTCCTTCTTTTCTTCGATCCACCGGAACCACAGGCTGCGACCACGCTTCACGAACTTGGCCACCTGGGTGTGTCGGTGAAAATGATCACGGGAGATAACCGTTTCGTGGCCTCCCATGTCGCCGGGGCTATCGGCATGCAGGTGGACGCGCTTCTGACGGGCGAGGACTTGCGGCAGATGGGCGACGAGGCGCTATGGCAGCGCGCCAATGCGACCAGCGTGTTCGCCGAAATCGAACCGAACCAGAAGGAGCGCATTATCCAGGCCCTTCGCAGAACGGGCCACGTGACGGGCTACCTCGGGGACGGTATCAATGATGCACCAGCCTTGCACGCCGCCGATGTGGGAATCTCCGTCGATACCGCCGCCGACGTGGCCAAGGAGGCCGCGGACTTCGTGCTACTCCGGCACGACCTCGATGTGCTGCGCCGTGGCATCGACGAAGGAAGGCATACGTTCGTAAACACCATCAAATACATCTTCATCGCGACCAGTAGCAACTTCGGCAACATGATCAGCATGGCTCTGGCGGCGATCTATCTGCCGTTCTTGCCCCTGCTGGCGAAACAGGTTCTTCTTAACAATTTCCTTGGCGACGTGCCAAGCATGGGCATAGCAGGTGATCGCGTCGATCGGCAGTGGGAGCGCACACCGCACCGTTGGGATATCGGCTTGATACGCCGCTCCATGTTTACATTCGGCTTGAGTAGCACCATCTTCGACTTGCTGACATTCGCGGCACTCCTCCACATGTCGGGGAATAACCATGACGTCTTCCGCACGGGATGGTTCGTCGAATCCCTTCTCACCGAGCTATGGGTCCTGCCTGTCCTCCGTACGTATCGTCCCTTCTACCGGAGCCGACCTGGCCGCTTCCTGGCGTGGGGTGTATGCCTTGTCAGCGGCATTGCCCTCGCGCTTCCATACTCGCCAGGCGCCCGACTCATGAATTTCGTGCCCCTTCCTTTGCCGTTGGTTGCGGCCATCCTCTCTATCTCGCTCCTGTATGTCGCCTTCATCGAGGTAATCAAGCGCCCTGTGTATCAGCGCCTTTCGACAGAGGTGCCCGGGGCTGCGGAGATCAATCCGCGTGTGCCCGGAACCGAAGTACCGCCACTGTCATGAGGGAGATCCCTATAAGCCCCAGCGCGGCCGTTGGTGCATGGGCGTCTGGCAGCTCACCCGCCACCCGGCGCTGCAGGCGTTCCGGCATAGTCGATCACTAGCGTCACGCGCCGGTTAGCTTCTGCTCCGTCTCCCCACTTGTCCTCCAGGACCTGGCGGTCCCTGGCCTTGCCATAGCTGACGGCCTTGACGCTGCCCGCAGATAGCCCCGTGGATACGAGGTAGTCGCGCACCACGTTTGCACGTGCACGCCCGAGCCGGAGGTTGTGGGCCCGGCTTCCGGCTGCGTCCGCAAAGCCTTCCACGGTCACCACGGCATTGGGAAAGTTACCGGAAACGACCTTGGTGAAATCGTCAAGGAGCGGTTTGTCTTCCTCCCGCAGCGTGGCATCGTTGAAGGCGAAGTGCGCCATGGCGTCGACGCGGATGCGTCCCTTCATCAGCGCGATCTTCGCGTCGTAGTCTGCGAAGCGCTGTCGCATCTGCTCAGAAAGGCTGTCGATCTCCTGCTGTTGCTTTTGGTCGGCAGCGCGCAACTCGGCGACCCTTGCGTCGAAGTCAGCTTTTTTGACGTATCCATTGCAGCCAGCAAGAGCTGCCAGCAGGAAGCAGGACGAAGCGACACGGAGACGATGATGAGTAAGCATGATGAAATCTCCTCAGACTGTGAATGGGCCGATGCCCAACGATCCTGCCGTGACCAACCCGCCGCGATGCGTGCCACTTTTGGTGACCTGGCAACCCGAGCATGAGCTGGCCCGGGACGATCGCCTTGACTTGCATCAAGTTGCGCCGCGCCGCACGCCATAGCCTTGGCCTACCTGGTTGCGGGAGAGGCGCGTCGTGGTCATAGAGAGCGAGCATGCAGTGAATGAGCCCCATGCCCACCACCGGTTCCAGCGGCTCCTGGCCAGTTGCTATGCCCGACCTGCAATTCCCATGGGGATCGTGTATCCCTGCGACACCCTCTCGCTTCACGGCGCACTTGAAGCAGCGGCCCTTGGCCTCATCGACCCCGTACTTTTCGGGCCCGCGGACCGCATTCGCGACGTGGCCTCCGAGCTCGACCGCTCGCTTGATGGCATCACGATCCACCCATCATCGACGGCCGTTGCCGCCGCCATGGACGCGGGTGCGGCGGCGAAGGCCGGGGAAGTTCGCGCGTTGATGAAGGGCGATATGCATACGGCGGAGATGATGCGCGTCTTCCTGAGCCCGCGGGCCCACATGCGTATCGGCAAGCGGATGTCCCACGCCTTTGCGATCGATGCCCCCGGCTACGCCCATCCACTGATCGTCAGCGACGGCGCCCTGAATGTCAGGCCAGGTCTCGAGGAGAAGCGTGCCATCTGCCAGAACGCGATCGACCTGGCCATGGCCATCGGCATCCAGCATCCGAGGGTCGCGATTTTGGCCGCGGTTGAAACCGTACATGCCGCGATGCCCGCGACAGTGGAGGCTGCCGCGCTGGCGAAGATGGCAGGGCGTGGACAGATCATCGGTGCGACGGTGGATGGCCCGCTAGCGCTGGACGCCGCAATCAGCCCGTCGGCCGCACACGCGAAACACCTGCCGCCGGCTGTGGCCGGTCGGGCCAACGTCTTGATCGCGCCGGATCTCGAGGCAGGCAACCTGCTCGCGAAGGAGCTGGTCTTGCTTGCTGACGGCATCGCAGCGGGCATCGTGCTGGGCGGCGCGGTTCCTATCGCAGTAACGAGTCGCTCAGACGGCGCAGCGGCACGCGTCGCATCGGCTGCGCTTGCCGTACTTTTGACGACGGAGGCCGTGCCAACCCTTCCGCATTCCCTTTCAGCGTGAGGCACTCCCATGCGCGCTATCGATATCGGACGAACCCACGTGATCACGGCGCCTCCCCGTACGCTGGTACGCGACATCGCTCAAATGATGCTTGTCCACCAGGTCTCGTGCATCACCATCGTGGACGCTCGCAAGGTGCCCCTGGGCGTCATCTGCGAGCATGACCTGGTAACCCACACGCTATGTCTCGATGCGCCGGAGCAGTCTCTCTGCGCAATCGAGGTGATGTCGCAGCCGGCCGTCGTCTGCCGAGCGGATGCCTCGCTGGCCGACATCGTGCGGGCGTTGGAAAACGGTTCCGTCGCACACCTCCCGCTGGTGGATGGCCATCGCCGATTGGTCGGCATCGTGTCCGCAACGGACGTCACGGCTGCGGTGGCGGAACTCCTGGCTCGCCTGGCGCGCGCTCTCGCACCGGACGCGCTGAGTGACCGCCCATACGCTTGAGGTTGAACGGTGATCGTCTCGCATTGACCCCGTTGCGACACTCAACGCACCACCAGCACCGGAATGCGTGAGTGTGCGAGGACCTTCAGCACGACGGAGCCGAGGACCAGGCTTCCCAACGCGCCGTGGCCACGCGAGCCCATGGCGATCAACTGCGCCCGGTGCTTTAATGCGGCGCGCACGATCTCTTCGCCCGGATCGCCAACCACCGTGATTTCCTGGTGGTTCCGGTGCCCGCGCAGCAACCGCCTTGCGGACCGCATCGCGCGAGCGACATTGGCCATGTGGAACTTCGCCACGGCCATGGCGTCCAGGTAACCCTCAACGTGGGCGCTCAGCGGCATGTCGACATTGATGAGGGTGATCTCAGGAGCATCGGGCCCGTCCGGCCATTGTTGCAGGATAAACCGTACGGCCCGGGTGCTGATGGCACTTCCGTCAACTGCAATAAGGATTCTCATCGCCCCACTCCTTCGCGCGGCAACGCGCGCACGTGGTACCACCAGTACATGTTCCAAACATGCAGCGGCTTGATGAATATCAAGCCGCGGGACGTACACAGAAGCACTGCTGCGTCGCCTGCTTGTAGCCTTCGGTCAATGGGCCATGAAAAGCGCGGTTCCTGATCGCCGCAACAGTGCTTGCGTCGTGCCTCCGAATACGAGTTCAGCGTAACGCGCATGGCCGTAGGCCCCCATCACGATGACATCGGACGTGACTTCGCGCGCCTTTTGCAGCATGGCGTCTTCAGGCGGGCCGCCCTGCGAATCGACGATCTCGAAAGTAGCGTGCCTGCCATGTCGCTGCACGTGTGCCGCCGCCGCCGCCAGGCTCGCCGCATTCGACGCATCGGCCCTGGACCCCGAAGACCCCAACACCGAGACGAGGTGCACGCTGCATACCGTTGGCAACGTATGAATGGCCTCCTGAAGCGCGCGCGTCGCTTGTGGCGTCGCGCGATAACAGACGAGCGCGCGCGAGGGCGCAGCGTGCAACCTCGCGCCCGGTGGCAGCACCAGCACCGGACGGCCACTCTGCATGAGCAACCTGGCGAACCAGTGTGCGCCTGCCGGCATGTCCGCCTTCCGTTCGTCTGGCGTGGCCATCACCAGCAGATTCGCGCGGCGCGCCATGGCCAGCAACATAGGGGCCAGTTCCCGCTCAAGGGCCTCTCCCACCTCACAGGGCTGATTCACGCCCATCCGGGCGAGCGTCCGGTGCATCATGGCTAGATACACGGCAGCATCCTCCCTGCGTACCGCGTGATCGACAGCAAGCGCGTGCTCCGGAGATTCACCCCAGCGACACTTAGCCCGCGCTGGGAGCGACACCGGGAGGATCGCGCGCCAGGGTAAGCCCGCGTGGACGATGGCGGCGGCCGCCTCGAGTACGGAGGAATCGGAGGGGAACCCGCTGAGCACGGCGAGCGTCGAGCCGAACGGGAAAGTGCCGTTGCCGGCCCACGACGAGAGTGAGATGGAAGCACTTTGCATGGACTACTCCTTAGTGCCGCCAGATGCCCAGCGGCGACTTGGCACCCGGGCATGCGCCGTCTGCACGATCGTTCCGGGCGCCGCGTCGATGCCGCCCTAACGGGCGGTATATCCCCCATCTACGGTGAATTCGGCTCCCGTAATGAACGAGGCTTCGTCGGAAGCCAGGAATACCACGCACCAAGCTACCTCGTCGGGCGTTCCAAGCCTGCCCAACGGGTGCAGCGCAGCGATCGCCTTGAAGGTCGCCTCCTCATCGGCCGCCTTACCCTCCACGAACCCCTCGACCATCGGTGTCCGTATGAAGCCCGGATGGATGGAGTTCACCCGGATCCTGTCTTTCGCGTACAGCAACGCATCGGTCTTGGTCATGAGGCGTACCGCGCCCTTCGAGGCATGGTACGGCGGCACATCGGCAGCACCCACCAGCCCGTAGATCGACGAAAGGTTGATGATGCTCCCACCGCCTCCTGCGCGCATCAGTCCCACGACGTGTTTCACTCCGAAGAACACGCCCTTCACGTTGATCCGCTGCACACGGTCCCATTCATCCTCGGTCAGCTCATGCGTGGGTTTGTCCGGCCCTGCGATGCCCGCGTTATTCACAAGGACATCGAGCCGGCCGTACATGGCATGCGCGTGCTGTATGGCCCCGGCTACCTCCGCCTCGCTGCCGACATCCGTATGGATGAAGTCGATGCGGCCGCCATCCGGTAGCGCATCGACTGGCTGTGGCCGACATATATCCGCGACGACGACGTCAGCTCCTTCCTCGGCCATGCGCCGGGCGCAGGCGGCGCCGATGCCCATGGCGCCACCGGTGATCAGTGCAACCTTGCCGCGCAATCGATTCATGGACAGTCTCCTGTTCTGGATGAGCCAAGGATGGCGCTATCGCCCACACCCAGCCTTGACCTGAATCAAGCCCTTGCCGAGATGCAGGCTACCGAGCAGTTGATTCACATCAAACGGCCGAGCCACGCCCAGAGTGAAGATGGTGCAACCTGCCAAGTTGAGGATCGCGCGATGTCCACCGCACCACGTACGACCACCATGCATGCCGCGCAGCCGTTGGCTGCATGGCGCGAGGTCGGCTGCCTCGCCGCGCAGTTGCCTTGTGATGGGGTGGCGCTCGCGGGCGCCGCGGCAATCGCGAGCGCTGCCCATGCGAGGGTTACCGTCAGCCAGTTGTTGCCCATGCCCGTGGATACCGCGAATGCCTGGGCACTCTCCATGGATCCGGTCATCGCCGAGCGGCACGACCGGATTCGCCGGGATGCGCGCCGGCAGGCGGACGATATCCGCCAACGGCTGGCCACGCGTGCCGTACCTGGCGACATCACGACGCTTGAGTCATCGTTCGAAGAGCCTGCTAGCCTGGCGGCGATGGCGGCGCGCCGGACGGACCTGTCCGTCATGGCTCGTCCCTCGGATTCCGTCACGGATGCGGCGTACACACATACGATCTTCGCTGGCTTGCTACTGGCCTCCGGCCGGCCCGTGATCGTGGTGCCTGAGGGCTCGGATCTGGTGATGCCTATCCAACGGGCCGTGGTAGCGTGGACGGATACACCCGAGGCAACCCGTGCGATGCATGAGGCCATGCCCCTGTTGCTACACGCCAGCGCCGTACACCTCGTCACGATCGACGCACCTGCTTCCCCGCTCGAAAGTGCAGCCAACGCCGGCGATGGCGCGGCCGCGCTCTTGCAGGCGCATGGCGTAGCCGTGACGGTGGACCGTATCCGCGGACAGGGACGCGCCACCAGCCGTCAGCTCCTGGATTACTGCCGCACAGTGAAGGCGGGCTTGCTCGTGGCTGGCGGGTACGGCCATGCCAGGTGGCGCGAGTGGGCGGTGGGGGGTACCACGCGCGAGCTCTTTTTCGAGACAAGCGTTCCCACGTTCTTCTCGCACTAAGGAGATGGTGCTCGCGGCAATGCTGGTAGCTGGCAACGGAGCCTTCGCATCAGTGGGAGAAAAGCACGGGAATGCTGCTTTCCATGAACAGCTCGCGTGTCGTCCCGCCCAGAGCCCTTTCACGCAAACGACCGTGACCATACCCGCCGGCAACGAGCAGGTGGGCATGCCGCCGCGTGGCTTGCCGCAATAACGCATGGCCCACGCTCGATCCACGCGACGAGCACGTGATCAGGTGGGTGTGGACTCCGTGCGCCCTCAAGTGGGCCATGATGCTGTCCGCCGAGGTGAGCACCGGGTCGTGGTCTCCGGCCGCGGCATCGACGATGACGATATCAACGGTTTCGGCCTCTTCGAGCAACGGCATCGCATCATGAAGTGCGCGAGTGGCTTCCGCTGTATCCGTCCATGCCACGGTGACGTAGCGCGGTGGCAAACGCGCGGCCGTACCTTCGGGTACGACGAGCAGGGGGCGGCCAGTGGCCAGCAGTAGCGCTGCGAAATATGCGTGCGATGTGTGCATGTGTTGCGAGGACCCGGTGGCGCGCCCCATCACGACGAGGTCGGCATGGCGGGCAGCATCCGCAGCCAGTGCGGGAGGTGCCACATAATGTGCTTCGAGCGTGCGAACGGCGCCCTGTACCTTCCGTTCAGCGATCTTGCGGGTAAGCGCATGGGCGCGCTCCGCAGCCTCCGCGCGTAACCGCTCGTGCCGCTCTGCGAGGGCAGGGTCGGGAATCAGTGCCCACGCTTCTGCCGCGGTGACAGGCATGGGGACGACCTGCAGCACATCAAGGCGGGCCCCGGCCTCGAGCGCCAGGCAACCAGCCACCTGAACCGCGAGTTCGTCGCCCGGCAGGTGCGTTACCACAGCCGTGATGTCACGAAGAGTCCGGAACGCCTCCCGGATACCTTCCCGCTTCATGCCGGGTTCGCGCCACTCGAGCGCATCGGCCGGATCTTGCCTGAACATGTTCTCAGCCATGGCCTGCTCCTTACGAGGCGTTGGGATGACCGTTGTAGTGGGGATCCGCGTGGCGCTGCTTGATGCCGATCAATAACACCCCTGGATAGACCGGCCACGATGGGCATGCGCCTGATGTCCGCCATTCCGGGAGCCACCATGTTCAGCCATATCCTGCTTGCAATCGACGCCTCCGAGGCATCGACGAATGCGATCCGCATCGCCATCGACCTGGCGGCGCGACTTGGGGCGAAACTATCGGTACTCCACGTAGTCGTCCGTGTCCCGACCGCGCCCCATGCGCCGGCTGGAGGTACCGCAGGGAAGGAGCAAGTGGTTGAGTTCGACGCGTTACGCACGATGGCGGATGCGCGCGGTGTCGATTGCGCATGTACAAGCGTGAGCGACGGGACGCCGGCCCGCGCGATCGACGCCTATGCGACTGCGAACGGCTGTGACCTTATCGTCATAGGCACCCATGGCCGGGGTGGCCTGAAACGGATGATCCTGGGAAGCCAGGCGGAGAAGCTCCTCCGGCTCAGCCGGATACCGGTCCTGGTGTGTCCGCAGCAAGGCGATTTCGCGATTCACCATATTCTCGTGCTCGTGGATGATTCGGATGCATCCCATTACGCGGTGGACGTGTGCATGGACCTCGCTACGATGCTCGGCAGCCACGTTTATGCCTTGCGTGTTATCTCGCCGCTACCCTCGGTGAACCTGCTTGCCGACTACCTTGAGGGAAATATCCATTTCAAGCATCTGACCGCGGATGCAGAACGCCTGCTCGAAGGCATACGGCGCCAGGCCAAAGCAGCGGGCGTGGCCGTGTCCACCGAGTACACGTTCGATCGCCGTCCAGACACGGTCGTTACCGCGCGCGCCTGCACGCACAGCTGTGACCTTGTCGTCCTTCCCCGGCATGGCCGCGCGCCGCACCATACGCTGTTCCACGACCTTACGGAAATCTGCGCCATGACCGCGGAGACGCCGGTGCTCGTGTGCCCGCAACCCGTGGACCAGCCCGTGACTTGACCTGGGTCAACACGTGTGACGTCGGGCCGCTGGAACATGGTCTCCCTTCCAGAGGAGAAGCGCCATGAATGACATGCAGTTGCGCCAGGACATCATCGAAGAACTCGATTTTGAACCCGGCATCGACGCGACCGGAATTGCGGTATCGGTTACCGGTGGCGTGGCTACCCTCAGCGGGCATGTACCAAGCTACTCGCAGAAAGTAGATGCGGAAAAGGCCGTCTGGCGGATCAAGGGCGTGAAGGCGCTTGCGCAGGAACTGGAAGTTCGGTTGCCTCAGGATGCCAAGGTGAACGACGACGAGATCGCAACCCGCGCCGCGAGGATCATTGCCTGGAGCGCATCCGTTCCCTCCGATGCCATCCACGTGAAGGTGTCGCGTGGCTGGGTCACGTTGACCGGTACGGTGGACTGGCATTTCCAGCGCTTCTCCGCTGAAGCGGCGGTGAGGCGCCTGACCGGCATCCATGGCGTAATCAACAACGTGGAGCTCCGCCAGACGCTGAAGCCGGAAAGCGTACGCGACAAGATCAAGGAAGCGCTTCGCCGGCACGTCGAGGGAGAGGCTTCGCGGATCCGCATCAACGTTGCGTCACCGGGGGATGTCACGCTCGAAGGCGATGTCGGCGATTACGAGGAGCGCCGGGCGATCGAGCGCGCGGCATGGGCTGTTCCAGGCGTGCGCAAGGTGCATGACAACCTCAACATCCAGTGGCATAGCGTCTAGCCGCGTCGCCATGTGAACGACCGCGCGGTTGTCCGATTCGAGTGACGCCACCGTGCTGCGCGCCCCATGGCTCAGTGGTGGAGCAGCACGGCGATCCTGGCGCTCGCGAGCACGCTTCTCGTCGTACCGCCGAATACGCGCTCGCGCAGGGGGGAGTGGCCATACGCTCCCATCACCAGCAGGTCAGCGTGGATCCGGTGGGCTCGGGAGAGCAGTTGCGTTCCATCCAGCGGGCCCGTCGCAACATGCTTATGGACCACGGTCACACCGTACCGTCCGAGGAACGCGACCGGATCGAAGGCCGGCTGGTGCGGATGCGCCGGGCTGCCGTCAAGGAGGCAGACCTGCCGTGCGGCTATTGCAAAAGGCAGTGCGGCACGCAGGGCTCGCGTCGCGGGAGGGCTCCCATCCCAGGCAAGCGCGATGCACTCGTGCGTCGCGCCAGGCGCGCACGGCGTGGGAAGTACGAGTACCGGCAATCCCGATCCCATCATGAGCGCATCGAAGCCCGCGATGGGATTCGCGTCCTCATCCGCGGGCCGCTGGACCACGACCAGATCGTGCCAGCTGCACAATCGTTTGAATCCGCCGAGATAATCGCTCCCAAGTACTGCCCACTGCGCGTCACCCACGCCCATCCGGCGAGCCTCCTTGCAGAACGCGTCGCCCGTGTGCCCTTCGCTCAGGTCCTCTTCCCGCTGCTGTCCGGGAGGGGTGGCAAGCAGCGCCATCACCGTCGGCTCGGGGCCCCTCGTGCGGCCGTGCAGGAAGTCATGTGGCATGGCGCACCCCGTGACGCCGCCCCGTCCGCGCGCCGCCAGGCGGCTTCCTACAAGGGCCGCAGCCTTGCATCCGGGAGCACTGATGACCAGCACGTCGCCAACGGCGGGCATGCCCGCCTGGGCCGCTGACGCGGCCCCATCCATCGCCGAAACAGTGGTCGTCGACATCGTCGTCTCCGTGGTTGTGGGGATTGAAGTCTGATACGGCGACCACGCCGCCTATTTGATGAGGATCAAGGCCCTCGTTCCGGCAGGCGCGATCGTGTACTGCCACTGACACCGGGAGCACCTGCCATGAGCCAACCCACCTTTGATACGTCCAGGGCGGGGCGCTTCGCGCCGCAACTAAAACCTGCGTTTCACCGGATCCTGGTCGCGACGGATGGCCAAGCCGCAGCTGGCGCCGTCATCGATGCCGGAGTAGCCCTGGCACATGCTCTCGCGGTGCCTGTGGTCATCGTCCACTCAATGCACGCGTGGCATGGCGGCAGCCTTATGCGCGCGATATTCCGGTCAGCGGAGGTAGCCGCCGAGGATGGGCTACTCGCTCGCGCGGAAGCCTGTTTGAACCGCGGACGGCTTGCCGCGCTTGCGGCCGGCGTGCGGTTCGAAACCCGGTTGTCCTATGACGACCATGCGGTTCGCGCCATCCTGGACGCAGCGCGCGATACGGAATGCGACCTGATCGTCATGGGTTCGGACGAAGATCACGGCTGGTTCGGTGGGAACGTTACCCACAAGGTGGTCGAGAGGGCGGAGGCATCGGTCCTTGTTATCCCGGTTCAACCACGCGCTCGCTGAACGCATCGGGTGGGAGCCATAGCGTGCTCCGATCGAGTGCGCGCTCACGGTGTGCCGGCAGCGCGAGGATGATCCTGTCGCAACCAAGGTCGTGCGCGACACCCATTGCGAGGGAAACGCCGTCACGTCCGAAGCCATAGCGGATACCACAGTCGACGCCCAGGGCCCGCTCGCGGATTCGCGTGCCCACGATGGCGCCGCGTTCAAGCACGCCGAGCGTAGCCCTTGGACGTGCCATCTGCATCGTGATCACGGTGAGCAGGACGGTCATCCGGGCGCCCTCGGCCCGGACGAGGTCCACCACCCAGTCGAATCGTTCGGCGATGGCTTTCTCCAGATCGGTGGCAACAAGGACGTGACTAAACATAAGGCGCTCCCGGGCACCGGCAGCGTGTGCTTCCCAAGGCAGGCGCGATTGAGCCAGATCAAGAAGCAGTCGCCCGTTACCTACTGTTACAGAGCGATACCGTCCTGACATCGTCTGGCGGGTGGGCGCGGCTAGTCTCGAGTCCTGGGCGGAGGAGCAGCCATGAACGCATCAGCTATCAACCTTCAGCAAACGCAGGTTCCGGCGGCGCGGTTGCCGCTTGTCGAAGGCATACGGCACGAAGAGATGCGCCGTCGCGTCTGCGCACCGGGCGAACACCTGTATCGCAACGGTCAGCCGTTCCGCGCCGTCATGGTGGTTGAGACCGGTTCGTTCAAGGTTTGCGACCTGACGGAGGATGGCCGCGAAAGGGTCACCGCCTTCAAGTTGCGCGGGGATTGCCTGGGCGTGGAATCCATCGATCTGGCGCGCTACGCCTGCGATGCCGTTGCCCTTGAGCCAAGCTCATGCTGGGAAATCTCCTACGCGGCTTTGTTGCGGGCAGCCGCGCAGACGCCGGGCGTGCAGGCGGATCTGAACGCGGCGCTCGCCCGGGAGATCCGTAACGGCGCGAGCTGGATGATGGCCCTGGCCACGCTGGCGGCCGATTCACGTGTCGCCGCTTTCCTGCTCGACATGTGGCATCGCTGTGGATCCGCCGGCTGTGTCACGGCCCACTTCGCATTGCGCATGAGTCGCATGGATATGGCCAGCTTCCTCGGTCTCAAGCATGAAACCATAAGCCGTTCATTGGCACACCTGGTGGAGCGGCGTTACATACGCGTCTGCCGGCGCGACGTCGATGTGTTGGATCCGGGCGGGTTGACGCAGTGTGCGAGCATGTCCGTTTCCTGAGTCACCAGGGCGAAAGCTCGGCGGTGAACACATAGCCTTGCCCGCGGACTGACCGAACCAGCACGGGATTGGCGGGATCACGTTCGAGCTTTCGTCGTAGCCGGCCCACTTGTACGTCGATCGTCCGATCGTAAGGGCCCGCCGAGCGCCCGTGCAGGCGTGTGAGGAGTTCATCGCGCGATATGACGCGCCGGGGCTGCGCTATCAGGGCGCACAAAAGGTCGAACTCGCCGGAGGTCAGTTGGACGCGCTCGTTCGTCGCATCGGTCAGCACTCTTGCATCGACGTCCAGCGAGTAGCCTTCGAAGCGATACTTTCGTGGCCGATCATGTATGTGGCTACGCTGGCTCCGCCGCAGGACACTCCGCACCCGGGCGAGCAGTTCGCGCAAGTCGAATGGCTTTGCAACATAGTCGTCGGCACCTAGTTCCAGGCCGACCACCCGGTCGGTCGCCTCCGCCTTGCCGGTCACGATGATGATGGGGCCGCCCCAGTGCTCGCGAAGGTGTCGCGTCGCGGCGAAGCCGTCCTCGTCCGGCAAGCCCAGGTCGAGGAGCACCAGGTCGGGTGGCTCCCTGGTGAGGAGCTCACGCATGGCCTTGCCGTTAGCGGCGATGGTGACGCTGAATCCCTGGGCCTCGAAGTAACGGGCAACCACGCGAGCGATCTCCGCCTCGTCCTCGACCACGAGCAGCCGTGTTTTCTCTGTCGCCTGGTCAGCCATGACCACCCCGCGCGGACGCGATCAGCACGGTCATGCGTCGTCCCAGTTCGTCGAGCTGATAGGGTTTTGCCAGCCATTCGTACCCGTTCGCTTCCCTGCCATGGCCCCGGTCGTATCCGGAGGTCAACAGCACGGGGAGGCCAGGCCTGACCTCGCGGATCCAATGTGCGAGGTCCACGCCCGACGTACCGCCCGCCAATACAACATCGCTGAAGACGGCCACCAGATCCGGCCGCTGATTGATCCACTCCATGGCGCTGGCGGGATTGTCCGCCTCCACGATATCGAAGCCCAGCGAACGTAAATACCGGCCAGCGATCTGCCGTAGCTCGCGTTCGTCCTCTACCAGGAGCACCATGCCATGGAACGCAGGGGGGCTCGATTGCGTCGGTAGGGCCGATGGTTCGATTGCATCGGCGGCCGGGAGTGCGAGGCGGACGTGGGTACCATGCCCCGGCCGGCTGTCGATTCGTAACTGCCCCTGGGACTGGCGTGCAAACCCGTACACCATGCTCAATCCAAGCCCGCTGCCCTTGTCGGCCGATTTGGTGGTGTAGAACGGTTCCATGGCGCGAGCCAGGACTTCGGGCGGCATGCCAACGCCTGTGTCGCTCACGGTGAACACGACCTGTGGGCGTCCTTCGTCATCGTGATCCAGCTGCACGCTCAAGGTCAGGCAGCCACCGTTCTCCATGGCGTCGCGCGCGTTGAGCGCGAGGTTCAGCAAGGCGGCTTCGAGCTCGCCAGGATCCGCGTAGACCGCCGGAATTTCCGCAGGGCAGTCGGCCCTGACGTCGATGGCTTCGCCAAGGGTTCGTATCAGCATGTCCACCAGGTCCGCCAGCAATGCCTCGGGGCGAAGGGCGCGTGGACGAAGCGGCTGGCGCCGTGAGAAGCCGAGCAGCTTTCGCGTAAGGGCCGCGCCCCTTTCGACAGCGCGCGACGCGCTGGCCAGGGTCTCTCGCATGCTGCCCGGATCCATGCCTTCGAGCGAAAGCAACTGCAAATTGCCGGAGACGATGGTCAGCAGGTTGTTGAAGTCATGCGCGATTCCACCCGTCAGTTGTCCCAGGGCATCAAGACGCTGTGCGTGGGAGAGCCGTTCCTCGCTCTGGGTCCGGCGTAACGCGGCCGACGCCAGATGCCCCGCGGCGCGCAGGAAGTGCATGGGATCGGCGTCCGCCATCTCCAGCGACTGAAGTACCGCGACGACATAGCCCATGGTGTCAGCACCATCGCCCAGGGCCACGCTTACAATAAGACCCTGCCCGGGCGCCAGCCACTGGGTCGGCTCACCGGCGACCAGGGCGGCATGCGCCTCAACCGGTAGCTGCTCGAGCCAGCCATCGTCCGACGTTTTCGACAACGCGTCGGGTAACACACCAGCGGAGGCGGCGAGCCTGCAGCCCTGACCGTCACGGGCGCACAGCAGTATGCCGGCGCCGCTGGCACCCAATGCGCTACGCACATGCCGGGCGACCTCAAGCAGCGCGCTTTCCGGTCCGCCAGCCGATACGAGCAGCCGTCCCAGGTCAGCCAGTGCCGCATCGTATCGGGCGCGTGCCAGGGCGCGACGTGCTCGCTGCGTTTCGGAGATATCGCGCACGGAGGCGGCGAAAAGCGGCTCGTCGCTGCTGGCCACCGGGCTCAGGCCAACCTCTACGGGGAAGGCGGACCCATCAGCGCGAATGGCCGTCAATTCCCGGCCGGCGCCCATGGGTCGGAGTCGCGGGGAACGCACGTATCCCGCACGCAGGCCGGTGTGTCCGGCGCGAAGGGCCGATGGCAATAGGGCCTCCACGATCAGGCCCTCGAGCACGCCGCGCGGGTAGTCGAAAAGCGTATGAGCGCGTTCGTTGGCCAGCACGATCTTTCCATCGGACCGGACGACGACCATGGCATCGGGCGCGGCCTCGAACAGGCTCCGGAACAGCACGGGATCGTTCAGGTCCATCGAGGCCTCGACGCGAACGGCGGCGCCGAGCATTTAACTCTCCCGACGGCTGACCCGCAATGGGGCCAAAAGGCGTGCCTTCGTCCTTTGGCGAGCGGGTTGTCAGCGAAAATGATGGATAAAACCGACCCTGAAGCCGCCCGGTAACCAGCTGAGAACGATCGGCGATTCCGTACGCCTTGCGCTCCACAGCCCAATGCCCACGCCGAGCGCCGATCCGACCAACACATCGCTTTGCCAGTGCCCATGCACCTTTACCCTGGCCACGGCATCGTAAGCCGGGAGTAGAGCCAGTGCGTAGACCAGGGGATGGTCGTCGCCATAGCTCACGATGAAGGGTGTCACGGCAGCGGATATCGCGGCAACTTCCCCGCTGGGAAAGCTTTTGCCGCCGTGCTTGAACCATCGATCGGGATTGTCGGTTTCCGACGGACGTTCACGACGAAATGCGAACTTCATGGTCGTCGACGCGACGCCGGTGATGACCATGGAATCGACGGAGCGCCAGAACGTGTCGCCGAGTTGCCCGTTATCGCCCTCAGCCAGCGCGCCAACGCCCACGGTCAGGATCGTTCCGTAGATGAGTGCCTTCTGGTTCGATCGTTTCCAGATGCCGCTATCGTCCTTTGCCACCCGGTGGTCGATACCGAATGGGCCGCCGCCCGCGTGGGCGGAAAGCGCGCTGAGCAGCATAAGCAAGAAGGTCAGGCAACCGATGGACTTTCTCATAAGGCCTCCCACGCACTCGCGAGAACTGTTGCTCGGCGACACCATTACAGCGCTCCGACCTTACGACCACCTGATCAGGATCAAATGTGTGGCAATCGACAGGGCGTGTGCGCACGGGCAGATGCGAACACGCCTCAGTCAAGCGCGATGCATTCGCCTGGCGTGGGCAGCGTGCATGCGTAACCGCTTGCCTCGAGCTTTGACGCGAACGCGCGCATGCCGCGCTCTTCCTCGCCATGGACCAGGAAGATGCGCTTTCGGGGCGAATCGCCGAGCCACTGCAGCAGCGCCGGTTGGTCGGCATGTGCCGAGAATCCGTTGATGGTCCATATCTGGGCGCGTACGGGCACGTCGTGCCCAAACAGCGTGACATGGCGCGCACCGTCGATGATGCGCCGTGCGAGTGTGCTGGATGCGGCGAACCCGACGAAAATGATGCTGCTGCGAACGGACCATAAGTTGTGCGCGAGGTGGTGGCGGACGCGTCCGCCATTGCACATCCCGGCACCCGCCAGGATGACCGCACCTGAGTGGATGGTGTTGAGCGCCATGGATTCCGCCGTCGAGCGTGTGAAATGCATGCCAGGCATCTGGAACGGATCATCATCCGGGTCGCTCCCGATGGGGGCGCGGAGGCACTCGGGATGACGACGGAAGACTTCCGTGGCGGATATGGCCATGGGGGAGTCGAGGAAAACCGGGGCAGGGGGGAGCCGCCCATCGCGCATGCCTGCGGCCAGGCTGTGCAGGACTTCCTGTGCCCGCTCGAGCGCAAAGGTCGGGATGATCACGTTGCCCCGTCGCTGAAGTGTCAGTCCGACGGCGTCATACAGTTCGTCTACGGATGCCTTGAACGACTTGTGCGCGCGATCGCCGTACGTACTCTCCATGACGACGAAATCGGCGGGCGGTGCCGGCGTCGGATCACGCAACAAGGGCCGCCCCGGATTACCGATATCACCCGAAAGGACGATGGTCCGGCGTGTCGATCCCTCTGACATCTCGATGGTCACGGTGGCGGAGCCAAGGATATGCCCCGCGTCGCTGAAGCGTGCCACCATCCCGGGCGTCACCGTGATCGGGACTCCATAGTCGACGGCACGGAAGAAATCGAAGGTATGCAGTGCGTCGTCCACGTCGTACAGCGGCTCGGCGGATATCTCCCCCCGACGGCGGTCCCGGGCTGCCTCCTCGACCTGCAGGTTGGCTGCGTCCAGGAGCACGATGCGGCTCAGCTCGATGGTGGCGGCCGTTGCGAAGATGATCCCGCGGAATCCTCCTCGCACCAGGAGTGGCAGGCGACCGCAGTGATCCAGGTGGGCATGCGTGAGCAGCACGACCTCGATGCTTGCGGGATCGAATCCGAAGTCCGCGCCGTTGCGTGATTCGGAACGCGCGTCGCCCTGGAACAGTCCGCAGTCGATGAGTACGCGGTGATTGCCACAAGTGACCAGATGACATGATCCGGTGACTTCGCGCGCCGCTCCATGGCAGGTATAGGTCATGGCCATGCCTGGATCTCCTCTTGCCGCGGCGGTACCAGCACCGCGGTACCGTGGATCGCCCCGGCCCGTAACTCCGCGACGGCCTGGTTGGCCGCGGCGAGCGGCAGCTTTCGCGTGCTTGTCCGGATGCCGGCAGCTTCGCTTGCGCTGAAGAACGTGCGCGCGTCATCGCGCGTAAGGTTGGCGACCGAGCGAATCTGTCGCTCTTCCCACAACAGCCGATATGGGAATGCCGGGATGTCCGTCATATGGATGCCGGCGCAGACGACCGTGCTTCCCTTTCGCAGGACGCGCAGCGCCATCGGCACGAGCGCTCCGTCCGGCGCGAACACGATGGCTCCATCCAACAGTACCGGGGGCATTTCGTCCGAACCACCGACCCACGCGGCGCCCGAGCGGTGCGCGAAAGCTTGCGCGGCGACGTCGCCGGGACGCGTGAAGGCAAAGAACTCGCGACCCTGTGCGCGAGCGAGTTGGGCAACGATATGCGCCGACGCGCCGAATCCGTACAACCCTATCCGGTCGCCGTGCCCGACCTGGTTGAGTGCGCGCCAGCCGATGAGACCCGCGCATAGCAGGGGCGCCACGGCAACGGGATCCACATCCCCGTGCAGGCGCACGCAGTACGCGGCGCGCGCCACGATGTGGCTCGCAAAACCTCCCGGCCGGGTATAGCCAATGAACTCACCGTGGTCGCACAGGTTCTCCTTCCCCTCCTGGCAATAAGGGCATTGCTGGCAACTCCCGCCCAGCCAGGGCACCCCGAGGCGGTCGCCAGGCGCCACGCCCTCGGCCCCGGGCCCAACGGCAACGACGCGGCCAATGCACTCATGGCCCGGGATCATTGGCAGCCTGATATTCGGAAGCTCGCCATCGATCACGTGCAGGTCGGTACGACACACGCCACAGGCTTCCACTTCGAGTAGCACCTCGCCCGGGCCAGGCGATGGCAGCGGTAGCATGCGGGGCACCAGGGGCTGACCGATCCGCTCAAGGACCATCGCGACCATGGTGGGGCCGGGCACTCCCGTGCAACGCGTTCCTGAAGATGCAAGTTCCGGCCGTTGTCCAGGCCGGGGTTGAATCCATTGTTCCCGATCGGACGGGCCAGGGTAGATGCGCAGCGACGGAGTTCGTTCATTACGGGTCATGGAGGATTCTCCGCGAGCACTCGTGTGGCGTGGAGTCAACATGCCGCAGGCGGGGTGTCCTCATGTTGAGCGATGTCAAACGCCGGATCCGCCGCTTGCGGCGATTACGCCCAGATAAGCGCAAGCCATGACCGCGAGCCCCAGGCCCACGCGGAATCCGTAAGCCCAGCTTCCGCGCGACACGGCAAGGACCGTCTTGAAGGCGGAGGATGCGGCAAATGCCGCAAGGATCGCCCGGCTCGCGGGGACTGGTTCGGCCGTGCCGGCGGCCACCAGCTGTGCCACGGCGGCGGCAGCGGCATGCACGTCGGCAAGGCCTGTGAGTGCCGCGGTCCATGGCAGGCTCGCGCGGCCCAGCTGACCCTGGACGAAGGCCGCGATGGCCATGACGCCGGCGATCATGCCGACAAGGCGGATAGCGGCCCAAAGATCGAATGGGCGCCGTCCCGCGAGTCGCGCCGCATCAACGCGTTCGCGCCTCTGGACCACGCCATAAGCGGCGGCGATCAACGCCCCACTCGCCGCGGAAGCCGCGAGCGGCCACGCGACCTGCGCAAGCAACGTGGGCGACACCACGCCGACGACCACGGCCAGTTCGGCTGCGGACGCGACACTGGAGAACATCGCGACACATGCCGCCGCGACAGCGGAGCCTTCGCCGCGACGGATGCGCTCTCCCATCGTGGCGACCGTTGCCGTGCTCGAGATGACGCCTCCCGCAAGTCCCGCAAGCAGCAGCCCGACGCCCGCATGGGCGGAACGCAATGCGACGTAGCCGAGTGACGATACACTCATCACGGCGACCACGAGGACCCAGAGCCGGCTTGGGTTGATGGCCCCCCAGGGGTCGAGCGTGACATCCGGTAGCAACGGAAGCACGACGAATGCCGCGGCGGCCAGCAACAGGAGGTCGTGTAATTCGGCCGCTGACAAGGTCTGGCGGCTGAACGTGTGAAGGCGGCTCTTGTTGGCGAGGACGAGCGAGACGATCACCCCCAGCGCCGCGGCAAGGGTCGGCCACCGTACCGCCAGTGCGCCCAGCAGGAACGTCACCAGGATGGCTACTTCCGCCACTGGGCTCTGCGAGCTTGCTCTGCGGCGCCGCGTCGATAACGCCAGGAACAGACCGGCGACGCCGATACCGACCGGCCCTACCGCCATCGCGGTGGCACCGGTCAGGGCAACCACCGTATGAGTCCTGACGCCACCGGCATCCGCTTCACGCGGTACGCTGGCTCTTTCCCGCACCAGGCCCACCAGCAGGCCGATGCCCAATGCGGCCAGGAAGCCTGCCAGGGGCAGCTCCTCTGGCCAGCGTGGGACGTCCATCGCCGTCAGTGGGAGAACAGCACCGGGATGCGGGCGCGTGTCAGCAGATCCCGGGTGACGCCACCGATAGCCCACTCGCGCAGACGGCTGTGGCCGTACCCGCCGGCGACGATCAGCTGTGCGTGCGTCCGGCTCGCGTGCTCCATCAACCGATCAGCAATGCTTTCGTCGCCGGTCAGGCTGAGTGGCGTTGCTTCGGCCGCGACACCGTGCCTCTTCAGTAACGCAACCAGGTCGCCCGGGTCGCTCGTGCGACCCGCCCGGACCGTTGCCACCGACACGGACTCACACGCTCTGAGCATCGGTAATGCGTCATGTACGGCGCGTACGCATTCGCGCGTATCCGCCCACGCGACGACGGCCCGGTGGGCGGGCAGGTTTGCCTCGATCCCCGGCGGAACCATCAATACGGGAAGGCCCGTTTCAAAAAGAAGCCCCGCGAAGTAGCGCTTCAGCATGGTCGTGTCGCCATCGTGGGCCGCGGGGCCTGCGATCACTACGAGGTCTCCGCAACGTGCCGCCTCGGCAGCCAGCGACGAGGGTTCGAGATATAGCGCTTCCAGCGCGTGTACTTCACCGGAGACCATCGCGAGCTTCATGCGCTCTCGCCAGACGTGGGCCTTTACCTTTGCCTCGCCCCGAATGACGTTGTATGCCTCGATGAACGCGGTATCCGGTACGAGCGACCACGCATCCACGAGGGGCGTCGGCATCAGTAGCACCTGGAGCAGATTCAGGCGCGCTCCGCTGGCCCGCGCGAGGGCGATGGCGGCATTCACCGCGGCATGGTCGCCGGGGGTCTCAGTCAATGCCACCGCGATATCGCGGTACGATGACAGTACCGACTGCGACGGGGCTTTCGATGGCTCGGGATGGGTCGCTTGGGTAGACATGGCGTGTCCTCATGGCGTCGCGGGAACGAGTTGCAGCGAATGCGTGACCAGCGTCGCATCTCCGGGGTCCGGCGAACGCTGGAAACCAAGGAAGCGCGCCAGCTGCTCCATGTCCCTGTTCTCTGCCAGGTCGATCGAGTACATGACCTTGAAGCCGTTGCGCCGGGCTGTCGCGATAAGGTGCTGCATCAAGGTGACGGCCAACCCACGGTGCCGCCAGTCGTCGGCAACGGTTACGGCGCACTCGCACCGCGATCGGTCCGTGCCCGAGGCATAGCGACAAATACCCACCTCGCGCAGTTCTCCGTTGTCGTGCGCTAGCGCGACATACGCCACGCTATCGACGCCATCGGTATTCATCAGCGTATCGAGAAGCGGTTCCGACGCCTCGCGTATCTCGCCCAGGAAGCGGCAACGCCGCGACTCAGGCGACAGGCGCCGGATGAACGCCTGCTCCCGCGCACGATCGTCCGGACGCAGCGGCCGGATCAGCACGGGCGTACCGTCGTGGAGCGTCACCACCGCGTGCTCCCCGGAGACGTGCGGGAATGGACTCTTGGGTGAGGGTGCCTGGGGGGTTACGTAGGTCATGGGTGATCCTCGCCGCGCGGGCGGCAATCAATGCGAGAAGAAGACGGGTACCGACGCGTTCCGGAACAGCGTGCGTGTCGTTCCACCAAGGGCCCACGCATGCAGCCGACTGTGACCGTAGCCCCCGGCCACGATGAGTTGTGCGCGCGAGTGGCTTGCGCGGTCGAGGATGCTCGATCCGATCGTTCTCCCCCTCGATCGTTCCACGATGACGCTGCAGGTGACGCCGTGGCGCTCAAGATGCGCGGCGATCCGCGCGCCGAACTCTCCCGCGTGCTCCAGCGCTGATGGGGTCGGATCGACCAGGAGCAGGTCGACCCGTTCCGCCCGGGCGAGCAGCGGCAAGGCGTCGTTCACCGCCCGGACGGCCTGGGGCGAGTTCTTCCATGCGACCAGGATCCGCCGCGCAGGCGCGGTGCCAGGTTTGAAATCCGGGGGAACCACGAGGACGGGGCGGCCGGACTCGACGAGGAGCGTGCCAAAGTGCGTGTAGGCCAGGCGACGCTCGGCTGCCATCGCCGATGGACGTCCCATGACGACCAGATCGGCAGCGCGGCGCGCCTCCCTGGCTGCGATCGCGGCGGAGGCGACGCCGAGTGCCTCGGTGACATGCACCGTCGCCGTTACGCCCTGGGCCTTGACGCGTTCCCGTAAGGCATCGCAATAGCCGTGCCCGCGAGCCAGCGCATCTGCTACGCATTCCGCATAGGTGACGTCCGGCATGAGCGCCCAGGTATCCGTAGCGGGCGGTGGCACCGGGACGACACGCAGGATGGCCAGTGCCGCATTCTGTTCCCTTGCGATTAGCGCAGCGCACGACCCGGAGGCGGTATCGGCGGGCGAATCGAGCGCGACGACGAGGATCTGGTCGATCGCAGCGCGAACGGTAGGTGTATGGGTGTGATCCCGGATAGCCGTCTCGGACATAGCGTTCGCTCCAGCCCACGAACGGGCCTTGCGAACGAGATATACGCGCACGAGGGAAGCGCATTCTTGACTTCGGTCAAGCAGGGGTGGCCTGCCATCGTGTTCGCGACCTTTGCGATCCGTTTACCGGTGGGTGTCCAGGCGGAGGCGTGCCGCCAGCGCCGCTTCCAGCGCGTGGGCCAGGGACTCACCCCGCGTGTTGACAGACCCGATGAACTCGAAGAGCACGCGGCCATCGCGCCAGACCAGCCCCTCGAAATCGGCTACCGAATCCCCCGCCAGCAGCGTCAGGCACGCGATGGCACCGCCTGCGGCCACGCGGTAGTAGGACTTGTGATCATCCCGGGATGGGTTGGGCGCGTTGTGGTTTTCGCCCACGTGGCCGGCATTTGGCTGGCCGTACGCTGTGTGGCTCATAGGCACGTCCTCGGACATGCGCGGATCATGCGCCAGCCGCTACAAAGCTGGCGAAATGATAACGTTTCACTTTGGCCGTCCGCATTGGTGGGCCCACCAGGATTCGAACCTGGAACCAAGGGATTATGAGTCCCCTGCTCTAACCGTTGAGCTATAGGCCCCCTGCGGGACGGGGGAGTGTACCGAATCGCTGTACGGGCTGGCGCGCTAGCCGCGGACCGATCTCGCGCGGATTGATATCCGGTCGCCGGCCAGCCCGTTACCTTCTTAGGGTAAACTGTCCGTTTTTTAGCGACTTAGCATGCAGCAAAGCCCTCCACGAGCGGCTATCCGCGGATCGACCTTCGTGCGCCTGCTCGCGCGCCTGGGGGAGGTCGACGCGGGCCAGCCTGGCGGTTCCCTGCCGGACCGGCTGAGCCAATGGCTCAGCTGGACGCAGTCGATCGCCCTCTCGTCGGCGCTGGATGGCAAGGTCGCCCCGCTCGACGAGCCCCCGCAGGGCGAAACGCCCAACGACGCCCTGCTGGCCGGTGCCCGCGCCGCGCTGGTCGAGGCGATCACCGATGAGCAGGCCTGGTCCCGTGCCCGCAGCCGGGCTATTGCCCGGGCTGGCGCCGTGGAAGGCGATCCCGACCACAAGGTGGACTACTCCGCCCTCCGCGAGCGCTACCTGCTGATGCAACGCTCGATTCAGGGCACCACCGGCAAGCTGCGTGGTGAGCTCCGTGACCACCTGGCCATGGCCTCGCCCGAACTGGCGCGGCTGGCCGAGGTGGATGGGGTGATGGAAGGGGCGCTGAGCCCGCGCGAGCAACGCCTGCTGGGCGGCGTGCCCGCGCTGCTCGAAACACGTTTTGAAAAGGCGAGGAAGGCTGCGGAAGAGGGTGCCGGTACCACCGGTATCTGGCTCGATCTTTTCATCCGCGAGATGCAGGACATCCTGCTCGCCGAACTCGATGTACGTTTTCAACCGCTGGAAGGGCTGCTCGCCGCCCTTCACGGCTCATAACTGGTAAGTCATGCGCAGAAATTTCCTCCACTTCGCCGTGTTCGTGGCCGGCCTCGCCATCGTGTGCTGGGTCGGTATCGGCTACGTTGGCTCGAATCCGCTGGGTGCGCTGGTCGCCGCCCTGATCGCGTTGGGTTACCTCGCGGGTGCGATCGAGCTCTTCCGCTATCGCCAGGCGACGGCATCGCTCGACGCGGCCGCCGCGGATCTGAGCACGACGCCGGCGAGCCTCGCGGAATGGTTGGGCAAACTTCACCCGAGCCTGCGCCATGGCGTACGCCTGCGTGTCGAAGGCGAGCGCGCGACGCTCCCTGCGCCCGCGTTGACGCCGTACCTCGTCGGCCTGCTGGTGCTGCTCGGCATGCTCGGCACCTTGCTCGGCATGATGGCGACGCTGCGGGGCACCGGTATCGCCCTGGAAAGCGCGACCGACCTGCAGGCCATCCGCGGCTCGCTGGCCGCACCGGTGAAGGGTCTTGGCTTCGCGTTCGGTACCTCGATCGCCGGTGTCGCCACCTCGGCCATGCTCGGCCTGCTCTCCGCGCTGGCGCGTCGCGAGCGCATGGCGGCCATCCAGTCGCTCGACCTCAAGGCAGCGACCACGCTCCGCGTATTCTCGCAGGCCCACCAGCGCGAGGAATCGTTCCGCCTGCTCCAGCAGCAGACCGAGCTGATGCCTGCACTCATCGATCGCCTGCAGGCGATGATGGCCACCATCGAGACGCAGAACGCGAGCACCGGCCAGCGTCACGCGGATAGCCAGGATGCTTTCCACGCCAAGGCCGAGGCGACCTTCGCACGCCTCGCGTCGTCGGTGGAGCGATCGCTGAAGGCCGGGGTGGCCGATAGCGCGCGTGCCGCAAGCGCGGCATTGCAGCCGATCTTCGAAACCACGATGGCCGGCATCGCGCGCGAGACCGCCTCGTTGCACGACAGCGTCAACAAGGCGGTCGAGCGCCAGCTCGACGGCATCACCGCGGGCTTCGCGAACACGACCACGAGCATTACCGCGGCCTGGAACGAAGCGCTCGCCACGCAGCGCACGGCCAGCGAGGCGCAGGCGCAGGATCTGCGCGGTGCGCTCGAAGCGTTCACGTCGGGGTTCGAGCAGCGCTCGGCCACGATGGTGGACACGGTCGCCACGCGCTTCGATGCGACGGCGAAGGCATCGAGCGACGCCTCCACCGCGGCCCTTGCCCGGCACATCGACGCCGTCGAAGGCCTTGTCGCGAAGCAGGCGACGACGACCGAAGCCCTTGTCGCCCGCAACGAGCAGGCCATGGACACCGCCTCGAAGGCCTTCACCGAGCAGGCCGCCGCGCTGGTCGACACGGTGCAAAAGGCGCACGGCGACCTGCAGACCACGCTCGTCGCGCGCGATAGCGAGCGCCTCACGGCCTGGACGGATGCGCTGCAGGGCATGTCCTCCGCGCTCGCCGCTGACTGGAAGCAGACGGGTGAAGATGCCGCCGCGCTCTGGAAGCGCGCCGGTGAAGATGCCACTTCGCAGTGGACCCGTGCCGGCGACGACGCCATCGCTCAGTGGAATCGCGCCGGTGACGATGCCGTCGCCCAGTGGAACCGCGCAGGCGGTGAAGCCATGGCGCACTGGAAGGAAGCGGGTGAAGCGTCCGCAGCACAGCAGGCCGCGATGCGCGAGGCGCTGGCGAAGACCGCCAGCGACATCACCGCGCAGTCGCAGGAACACGCCAGCGCCACCATCGCCGAGATTTCCCGCCTCGTTGATGCCGCCTCGGAAGCGCCCAAGGCGGCTGCTGACGTCGTCGCTGAGCTGCGCGAGAAGCTTTCCGAAAGCATGGTGCGCGACACGGCCACGCTGGAAGAGCGCAGCCGCCTGCTCGAAACCGTCGAGACGCTGCTCAGCGCGGTGAACCACGCGTCGACCGAACAGCGCGCCGCCATCGATGGCCTCGTTACGACTTCTGCTGAGCTTCTCGAGCGAGTCGGCACGCGCTTCATCGAGCAGGTGGAAGGCGAGACCGGCAAGCTCGAGGGCGTGGCGGAACGGATCACCGGCAGCGCCGAGAACGTCGCCAGTCTGGGTGAAACCTTCGGCAGCGCGGTACAGGTGTTCGGCCAGTCGAACGAAGCCCTGCTGGCACGCCTGCAGGAGATCGGCGAAGCGCTCGACCGCTCGCTGGTCCGCAGTGACGAGCAGTTGGCGTACTACGTGGCGCAGGCGCGCGAGGTGGTCGACCTTAGCGTGCTCTCGCAGAAGCAGATCCTGGAAGACATGCAGCAGCTCGCGTCGAAGAAGAATGGGGCAGCCAAGGCATGAGCGACGAGCTCGACATCGACGGCGAATCGAACGCCCCGATCTGGGCCGCCTTTGGCGACCTGATGTCGGTGCTGCTTGGTGCGTTCGTCCTGATCCTGGTCGGCGTCATCGGCATGCAGCTCCAGCTCACCAGCAAGCTGGAGCAGGAGACGAAGCAGCGCCAGGAAGAGCAGCAGCGACGCGTCACGTTGGAGCAGGCGCTCGCCGCACCGCTGGCATCGGGCCGCGTCACGCTGGTCAATGGCCGTATCGGCATCAGCGGTAACGTGCTTTTCGCGCTCAACTCCGATCAGCTGCAGCCGGAAGGCCGTGAACTGCTGAAGACGCTGGCAGGCCCGCTCACGACGTATCTGAAGTCGCGCGACGAGATCCTCATGGTCAGCGGCTTCACCGACGACCAGGCTGTGCACGAAGGCAACCGCCGATTCACGGATAACCTTGAACTCTCGGCCGAGCGATCGCTCACCGTCACCCGTGCGCTGATATCCGAGGGTGTGCCGTCGTCGTCGGTCTTCGCGGCTGCCTTCGGTGCCGAACAGCCCGTGAGCGACAACGCCGACGAAGCAGGTCGTGCGAAGAATCGTCGCGTAGAAATCGCACCGATTCCCCGGCAGTCCGCGACGGACGCAAAGGCGCATGGACCGTAAGCCCGCCAGTCCTCTCGGCGACCTGCTGGGCCACCTCTCTGGCCAGCAGAGCCCGACCGTCGACCTCGACGCAGAGCTCGCCCGCGTGCGAAAGCTCTGGGACAGCGTGCGCGCCCGCAGCCAGCTGCAACAGGCCGAGCTGCACATGCCCGAGATGGAAAGCACCGGCCCGCTCAACTCCGCCGCACTGGTACATCGCGCGATGGAACTGATGCGCGAACTCTCGCCGGGCTACCTGCAACACTTCCTTTCGTACGTCGATGATCTGACGTGGATGGAGCGTTTGACGGTTGCAGCAGCGCCCGCTGCTAAGGAGGCGCCGCGCCCGGCGACGATTGGTACGAAGAAGCCGAAGGCTCGCGCTAAGCCGAAGAAGAAGGCCGAATAGCGCGCACCGGCTGCGCGCACTTTTCCGTCAGTACAAAAAGCAACGCCACCAACAAAGTGGTGGCGTGCGCCCGGCGACCGAAACCGACGGGGAGGTGTGCGAATCATGAGCAAACGCCAAGGGGGCGTCAATCAGGGATCCCTTACACGTAGCGCGTGTGTGGCCGTCTTGATGCCTGATCTCCGTTAGCTATACTGACGCCGCTGCCCTAGAGCTTCCTCTCCCAGCCAACCTTACTGGTGACGAAACTAGGTATGTGCAAAAAGACCCGCCGCAAGGCGGGTTTCTTGTTTTCGCAGCTTCTTCAAGCCGACTGCTGGATGCGGATCATGTTCCCTGCAGGATCACGCACCGCGCAGTCGCGCACACCGTAAGGCTGATCTGTCGGCTCTTGCACGATGTCCGCCTGCTTCGCCTGCAGCTGTTCGAACGTAGCATCCAGGTTCTTGCTGGCCAGCAGGATAATCCCGAAGGTGCCCTTGGCCATCATCTCCGCGATGGTGCGGCGCTCATCGTCGGTGACGCCCGGGCTCGCTTCCGGCGGGTAGAGCACGATCGACGTATGCGGCTGGCCTACCGGCCCGACTGTGATCCAGCGCTTCCCGCCATAGCCCACGTCATTGCGAACTTCGAATCCCAAGGTGTCGCGATAGAAGGCGAGGGCAGCATCAGGGTCGTTCTGGGCAAGGAAGCTGGCGTTGATCGAGATATCCATGGCGTTCTCCGTGTGGTCGAGGTCAGTGGGCTCAGTCTAGGTCGGTCTTATCCACCGCCGCTTCTTGATTCCTGACGGGACGCGTCACGACCCGCGCCACGCACGACGGCATCCCCTCCGTGGCCTTGGCCCGCTCGCGCCGATACGCCGTCGGCGACATGCCCACGAGCTCAGAGAAGCGCGTGCTGAACGTACCCAGGGACGAACAGCCGACGGTGAAGCACGCATCGGTGACACTGATGTCCCCGCGCCGGAGCAACGCCATCGCCCGCTCGATCCGGCGAGTCATCAGGTAGCTGTAGACCGATTCTCCGTAAGCTGCCTTGAACTGGCGGCTGAGATGTCCCGCCGACATGTGCACCGTCTGGGCCAGAGCCTCGACATCCAGAGGCTGGGCGTACTCGCGGTCAATACGATCGCGAACCCGACGTAAGCGGGCAAGATCGCGCAGGGGCTTCGACGGATTGGCGGGGCTAGCCATGAGTCGATAGTGGCAGGCTCCCCGTTCTTCCATCAAGCTCCGAGCTCCTGCGCATTGGCTGAGCTGCCCTACATTGGTAAAGCGAACGTGACAGGAATCCAGATCATGCGGAAGTGCCGGCTGTGGCTGCGGAGGCAGGTTGATACATCGAACTGCCACTGCCTCGATTGCCGGACCGTAGCGATGTCGATGGCTCGCGAACCGCTGCTGCGGGCGACTTCGCCCGCAACCACCTGGCCTTCGTCATTCACGGTGACACCTATGAGTACCGTGCCGTGTTCGCGGTTGCGTACCGCGACCGGTGGGTATGACGGTGCCCTGACGTCAAGCTTCGCAACGCAACGATCATCCTCATCGTGTGGATCGACGGGGAGGTCCTGCCACTCGACAGGCCATCGTGCACTAAATACATCAGAAAGGGCCAGCTCACCCGCATGCGTTGCGAGCGCATTGCATCCGGCACCAATCAGACCGGGCTCGTCGTATCGCGTGGCTAGCCATTGAAGGCGCCCGATCGCTCGCTCGCGACGAAGGGCGTCTTGATGAGCAAACTCGCGGTTGGCTTCGTCGTCGTAACCAGTCCAGGGCAGGACGCGTTCCGCGCTTGTATCGCTGCCCGACTCATTCGCAACAAAAATCACTCGGTATGTTTCGGCGTCCACGCCGGCGGATCGGCACGTCGCGAGCGTGCTATCAACGTTGTGTCGATAGAAACCTGTGGTGTACGGCAGCGGGGTCATGGGTGTGAAAGGTTGTCGCGCCCGGTTGGCGGCCGTCGTGGGCATTGCGGCCAACACGATGCACGCAGTGAGCACTGCGCGCGCTGAAACGGTGAGCATTCCTTGTCCTCTGATCCTTCGTGGTCGGCATTAGAGCGCAGCCTGTGCGACTTGCCAACAAAAAAACGCCCGCTTGCGCGGGCGTTTTCAACACTACAGGCGGCTCACCAGGATAAATCAATATCCAGGAACGACCGCAGCGTCTCCGAGCGGCTCGGGTGGCGCAGCTTGCGCAGGGCCTTGGCTTCGATCTGGCGGATGCGCTCGCGGGTGACGTCGAACTGCTTGCCGACTTCTTCCAGCGTGTGGTCCGTGTTCATATCGATGCCGAAGCGCATGCGCAGCACCTTGGCTTCACGCGGGGTGAGGCCGGCGAGCACGTCGCGCACGGTTTCCATGAGGCCCGTTTCCGTCGCCGAATCGATCGGCGAGCTGGCGTTGGTGTCCTCGATGAAATCGCCAAGGTGCGAATCTTCATCGTCACCGATCGGCGTTTCCATGGAGATCGGTTCCTTCGCGATCTTCAGGACCTTGCGGATCTTGTCTTCCGGCATCTCCATTTCCTTCGCCAGTTCTTCCGGCGTCGGCTCGCGGCCGAACTGCTGGAGCATCTGGCGGGAGATGCGGTTGAGCTTGTTGATCGTTTCGATCATGTGCACCGGGATACGGATGGTGCGCGCCTGGTCGGCGATCGAACGGGTGATGGCCTGGCGGATCCACCACGTGGCGTACGTGGAGAACTTGTAGCCGCGGCGGTATTCGAACTTGTCCACGGCCTTCATCAGGCCGATGTTGCCTTCCTGGATGAGGTCGAGGAACTGCAGGCCGCGGTTGGTGTACTTCTTGGCGATGGAGATCACGAGGCGCAGGTTGGCCTCGACCATTTCCTTCTTGGCGCGACGGGCTTTGGCCTCGCCCACGGACATGGCGCGGTTGATTTCCTTGATATCGGTGAGCGGCAGGTACAGCGTGCGCTCGATCTGCGCCAGCTTCTCCTGCTCGCCATCGATGGCTTCGCGGAAGTTCTTGATGTTCGGCGACCACTTCTGGCGCTTGCGCGACAGGTCGGCGGCCCACTCGAGGTTGCCTTCGTTCGACGGGAAGCTCTTGAGGAACTCCGCACGCGGCATCTTCACCTGCTTGACGAAGATATCCATGAGGATGCGCTCGTGGTGACGGATGTCGTTCACCACTTCGCGCAGCTTGCGCACGAAGCTGTCGATCAGGGCCGACGGCAGCTTGAGGTTGAGGAACGCCTCAGACATCTGCTCGCGGATCTTCGCGACCTTCTTGTCGGCGATTTCCGCCTTCGGGGCCGACTTCTGGAACTTGGCGTGGAGCGAGCGCAGTTCTTCCATGCGGCGCTTCACTTCTTCCGGATCCGGACCGCTCGGACCGGCTTCCTCGTCGTCGCCACCACCGTCGGTGGCATCGTCGTCGTCATCGCTGTCGCTGTCGCCATCGGCGACATCCGAATCGGCGTCGGCCGCGGCGGCCTGCGCTTCGTCAGCCGCGGCTTCCAGGTCGGCGAAGCCGGCCAGGATTTCGCTGAGGCGGCGCTTGCCTTCCAGGTGCTGGTCGTACTCTTCCAGCAGGAGCTGGATGGTGAGCGGGAACGAGGCGAGCGCGGTCTGGACCTGGTTCAGGCCCTCTTCGATGCGCTTGGCGATGGCGATTTCGCCTTCGCGGGTCAGCAGTTCGACCGTGCCCATCTCGCGCATGTACATGCGGACCGGGTCGGTGGTGCGGCCCACCTCGGAGTCGACGGCGGACAGCAGGGCCACGGCTTCTTCGGCGGCGGATTCGTCATCCGTGCCGGAGCCGGGGGCACCGCCATCGCTGATGGTGTCGGTGTCGGGTGCCGAATCGTGGACTTCAATGCCGACGCCCTTGAGCACCGCCATGATGTCTTCGATCTGATCCGTATCGACGAGATCGTCGGGCAGGTGGTCATTGATGTCGGCGTACTTCAGGTAGCCCTGCTCCAGGCCCTTGGAGATGAGCTGCTTGATTTCAGACTGTTGCTCGTGAGCTTTGTTAGTCATGCCGACCGCCGCGGGTTACAGGAACCGATCAGTATAGTCATTTGATGATTTTTTGACCAGTTTTCAAGTGGATTGGCCTCATCCGGGGGACGCAAGAATCGCGCCAGAAAGCCTTACAGGCCGGGCGGTTGCGACGGGATGGGGAAGAGAGCGGGGGACCTGGCCCCCTGGATACGCCTCAGCGCACCTCCAGGCGGAAGGTGACCGGGCCATCATTGATCAGGTGAACCTTCATATGGGCACCAAAGCGCCCGGTTTCCACCCCTGGCGGGTGGGCGTCGCGCGCCAGCGCCACGAGCCGGTCGAACCAGCGCTGGGCTTCTCCCGGCGGCGCCGCGGTGGTGAAGCTGGGCCGCATGCCTTTCCGGGTATCGGCGGCCAGGGTGAACTGGCTCACCAGCAACAGACCGCCACCGGTCTCGGCCAGGCCGAGATTCATCTTGCCCTCGGCATCGGAGAACACCCGGTACCCGAGCAGGCGCTCGAGCATGCGCCGGCACTGGGGTTCGCCATCGCCCGGCTCGACGGCTACGAGCGCAAGCAGGCCGGCGCCAATGGCGCCCACCGTTTCACCCTCGACATCGACTCGCGCGGATTCGACGCGCTGGATCAGTGCAATCATGGATTCTGTAGCGGCGGCTGGGCGCCAAGCTTAAAGGAGCGGTTACCATTCGGGGAATGCGTCCGGACATTTACCTCCTGTATCTCCTGCTGCGCCTGGTGAGCCTTCTGCCCCTGCGCACCGTGCATGCCATCGGCGCCTGGATCGGCCGCCGGTCGCTGCGTTCGAATTCCCGTAGTGCGCGCTATACCGCGACCAACCTGCGCCTGACCCGCCCGGAGCTCAGCCCGGACGCCCGGGCCGCGCTTCTCCGCCAGACGATGGAGGAAGAAGGCAAGGGTGCCACCGAAATCGCGGCGATCTGGGGCGGTGGCTCCGACAAGGCCCTCGGCCTGGTCCGCGAGGTGGTCGGCGGCGAGCTGTTCGACGCCGCGCTGGCCTCGGGCAAGGGCGTGATCATCGCCGCGCCACACCTGGGTTGCTGGGAGCTGCTGAATTACTGGCTGTGCAGCAAGACGCCCATGGCCATCCTGTACCGGCCGCCGCGCATCCAGGCGATCGAGGCCCTGCTGCGCAAGGTACGCGGGAAACTCGCCCCCGAGCAGGTCCGCGCGGAGGGCGCGGGCGTGCGCACCCTGTTCAAGCGTCTTGGCGCGGGCGGTTCGGTGGGCATTCTTCCCGACCAGAAGCCGCGCGAGGGAGAAGGCGAATTCGCGCCTTTCTTTGGCGTCGATGCCCTGACCGGGGTGCTGCTCCCCCGGCTCGCGTCACGCACCGGCGCCACGGTGCTTTTCAGCTTCGCGGAACGCCTGCCGGACGGCCGGGGCTTCCGGATCCATGTGCTGCCGGCCCCGGAAGGGATAGCGGATGCGGACATGAAGGTGGCTTGTGCGGCGCTGAATCGCGGCGTCGAAGAGTGTGTCCGGATCGCCTTCCCGCAGTACCAGTGGCACTACAAGCGATTCACGGCGCACGACCGGCCGGACCCGTACAAGGTCAGCGCGGCTTCGACAGCCGGTTGAGGAACACGCACATTTCCTTGCTGGCCTGGACATCGCCGCGCGTGGTGGCGACCTCGATGCCCTGGCGCCACGCTTCGGCGGCGCCCGCCTCGTCGTCCTGGGCGACCAGGGCCTTGCCCAGCAGTTTCCAAGCCGCGGAGTAGCCGGGGTCGAACCCAAGCGCCTCGCGGAACGACTGCGCGGCCTCCGCATACTGGCCATCGGCGAGCAGCGCGTTGCCGAGGGAGAAGCGCAGCAGCGCGCCATCGCGGACACCGCCCACCTGGGCGCGCAGTCGTTCGATCAGCGGGTCGCTCATCGCACGGCGGCGCGCGTGCGCCAGTAATCGAGCGGATACAGCTGGGTCGGTACGCTGGGATCGGCCGGCACGCGGCCGGTCTGCAAGGCATCCAGCGTGGCCGCATCCCAGATCATCAGCCAGCCCGTGCGCGAGGGCTGCACCAGCCGTGCGTACCGGTACGCTTCCGCCGGCGGATGCTTCGCATACGAGACGATGAGCCCATCGGGATGGTGCTGGGCGAAGTCGGTCAGCGAGTCACCGTCGTGCACCACATCGTCGTCATCATCATCGGTCGGCGGTGCCATGCCCGGCTGCACCTTGATCTTGGCGATGGGGTGCATCAGCCGGCCGGCGAAATGGTACTGGCCGTTATAGGAGACGCCGAGGTTGCCGATGGGACGTCCGGCCGCATCGGCCTGCGCGAGATAAAGCGACGCGGGCGTCAGGTCGTACCGGTACCACAGGCCGAGCGTGAACAAGGCATTGAGCGCCACGGTACCGATCAGCCCGGCGAACGCCAGGCGGCGCATCTCACCCCGGCCCCGCAGCAGCAGGAGGGCGCCAAGCACGATGAACACCACGCCGAAGAAACGGGCGTAGGGCGCCATGCCGGTAAGCCAGATATTGTCGGGGAAGCGCGTGGGCACGACGGCCGGCATGGCGAACAGCACGATAGCCAGCAGGAAGGCGCCCACCGACAGCGGCCATGTGCCCAGTGCCCAATGGTTGGCCAGCTTCGGGTGCCGCTCGCGCAGGTCGGCCACGCACGCCGCGACCAGCATGGTCACGCCACCGAGCTCGGGCAGCACGTAGTAGAGCTGCTTGCCGGTGATCAGCGAGAAGACGAGGAAGGTCGGCAGCAGCCAGCACACCAGGAAACGCAGCCCGGGTTCGAGCGGCTGGCGCAGCAGTGCGACGAACAGCGGCACCACCAGCAGTACGACCAGGACCTTGTCGATCAGCGGCGGGAAGTGCGCGAGTGCGGACACCAGCAACAGCAGGAGCGCGACGGCGGCGACCACGATGGCCGCGCCGGCACCGGGGCGCCATGGCTTGCGGAACAGCGTCGTCGGCAGCGCGACGAAACCGCGCAGCCAGCCGCTCAGCGGGAAGATGATGACTGGCAGGAACAGGAGGTAATACCAGGCCGGGCGCGCATGGTTCTGCAGATCCTGCGCGTGGGTATCGACGACGCGGCCCGCGGTCTGGGTGAAGAACAAGCGCTGGCGGTACGCCTCGCCACCCGCTTCGCCAGCCGGAATCGCCCAGGCGATCAGCAGCGCGAAACCGATCAGCAGGCCAAGCAGGCCCATGCCGTACCAGCGCGCCTTGTTCTGCCGCGCCCAGTCGTTCCAGAGCGGGCCGAGCAGGAACGGGAACACCACGTGCAGGGCCATGACCGGCCCCTTGGTCAGCAGGCCGGCGCCGACGACCAGGCCGAAGAGCCACCAGCGTGGCGCGGCGCGCGTGGCCGTCGGCGTCAGGCACAGCAGCGCGCCCAGCACCCACACGCAGAGCAGTACCTCGTACATGATCTGCAGGCCGAACAGGAACGCGTAGGCGAACGCCATGAGCAGCCACGGCGTGGCCTTGGCGACCCACGGGCGCGCGGGGAACAGCCGGCCGGCCAGGACGGACGCGAGCACCAGCTGCGCACCGCCGAAGATGACCTCGAGCACGCGCGGCCACACGTCGCTGACGCCGAAGATCGCCCAGCCCGCGTGGATCATCCAGAACAGCAGCGGAACCTTCTCGCTGTAAGGTTCGCCATTGATGTGGGGTACGAGCCACTGGTGGTGCGCCCACATGTCCCATGCGACGGCCAGTGTCCGCGTCGAGAACATCGGCATCGGGCCGTGCGAAAAGATGGCGAGCAGGGCCATGGCCGCCCATAGGGGCAGCCAGGGCCAGAGGGCGCGAATGTGTTCCGAGCGGGTATAGGCGCTGTTGGACAAGGGCGTCGTTACCGTTAAAGGATCATGAATTCTAAACGCACGGCCGCGAGGATAGCTGACTTTACTGGTACAGCCTGGGCTGTCGCGGGCGCGTCTAGAGCCGTGCGGTGGCTGGGGTTCAGCGCCGCAGCAGGTCGTCGATGGCCTTGCCGAGCCGTTGCGGGAACCCGGCTTCATTGGCTACGAACCAGCGCCGCGCGGCATCACCCAGCGCGAACGCCTCGTCATCCGGCATCCGGATAATCCGCTCGACGCATGCCTCGAGGGCCTCTTCGTCGAAGCGCCACAGGGTCGCCGCGTTCATCGTGCCGTTTTCGTGCGCCGCGACGCGCATGCCATGGTCGTCGGTGACCAGCTCGTTCATGGGCGCGCCATCGGTCGCCAGGACAACGGCACCACAACTCATCGCTTCCACGATGTAGTGGCCCCAGCCCTCCGCTTCGGAGAGGCAGAGATGGAACAGGTGGGCGTTCTGCAGGCGCCGGATTTGCTCGATATCGGCGAGGAAGGTCACCTGGTGGTCGAGGTTGGGTGCGGCTGGCGGGCGGTCGCTCGCGGCGACGGAGGGTGACTGGTAGACATGCAGCGTCGGCCACTCGGGATGCCGGCGCCATACCTCGAGCAGGCGTTCCGTGCCCTTCATGCGGCTACCGCCGGCGAGGTGCAGGAACTCGCGGTCCCGAGCCACGCCCTTGCGCTGGCAGTCGGTGCTGGTGAATCCAATCTGCGCGGTGCGCATGCCGAGCGCCTGGAACGTATCCCGCGCGCTGTCGGTCTTGCACAGGACCGTATCGAACCGGTGCAGGTAACGCCTGTCGCGGCGGCTCATCCACTCGGGGTGGGGAATGAAGGCGTTGACCCGGGACATGCCGAGATAACCGGGGTGGGCGTGCTCGATCGTCAGGCCGAGGTCGTAGCGGAAGGGACCCTTGCCGAACAGCCAGCGCAGGCGCATCGCCAGGATCTTGCCCCATGCCTTCCAGGGGAGCCCGTGCGCGCGTTGCGGTGTCCGGGTGACCGTGACGTCGTGGCCGAGGGCGCGCAGGGCGTCTTCGAAAAGACGGATATCGTGGGTCAGCCCGCGACCGTTGTCCCAGGCAATGAGGTTGATCGATGCCATGGCCTAGCGGGCCCTCTGGATGGATTCCCGTGGGGCGAGCATCCGGCCGATGTACACGGCCAGCCCCAGGGTCAGGAAGAAATAGAGCGAGTGCGGCATGGCGCGGTAGAACACGTTGTCGGTGAGGCCGCACAGTGCATACATGCCGGTCACCGCCAGGCCCGCGCAGGCGGGCATCGCCACGCCGTTGTCGCGGTGCATGGCGTGGCGGCCGAAGTACCAGAGCGAGGCGCCGAACATCACGAGGAGCAGCACGAGCGCGGGCAGGCCACCGGTGACGGCCCACTCAAGGTATTCGCTGTGCGGGTGATCGTACTGCTCGATGGATCCCGCGGCCTTGCCTTCCGCGATGCGGCCGCGCGCATAGGTGCCAAACTGGTTCAGGCCAACCCCGGTAAGCGGGTGCTGGGCGATCGCCGAGCCGGCATTGCGCCACATCTCCAGGCGTTCGCGCACGGCGCCGGTCGCATCGTTCTCGCTATAAGTGGAAACCTCTTCGGATACGCGCGCAAAACGTTCCGCGACCTCGCCGTGCAGCGTGGTCGCGGCAACGCCGACGACGGCGACGCCGAGGACAAGCACGCCGATGGCCTGCCGCCAGCGCCGCGTGCGCCGGGCCTGGATGCATACCAGCAACACGAAGACCGGGATGCAGGCGAGGAGGGGCCCCCGGCTCTGGGTGAGCAGGGCACCGTAGAAGCCCATCGCCGCGAACACCCCGTGCAGCACGCGTTCGCCTGGGCGCAGTTCGAGACGGAGTGCCTGGATGATGGCGATCAGGGACAGCACGAGGATGAACATGCCGAACTCGATCGCGCCCCACAGGCCGTTGTTGATGCCGTAGGCGCGGTCGATGCCCTCGATGTAGTGCTGCTCCATGCAGATGAGCCCGAGCGCACCGGCGGAAGCACTGAACCCGAGGCGCAGGACGATGGGGCGCAATGGCGCGGCAAAACAGGCGGCGATCGGCAGGAACGCCAGGATGTGCGACGGGACGTCGAACTCCTTGAGCGGGATGCCATGGGCCAGCGCGTTGGCAAGCCAGAACACGAACGCCAGCGCCACCGGGACGACGACCAGCGCGGCGCGGCGATAGGCGGCGCGGACCTCGGGATGCCTTGCGATCAGCCAGAGCCCGGTGAGCAGCAGGATGGCGGCGGGCACGGCCTTGGCCTTGAGCGGCACCGCGAACGACAGTGGCATGATCGCGATGAGCAGCGACAGGATCCATGGGCGCCACGCGTTGTGTTTATCTTGCACTCGGCACCTTGCATCTGTGGTTGGCCCGGTGGGCCCGCTCGCACCGCGGCACGGAAGGCCGGGCTCGCGAGACATGTTACTTTAACGGATCGTGATGCCGTTCCGTGGGTGCACGGTGAGCCGGCCGCAATTCAGCTACCGCAAAGGTCGGGCATGAAGGTCCTCTTGACGAATTTCCACGCCGGGGACGGCGG
>NZ_JBQCFT010000114.1:0-4550 GCF_051958795.1 Luteibacter sp. | reverse complement strand
AGAATCGCGGTTTTCACATGGGGCGCGGACGCCGTGTCCGCATCTCGTCAAAGGAGCCATCATGTCCGCCAAGATCCTCCAAGCGCTCGGTCTCAATGCGACCGAGTCCGGCACCTACCTCGGCCGCGGCGAATGGGCCGCCACGACGGACGCCGGTACGCTGTCGCCCACCAACCCGGCCACGGGTGAGGTGATCGCCACGGTTAACGCCTCGAGCGCGGCGGACTACGAGACGATCGTGCAGCGCGCCCAAGAAGCGTTCGCCATCTGGCGCAACACCCCCGCCCCGCGCCGCGGCGAAGCCGTGCGCCTCTGCGGCGAGGCCCTGCGCAAGCACAAGGATGTCCTCGGTTCGCTGGTTGCCCTGGAAATGGGCAAGATCAAGCCGGAGGGCGACGGCGAAGTGCAGGAAATGATCGATATCGCCGATTTCGCCGTCGGCCAGAGCCGCATGCTGTATGGCAATACCATGCATTCCGAACGCCCCGGCCACCGCATGTATGAGCAGTGGCATCCGGTCGGCCTGGTCGGCATCGTCAGCGCCTTTAACTTCCCGGTCGCCGTCTGGGCGTGGAACGCCTTCCTCGCCGCCATCTGCGGTGACATCTGCCTGTGGAAGCCGTCGCCGAAGACCCCGCTCTCGGCCATCGCGACCCTGAAGATCTGCAACGAGGCGCTGAAGGAAGCCGGCTTCCCGGACATCTTCTTCCTGTTCAACGACGCCGGCACGGAACTGGCCGAGAAGTTTGTTGATGACAAGCGCATCCCGCTGATCAGCTTCACCGGTTCGACCAAGGTAGGCCGCATGGTCGGCGAGCGCGTCGCCCGCCGCATGGGCCGCAGCCTGCTCGAGCTCGGCGGCAACAATGCCATCATCCTGGACAAGTCGGCTGACCTGAAGCTCGCCATCCCGGCCATCGTGTTTGGCGCGGTCGGCACGGCCGGCCAGCGCTGCACCACCACCCGTCGCCTGCTCGTGCATTCGTCCATCCACGATGCCGTGGTGGATACGCTGGTGAAGGCCTATGGCCAGGTGGAGCAGAAGATCGGCGACCCGACGCTCGCAACCACGCTAATGGGCCCGCTGAACAGCCCGGAAGCCGTGAAGGCGTTCGAGGCCGCGGTCGAAAAGGCCCGCGCCACCGGCGGTAATGTCCGCACGGGTGGCAAGGCCCTGGCCGATCGCAAGGGCAACTTCGTCCAGCCGACGATCATCACCGGCCTCAAGAACACCGACGAAGTCGTCCAGACCGAGACCTTCGCCCCGATCCTCTACGTGATGTCGTTCGACTCGCTGGATGAGGCCATCGACATGCAGAACGCCGTGCCGCAGGGCCTGTCCTCGGCGATCTTCACGCAGGACCTGAAGGGCGCCGAGCAGTATCTCTCGGCGGCGGGTTCGGATTGCGGTATCGCCAACGTGAACATCGGCACCTCGGGCGCCGAGATCGGCGGCGCGTTCGGTGGCGAGAAGGAAACCGGCGGCGGTCGCGAATCGGGTTCGGATGCCTGGAAGGTGTACATGCGCCGCCAGACCAATACGATCAACTATTCGGACGCGCTGCCGCTGGCCCAGGGCATCAAGTTCGAGTTCTGACCCCTCGGGAGCCCATGCCATGGCCGACCTGCGCCCCACGGAACGTTTCTCCGACCGCGTTGAGGACTATGTCCGTTACCGGCCGGATTACCCGCGGGCGCTGGTCGACTGGCTGCATGGCCTGGGCGTGAAGCCCGACTGGGCCGTGGCGGATATCGGCGCGGGAACCGGGATATCGAGCAGGTTGTTCCTCGATGCCGGCCACCGCGTCACCGCCGTGGAACCGAACGCGTCGATGCGTCACGCAGCCGTGCGCTGGCTTGGCCATGAAGAACGGTTCCGCACCGTGGCAGGCAGCGCCGAAGCCACCGGGCTGCCAGACGGCTCGGTGGACCTCGTCACCGCGGGCCAGGCCTTCCACTGGTTCGACAAGGACCGGATGCGCGCCGAATGCCGCCGTATCCTGTCCTCGCGCGGGCTGGTCGCCATTTTCTGGAACACGCGCCGGCTCGTCGGCACGCCCTTCCTCGAGGGCTTCGAGGCGCTGATGCATGAGTACGGCGTCGACTACGTGAGCATTACCGAACGCTATGCCGATGACGACGCCATGGCCCGCTGGTTCGGCCACGGTTATCGCGGCATGGCCTCGTTCCCGCACGGGCAGAAGCTGGACTTCGATGCGCTCAAGGGCCGGCTGATGTCCTCGTCGTACGCGCCCAAGCCCGGCCACCCCAACCACGAGCCCCTGCTGGCCGCCCTGCGTACGCTGTTCGAATCGACGCAGGAAGACGGCACGGTGGATTACGACTTCGACACCCGCGTGTTCGCGGGACGCCCGGACGCCTGATGTACGACCTGATCCGCCCCCTCCTTTTCATGCTGGATGCCGAGACGGCCCACGGCCTCACGCTGTATGCCAGCGACGTGGCCCAGCGCAGCGGCTTTTCGCACCTGGTGAACAAGCCGCCAGCCGACCTGCCGGTGACGGTGTTCGGTATCACGTTCCCCAACCCCGTGGGGCTGGCCGCGGGCCTGGACAAGAACGGCGAGCATCTCGACGGCCTTGCCGCCCTGGGCTTTGGCTTCGTCGAGATCGGCACGGTCACGCCCCGCGCGCAGGCCGGCAACGACAAGCCACGCATGTTCCGCCTGCCCGAGCACGAGGCCGTCATCAACCGCCTGGGCTTCAACAACGGCGGCATCGACGCGCTCGTCCGGAACGTCGAGAAAGCCAGCTTCCGCGGCGTGCTCGGGATCAACATCGGCAAGAACAAGGACACGCCGAACGAGCGTGCCACGGACGATTACCTGCTGTGCCTCGAGCGCGCGTATCCGTTGGCCAGCTACATCACGGTGAATATCTCCTCGCCGAACACGCAGGGCCTGCGCGACCTGCAGGAGGAAGAGACCCTGCGCCGCTTCATCGGCACGCTGCGCGAGGCGCAGGAGCGTCTCGCTGGCCAGCACGGCAAGCGCAAGCCGATGCTCCTGAAGATCGCGCCTGACCTCACCGAAACCGAACTCGATGCGATCGCCGAGGTGTTGCTTGCCTCCGGCATCGATGGTGTCATCTGCACCAACACCACGATCGATCGTGACAAGGTGGCGGGCCACCGCTTCGCCAACGAGACCGGCGGCCTTTCCGGCCGGCCCGTGTTCGAGAAATCGACCGCCGTGTTGCGCGGCATGGCCACGCGCGTGGGTGGCCGTCTTCCGATCATCGGCGTCGGCGGCATCCTTGACGGCGATTCCGCCGCGACCAAGCTTGAGGCCGGGGCCTCGCTCGTGCAGGTTTACTCGGGCCTTGTGTACCGCGGCCCCCAACTGATCAACGAAGCGGTCGCGGAAATCCGCCGTCGCGGAATCCTCGCATGACCCTGAACAACGCGCCCGTCGATATGGGCGGCTTCACCCTCACCTCCAACGCCACGCTCGGCAACCGCAATACGTTGCGCGTCGATGCGCGCGCGCACCTGCTGGCCGAAGTGCGTGACCCGCTGAAGATCCCGGAGATCCTCGCCTTTCCCGCCGTGAAAGCCGGAAAGGTGCTGGTGCTTGGCGAAGGCAGCAACATGCTCATCACCGGTGACTTCGACGGCACCGTGCTTGCGATGGCCAATGCCGGCGTGGAGACGTTCCAGCGGGACGACCGGGTGCTGATCCGCGTGGCCGCCGGCGAGCGCTGGGACGATTTCGTCCGCTGGTCGCTGGGCCAGGGCTATGCCGGGCTGGAGAACCTCATTCTCATCCCGGGCACGGTCGGCGCGGCGCCGATCCAGAACATCGGGGCGTACGGCGTGGAAGTCGCCGAGTTCATCGATACCGTCGAGGCCTACGACACGCATGCCGGCGAGTTCGTCGTGCTGGACAAGGCGGCGTGCGCGTTCTCGTACCGCGATTCGAGCTTCAAGCAGCAGGCCGGGCGCTGGATCGTGGTCGCCGTGACCTTCGCACTCCCGCGCGAGCGCCCACTGTCGCTCGACTATGCGGGCATCCGCGAGGAAGTGGAGAAGATGGGCATCACGCGGCCGACGCCGTATCACGTGGCCGAGGCGGTCGTGCGCCTGCGTTCGCGCAAGCTGCCCGACCCGGCAGTGATCGGCAATGCCGGCAGCTTCTTCAAGAACCCCGTCGTAAGCCAGGCCCAAGCCGATGCACTCGCCCTTGCCCACCCGGGCCTGCCGGTGTGGCCGCATGCGGGCGGCACGGCGAAGATTTCCGCCGGCTGGCTCATCGAAACGGCGGGTTTCAAGGGCGAGCGCGACGGCGACGCCGGCATGTCCAACCGCCACGCCCTCGTGCTCGTGAACCACGGCAAGGCCACGGGCCCGCAGCTGTGGGCGTTCGCGCAGAAGGTCATCGCGGGCGTGCAGGCGAAGTTTGGCGTGACGCTCGAGCCCGAGCCGGTCCTGGTCTGACCCTGTGGGAGCGGGGGGGGGCGAGAGAACCGCCGCGAGCCCGCCCCCAAACACAAAAACCCCCCAAACCCAGACCAGCAGGGGGAGGCCGCCAG
>NZ_JBQCFT010000113.1:0-25825 GCF_051958795.1 Luteibacter sp. | reverse complement strand
GGGCACGCGCAGCTCGGCCGCGGCATCCAGCGCGCCTTCGCGGCGCAGCGCGAACACGTCGTTGATCAGGCCCGCACCCGCGCCGATGGCGGCACGCATCACTTCGGGCTTGGAGGTATCGATGGAGATGGGCAGCGTGGTCGCCGCGGCCAGGCGTTCGATCAGCGGGACGACCCTGCGAATCTCCTCCTCGGCCGACACATCATCCGCGCCGGGACGGGTCGACTCCCCGCCCACGTCGAGCAGGTCGGCGCCCTGCTCCGCCAGCCGCATGGCATGCGCATAGGCGGCTTCGAGCGAGGCATGCTGGCCGCCATCGGAGAACGAATCCGGCGTGACGTTGACGATGCCCGCGACCCGCGCGCGATCCAGCACCAGCGCGCGGCCGTTGCAATCCAGGGTGGTGGCGAAGAGGTTGGCGACCATGGCCTCAGCCCTGCGGCTTGCCGCCGATGGCACCCATGAAACCGCGGTAGTAGCGCAGTTCGTCGATCGAATCGCGGATGTCGGAGAGCGCGGTGTGCGCCGAATCCTTCGAGAAGCCCTTCGCGATTTCCGGCGACCAGCGCCGCGACAGCTCCTTCAAGGTGGAGACATCGAGGTTGCGGTAGTGGAAGAAGCGCTCCAGCGCCGGCATCTCGCGATGCAGGAAGCGACGGTCCTGGCAGATGGAGTTGCCGCACATCGGCGACTTGCCCGAGGGCACCCACTGCTGGAGGAAGGCGATGGTGGCCTTCTCGGCCTCTTCGGGCGAGGCGTCGGATTCGACGGCGCGCTGCCACAGCCCGGAACGCCCGTGCTGGTTGCGGTTCCACGCGTCCATCTGCTGGAGGCGGGCATCGCTGTGGCTGATCGCGAAGACCGGACCCTCGGCAAGCACGTTCAGATCCTTGTCCGTGACGACGGTGGCAATCTCCAGGATGGAGTCGTTATCCGTGTCCAGCCCGGTCATTTCCAGGTCGATCCAGATCAGGTTGTCTTCGTGCGCTTGCGTCATGGGAGCTCCTTAAGTCGGGGCAGTCTACCTCGCCCTCCCCGCCTCCTGCATGCGATGATGGCGTGATGGCCGAACCGACCTTCTTCTGGCACGACTACGAGACCTTCGGCGCCGACCCGCGACGGGACCGCCCCAGCCAGTTCGCCGGCATCCGCACCGATGCCAACCTCGAGATCGTGGGCGAGCCGGTCATGGTGTACTGCAAGCCACCACGTGACATGCCCCCGCAGCCCGCGGCCTGCCTGATCACCGGCATCGCGCCGCAGATGGCCGAGCGCGAGGGCCTCTCCGAAGCCGATTTTGCCGCCGTGGTGCACGAACAGCTGGCCATGCCCGGCACCTGCGGCGTGGGCTACAACTCGCTGCGCTTCGATGACGAGTTCACCCGGCACCTGCTGTATCGCAATTTCTACGAGCCGTACGCACGCGAGTACGAGAACGGCAACTCCCGCTGGGACCTGATCGACCTGGTCCGCCTGTGCCAGGCGCTGCGCCCGGAGGGGATCCAGTGGCCGCTGCGCGAGGACGGTACGCCCAGCTTCAAGCTGGAGCACCTGGCCACGGCGAACCAGCTGAAGCAGGACCGGGCGCACGACGCGCTCTCCGACGTGGAAGCACTGATCGGCCTGGCCCGGCTCATCCGCACCCACCAACCGAAACTGTGGGACTGGTACTTCGGGTTGCGCCGCAAGCAGCGGGTCTTCGAACTGCTGGACGTGGCGGCGATGACGCCGGTCGTGCACGTGTCGTCGCGCTACCCGGCCAGCCGGCAGTGCCTCACCGTGGTCGTCCCCCTCGCCGCCCACCCGTCGCGTGCCGGCGAGGTCATCGTGTACGACCTCAGCGTGGACCCCACCGACCTGCTCAGCCTGGAACACGGCGACATCGCCGACCGGGTGTTCACCAGCCGCGCGGACCTGCCCGAGGGTGTCGAGCGGATCGCCCTGCGCACCATCCGGGCAAACCACGCCCCCGCCCTGGCCCCGCTATCGGTGCTGAAGGGCGTGGACCATGCACGGCTGGGGCTCGACATGGCGATGGTCGACCGCCACCTGGCGATGCTGCGCGACGCGCCCGACCTCGCCGAGAAGCTGCGCCGCGTGTACGGCTCGGCCGCCGAGCTGCCCCCGGCCGGCGACCCCGAGCTCGCGCTGTACGGCGGCTTCCTGCCGGATGCCGACCGCCGCCTGCTGGCGGAAGTCCGTGCGACGCCACCGGCGCAACTCGGCAGCGGCCGATTCACCTTCCGCGATCCGCGCTACGCCGAGCTGCTGTTCCGCTACCGCGCCCGCAACTGGCCGGATACGCTCACCATCGACGAACACGAACGCTGGGAGGCCTTCCGCGTCGACCGGCTCACCCGGCACGGCCCGCTGACCACGCTGACCCTCGCCGACTACACGACCGAACTCGCGACCCTGCGCCTCCTCCCCGGCGCACCCCTGCCCCTGCTCGATGAGCTGGAGGCATGGGGCGAAGCCCTGCTCTGAGTCCCTTATGCCGCATACCGCCTACTTCACCCCCGCCACCTTCAAGTTCTTCAAGGCGCTGGCCCGTAACAACTCGCGCGAATGGTTCCACGACCACAAGGACGACTACGAGCGCCACGTGCGCGAGCCGTTCACCGCGCTGATCACCGACATACAGGCACCCCTGGCGAAGATCAGCCCACACTTCCGCGCGGACCCGCGCAAGGTGGGCGGTTCGCTGTACCGGATCCATCGCGATACGCGCTTCGCCAACGACAAGCAGCCGTACAAGAACTGGCAGGGCTCGCGCTTCTTCCACGAGCGCAGGCATGAGATCCAGGCGCCGGGCTTCTACCTGCACATCCAGCCCGGCGAGTGTTTCGTGGGCGGCGGCATGTGGCATCCGGAGCCGCCGGTGCTGAAGAAGCTGCGTGAGTTTCTTTCGGATAACCCTGGCTCGTGGAAGAAGGCGACGCACACCAAGGCCTTCCAGGAGCGGTTTTCGTGGTGGGGCGAAAGCCTGAGCCGTCCGCCGCGCGGGTTCGATGCAAACCACGAGCTGATCGAGGACCTGAAGCGGAAGAACTTCGCCGCCGGGCAGGATTTCGATGAAGCGATGGCGTGCTCGACGGAGCTCCTGCCGTTCGTAGTCGACAACTTCAAGCGCCTGGCGCCGATGGTCGACTACCTGTGCGCGGCGCAGGAACTCGAGTTCTGACTTTGGCTTTGCGCTGGCCATGCATCACCGGTGCCGTCTGCGGCGTCGTGCCTCGTCATCGGTTCATTCGCTTGCGCGAATGCATGTACTGAGCGGCTTGCGCCGCCTTAGGCTGGGAGTATCGCGGGATCGGGAGCGGTCAGGCCCTGGCGGCCCCAAGGGCCTGCCCACCCGCAGCTTCCTCTACCCACCAAGGGCGAGGCGGCGTCAGCCGCTGGTCACATGCATTCGCGCCAGCGAATGAACCGATTGCGAAGCGCGCCTCAACCTGCCTCGTAGAGTTCAATGGGCTGATCGTCAGGGTCGGCGAAGAAGGTGAAGCGCTTGCCGGTGTATTCGTCCGTGCGGATCGGCTCGCACGCCACGCCGTGGGCGGTGATGCGGGCTACCGCGGCGTCGATGTCATCCACTGCGAACGCGATGTGCCGCAGGCCCTGCGCTTCGGGGCGCGACACGCGCGGCGGCGGCGACGGGAACGAAAACAGCTCGATCTGCACGCCCGGCGCGACTTCCAGGTCCAGCTTCCACGAATCACGCGCCTCGCGGTACGCCTCGTGGACCACCTTCAGGCCGAGCACCTCGGTGTAGAACGCCTTCGAACGCGCATAGTCCGAGCAGATGATGGCGACGTGGTGGATGGCTTTCAGCATGGTTTTGGTTACGCCTCGTTGAAGGGGAACGCGAGCACGTCGGCGATCCGGTCGGTGTCGGCGAGCACCATCAGCAGGCGCTCGACGCCCATGGCCACGCCGGCGCAGTCGGGCATGGCGCCGAGCACCGCGAGCAGGTTTTCATCCAGCGGCACTTCGTGCTGGCCGCGCTCGCGGCGTACCGCGTTATCGCGTTCAAACCGCGCGCGCTGTTCCTTCGGGTCGTTGAGTTCGTGGTAGCCGTTGGCCACTTCGTACTGGCCCACGTACACCTCGAAACGTTCCGCCACCGGCGGCTCGACCTTGCGGATCCGCGCGAGCGCGCACTGCGATGCCGGGAAGTCCGAGACCACGGTGACGCGGTCGCGGGTGAAGGTCGGCTGGATCCGGTGGGTCATCAGCAGGTCGAGCCAGTCGTCGCGCGTGAGCCCCTCGCCGTTGATGTGGACGTCGCCGATCGCGCCCTGCAAGGTCTCGATCGGTGCGGTGAGCGCATCGATGCCCAGCGCGTCGTGGAACAGCCCGCGGTAGGTCGTCTCGACAATGTCGAACGTGCGGCCCGCTTCAAGCAACAGCTTCTCCAGCAGGTCGATCACCTCGCGCGCCAGGCGCGCATCGTCCCAGCCCACCCGGTACCACTCCAGCATGGTGAATTCGGGATTGTGCCGGCCACCGGCCTCGCCGTCGCGGAACACCCGGCCCAGTTCATAGCAGTCGCCCAGCCCCGCGGCCAGCAGGCGCTTGAGCGGGAACTCCGGCGAGGTGCGCAGCCAGCGCTGCGCGGGGCCGGCATCGACGTGGCCACTGAAGCGTGTGTGGAAGCTCTGGATGTTCGGATCGGTGTTGCCCGCCGCGGAAAGCATCGGCGTCTCGACCTCGAGCACGCCGCGTTCGGCGAAGAACGTGCGGATCCGCGCGTACGTCTTCGCACGCAGGCGCAGGTGCTTCAGGTCCTGGCTCACGGCGCTGCCCCGTGCTGGGCCAGCAGCGCGATCAGGTCGGCCTCGGTATGCACCGGGATGCCGAGCTCCGTGGCCTTGTCCAGCTTGGAACCCGCGGCTTCGCCGGCGAACACGCCGGTGGTCTTCTTCGACACCGAACCCGCGACCTTCGCCCCGAGCGCCTCGAGGCGTTCCGTGGCGTCATCGCGCTTCAGTGTTTCCATCGTGCCGGTGATCACGTAGGTATGGCCTTCGAGCGGCAGCGCCGCGGCGGACTTCGCCGGCAGTGCTTCGAGCAGCGAACGCATCGCCCAGTCGCTGCGCGCCAGTTCCGCGGCGTTGCGCGGGTCGGCGAGGTACAGCGTGAGGTTGGTGGCGGCGGCCTGCGGCACGCCAGCGACGATCCACTGGTGTTCGCTGGCCTGCACCAGCGCCTCCAGCGTGGCGTACTGCTTGCCCAGCAAGGCCGTGCTCTTCGGGCCGAGCTTTGCGATCTTGGCCGAATCGAGCAGGACGTCGAGACCCAGGCGATCGCGCAGCTTCGGCGACGGCGCACCTTCGTCCGAGAACGTGATGCCTGCCGCGAGCAGCGCATCGACGACCTTCTCGTTGCCCTCCTGCTCGAAGAACGCCGCGATGGATGTGGCGACTTCGTCACCGATATCCGGCAGCACGCGCAGCACGGGAGCGGGCGTGCGCCGGACCATCGCCAGTGAGCCCAGCCAGAGGGCCAGGGTCTTCGCCGTGCTCTCGCCGATGTGCATGATGCCCAGGCCGAACAGGAAGCGCGGGAGCGTTGACTTCTTGCTGGCCTCGATCGACTCGACCAGGTTTTCTGCCCACTTGGTGGCGACCTTGCCCTGCTTCACCGTTTCCGGCGTGGAGCCATCGCGTTCGTCGGCGCGGCGCTTCATGTCGATGAAGCTTTCCACGGTGAGGCCGTAGAGATCCGCGGGCGTCTTCACCATGTCGAACTCGACCAGCGCATCGACGAAGCGATCGCCGAGCCCGTCGATATCCATGGCACGGCGCGAGGCGAAGTGGATCAGGGCTTCCTTGCGCTGCGCGGCGCAGATCAGGCCACCGGAGCAGCGATACGCGGCCGCGCCCTCTTCGCGCACGATCTCGGAGTTGCACACCGGGCAATGCGACGGCATCTGCCAGGGCTCCGTGCCCGCGGGGCGGCGGTCTTCGACCACGCGCGCCACTTCGGGGATCACATCGCCGGCACGGCGCACGATCACCGTATCGCCGACGCGCACATCGAGGCGTGCGACCTGGTCGGCGTTGTGCAGCGTGGCGTTCGTGACGGTGACACCGCCGACGGAGACCGGCGTCAGGCGCGCGACGGGCGTCGCCGCGCCGGTGCGGCCGATCTGGATCTCGATGGCCTCGACCGTCGTTTCCTGCTCCTGCGCGGGGTATTTGTGCGCGATGGCCCAGCGCGGCGCGCGCGAGACAAAACCCATCTCCTGCTGGCCGGCGTAGTCATCGAGCTTGTAGACCACGCCGTCGATGTCGTACGGCAGGCTGTCGCGCTTCGCGCCGATCTTGCGGAAGTAGGCGATGAGGCCGTCGAAGCCCGACGCCGTGGAGACTTCCGGCGAAACCGGGAAACCCCACGCGCGCAGCTGCTGCAGGGTGGCCGAATGCGTATCCGGCAGCTCGCCGTCTTCGACACGGCCCACGGCATAGGCGAAGAACGCCAGCGGGCGCTTCGCGGTGATCGCGGGATCCAGCTGGCGTAGCGAACCGGCGGCACCATTGCGCGGGTTGGCGAGCGGCTTTTCACCGGTGGCGCGGGCGCGCTCGTTGAAGGCCTCGAAACCGGCGCGCGGCATGATCACCTCGCCACGCACCTCGAGCACGCGGGGCCAGCCTTCGCCGCGCAGGCGCAGCGGGATCGCCTTCACCGTACGCAGGTTCGCCGTGACGTCTTCGCCGACGGCGCCATCGCCACGGGTCGCACCCTGCACGAACACGCCGTTCTCGTAGCGCAGGCTGATGGCCAGGCCATCGAGCTTCGGTTCCACCGAGAACACCGGTTTGGCGCGGCCGAGGGTCTGCTCGATGCGCCGTTCGAAATCGGCTACTTCGCGATACTTCTCGCGATCGGTGTCGCCTTCGGTTTCGAAGGCGTTGCCCAGCGACAGCATCGGCACGGCGTGGGTGACTTCGGCGAAGCCACCGTGCGCGCGCGCGCCGACCCGGCGCGTCGGTGAGTCATTGCTGGCGAGGTCGGCGTACTGGCCCTCCAGCGCCTCCAGCTCGCGCATCAGCTTGTCGTATTCGGCATCCGCGATGTCCGGATCGTCCAGCACGTGGTACTTGTAGTTCGCATCCTCGATGCGGCGGCGAAGGTCGGCGGCACGCGCGGCGGCTTCGACAGGGGCGATGGCTTGGGGCATGTGCAGGATCCGTGATGAACGCGCGGGGGCCAGGCGCGACCGTAAAGGATATCCCCATTCCGTTATAATGGCTTGGCCATGCCTGCCGACGACGTCATCGAAAACCCCAGCACCCCCGACGTCCACCCCTTACCCACCGACAAGCCCGCCCTGGCTCCCGCGGAGCCGTCCAGCAGGGCGCGTTATCGCGGCCTGATCTGGCTGGTGGCTGCCGGCTTCTTCATGCAGGCGCTGGATTCCACCATCGTGAACACGGCCGTGCCGTCGATCGCGAATGCGCTGGAGGTCACCCCGCTCAGCATGCGCACGGCGCTGACGAGCTACGTGCTGACCCTGGCGATCTTCATCCCCATGAGCCCCTGGCTGTGCGATCGCTTCGGCACCCGCAAGGTGTACGGGGGCGCCATCCTGGTGTTCGCGCTGGGCTCGCTGTTGTGCGGCGTTGCGCAATCCCTGCCCCAGCTCGTCGCCGCGCGCATCGTGCAGGGGCTGGGTGGCGCGGCGCTGATGCCGGTCGGCCGCTACGTGCTGGTCCGCAGCATCGACCGGCGCGAGTTCGTGAGCTCCATGAGCACCGTGGCGACCTTCGGCCTGCTCGGCTCGGTGTTCGGGCCGCTGCTAGGCGGCGCGATCGTCGAGTTCACCCACTGGAGGATCATCTTCCTGATCAACGTGCCGGTGAGCCTCGTCGGGCTGTGGCTGAACCGGCGCGAGATGCCGGACTATCGCCTCGACCGCGCCAACCGCTTCGACATGCTCGGCTTCCTGCTGTTCGCCGGAGCCTCGGCGTTGTGCCTGCTGGTGGCGGAGACCCTGGGCGGCCACGGGCAGCCGCTGTGGATCGCCGCCTCCGCTGCCGGCGCGTTGCTGCTGGCCACGCTCTACGTGCGGCATAGCAAGCGCACCGAGTTCCCGGTCAGCGATCTCTCGCTGCTGAAGGTGCGCAGCGTGTGGGTGTCGCTCGCCGGCAACCTGTTCACCCGGCTCGGCGTCTCCGGCATGTACCTGCTGCTGGTGCTGTTCCTGCAGATCGGCTGCGGCTGGTCGCCGCTGGTGGCCGGCCTGATGATGGTGCCGCAGGCGCTGGGCTCGATCTCGGTGAAGCCGTTCATCCATCGGCTCATTACGCATTTCGGTTATCGCCGGCTGCTGCTGGGCAACACGATCCTGGTCAGCATCGTGCTTTGCGCGTTTGCGCTGCTGAATACCGATACGCCGGCCTGGATCATCGCTGCGTTCGTCTACGTATATGGCGCGGTGATGTCGGTGCAATACACCTCGATGAACACGCTCGCCTACGTGGATGTCGATGTGAAGCAGGCTTCGATGGCTTCGTCCATGGCCTCGACCGCGCAATACCTGTCGATGAGCTTCGGCATCGCCCTGGCGACCTTGCTCATGGCCGGGTTTCTCGGCTCTTCCGACCAGCACCCGTACGTGTGGGCATTCCGCTGGTCGGTGATCGTGCTGGGCCTGATCACCCTGGCGGCGAGCTGGGTCTTCAGCCGCTTGCGCGACACCCGCGAGCCGCAGGTCGCCAGCGCGGCCGGTTAGCGGCTACCCTCGGGAGGCCGCGCTTACCGGCGGCGTCTGATCAGGACCGATCACCATGCACGACTCGGCAGGCATCCTGCTTACCCTCTTCGTTATTTTCGTCGCTGCCCAGCTCGGCGGCGAGATCGCGCAACGCCTTAAATTACCGGCTGTGGTGGGCGAAATTGCCGCCGGCTGTGCCATCGGCCCGAGCGCGCTCGGCTGGATCGCGGTACCCGATATCGCGACCGGCACCCCCCTCGATGTGCTCGCCGAAATCGGCGTGATCTTGCTCCTTTTCTCAGTCGGACTGGAAACACGCCTCGACGACCTGAAGAAGGTCGGTGCCAGCGCTTTTCTCGTCGGCGTGCTCGGCGTGTTCATTCCGTTCGGCCTCGGCGCGCTGTGGGCGCACGGGTCGGGTTTCGACTGGATCCGCTCGATGTTCGTGGCCGCGGCGTTCGTCGCCACCTCGGCAGGCATCACCGCGCGGGTGTTGCAGGAACTGGGCGTGCTGCAGCGGCAGGAGGCGCGGATCATCCTAGGTGCCGCCGTGATCGATGACATCCTGGCGATGCTGCTGCTCGGCGTGGTTTCCTCGCTGCAGGGCGGCGGCAACGTCGACGTGGGCAGCCTGGTCGGCACCCTGCTCGGTGCGGTCGGTTTTGTGGCGGTGATCGGCTGGGGCGGCACGCGGGTGATGCGCCGTGGCTCCGGCTGGCTGGAGAAGCCAGCCAACCCGATGTCCGCGCTGGCGATCGTGCTGGCCCTGTGCCTGGGCCTGGCCTACCTCTCCATGCGTTTCCACCTGGCCGCGATCATCGGCGCGTTCCTCGCGGGCATGATCGCCTCCGAGACCCGGCAGCGGCACCAGCTGGAGGAACAGACGGCACCGCTGCTCGCTTTCCTCACGCCGTTCTTCTTCGTGGTCACCGGAGCGAAGGTGAACCTCTCCGCGCTGGCCTCGGGCGATGCCCTTTTGGCCCTGCTGGTGGTCACCCTGATCGCGATCGTCTCCAAGCTCGCCGGCGGTTTCCTCGGTGCGCTTAAGCTCGGCAAGCGTGGCGCCACCATCGTCGGCTTCGGCATGGTCCCGCGCGGTGAGGTTGGCGTGGTCATCGCCAGCCTGGGCCTGGCCGCGGGCGTCTTCGACGAAACGATCTACGCGGTGATCGTGGCGATGTCGCTGCTCACCGCGATGGTGACGCCGCCGATTCTGGCGTTGTTGCTAAAGAAAGCCTGACGCTTCCGTAGGAGCCCACCCTGTGGGCGACATCTTTCGCGGAAGATTCCGAGTTCCCCGCGGCCGCGGTACGAACGGCGTCGCCCACAGGGTGGGCTCCTACGATTTCGACTTCTGATAAGCCAACAACGCCTGCTCGCGCGTGGCCTTCAGGTCCACGATGGGCTTGGGATACCCCGATGCCTTGAGGTACGCCTCATCCTCCCAGGGCGCATGCACCAGCTTCCCCGGCGCATCGCGCAACTCGGGCACCCAGCGCCGGATATAAGCCCCATCCGGATCGAACTTTTCCGACTGGGTCACCGGGTTGAAGATGCGGAAATACGGCGCCGCGTCCGCCCCACTCCCGGCCACCCACTGCCAGCCCATGGCGTTATTGGCGAGGTCGGCATCGACGAGCGTGTCCCAGAACCACTTCTCACCCAGGAGCCAATGCTGGCGGAGGTTCTTGGTGAGCAGGCTGGCCACGAGCATGCGCACGCGGTTGTGCATCCAGCCGGTGGCCCAGAGCTCGCGCATGCCGGCGTCGACGATGGGAATGCCGGTCTTGCCCTGTTTCCAGCGGCGCAGGGCATGCGCATCGCGCTTCGCCCACTTGAAGGCATCGAACTTCTTGTTGAAGTTCTTCTTGGGCGTATCCGGGAAGTGCCAGAGCAGGTGGTGGCCGAATTCGCGCCACCCGAGCTGGCGCAGGTAGGGCTCGAGGTCGGGGGCGTTCTTGCGCCGGGCAAAGTGGGCGCGCAGGCGCTCCGCCACCTGGCGCGGGGAGATCTCGCCGAAATGCAGGTGCGGCGACAGCCGCGAGGTGCCATGCCGGGCCGGCAGGTCGCGGCCCTCGCTGTAGTGGCCCACGGCGTCATCGGCGAACAGGCTTAGCATCTCCTGGGCGCCCTCCTCGCCGGGCGTCCACTCGTGGAATCCCTTGGCCCAGTCGAGTTCGGGCAGCAGGCCGAGACTGTCGATGCTCACCGGCTTCTTCAGCGCATCCAGGCGCAGCGGCGTGGGCTCGTCCAGCGCGGCGTGTTCGTCGATCCGCGTCCGCAGGTTGCGCCAGAACGGCGTGAACACGCGGTAGGGCTCGTCCTCCTTGGTGGCGATCTCCCAGGGGTCGCACCACAGGTTGGCGTTGAACGAGGCCACGTCGAGCCCGTCCGCCTCGAGCGCCTTGCGGACCTTCGCGTCCCGCTTGCGGATGGCCGGGTCGTACAGCAGGTTGAAATAGACGGCCGAGGCGCCGGTCTCCTTGATGACCTTCCGGAGCACTTCCAGGCTCCCCTCACCCCCTGTGGGAGCGCGCTCGTGCGCGATAGCCACCTGCAAGGCCCCCTTATGCCTGCGCAACCCCCGGTCCAGCGCCTCCAGCGAATGATGCAGCCACCATCGGCTGGCCGCCCCGGGGGCCCACTCCCCCTCCTCATCCGGCGCATGGATATACAGCGGGATGACCCGCTCATGCGCCCCGGCGGCGGCCACCAGGGCGGGATTATCTGCAAGACGGAGGTCGCGTCGGAACCAGACGATAGCGGTAGTCATCGGCGTAGTATCCACGTTGTGGGTGAAATACGGATGCCGATCTACATTTGTTCAGACTGAATGTTTGAGACTGTGCGCACGCGCGGTCCTCTCCCTGCCTGGCCACGCGAAAGAAAGGAGATCCACATGAATATCAAGACCATCCTCGGCATCCCCATGGCCGCCCTGCTCGCCACGGCGGTCGCCACGCCGGCCGCGGCCGCCACGCTGACCCGCAGCGATGGCATCTACGTGCGCTGCGAACAGTGCGGCGTGGTGCAGAGCATCGAAACGAACATCACTCAGGGCCGTGACCACGGCACCGCGGGCGCCGTGATCGGCGCGATCGCCGGTGGCGTCCTCGGCAACCAGGTCGGCAAGGGCAAGGGCAAGACCCTCGCCACCGTCGGCGGCGCGGTCGGCGGCGGCTTCGCCGGCAACGCGATCGGCAAGGGCGGTGGCGGCGAGAGCTACACCCTGCGGATCAAGATGGGCACCGGCGGGTACTCGAACGTGACCGTGAAGGATGCTTCGGCGATTCGTACCGGGGATATCGTGGTCGTGGATGACCAGGGTAACGTGCAGCGCGTGCAGTAAATCCTCCGCGTAGGTCCGCTAGTACGAGGCCGGGCTCGTCCCGGCCTCTTTGTATTCCAACCAGACACGGCGACTTACCTCAACCGTCGCCCGCTCGTGCTCTTGAGACCGCCCGCCTCCTCGAACGTCGCGCCCGGAGACGTCCTTGGACTCAAGCTCGTACGTTTCGGACGTAGAATCATAAGCTTGCGCGCGAGACCAGCATTCTTGGACTCGATCTTCGGCGCCGTTCCATCAGTTCCGCCAGGTGCTTCGGTTGGCGATCTCCCAGCGCTACGTCATGATCCTTAGAGCAAGGACAGCCTTGGGAGCCAGGCGTGATTCCAGAGTTCAACCATTCCGGCGTTCTTCCGCCATTTCATGGCGCGGCGCATGAGTTTGCCAGTCGATCACCGTACTTCACGGACATGACAGCCGTGGCATCCCGTTTCACGAACACCCACGAACGGCGCACGATCTTCGAGGGACTGCTTGCATACAGGAAAGACTTGCGGGCGTTCGGAATAGAGGTCGGGTTCCAGTGGCTTGACGGCAGTTTCGTAGAGGATGTCGAACGAGTCCGGAGTCGACCACCTGCGGACGTAGACATCGTAACGTTTGGATTCCGTCCTGCGCACCTGAAGGACGACAGCGATTGGGCCACCGCTGTTGCTTCAGCGCCCGAACTCTTCAGCCCACATGCGGCAAAACTGAAGTACCGGTGCGACGCTTACTTTGTTGACCTTTCCACCGATGGAAGCTGGCTAGTCGATCAGACAACCTATTGGAATAGCCTGTTCTCGCATCAGCGCGATACGAGCCTATGGAAAGGCATCCTTCGCGTACCGCTCGAGGACGATTCAACGCTTGCGGAGCAGTTTCCGGTGCCAGCCAATGATTAAGCAGCTGACGTTGCAAGGCCTCCGCGCCGACCTTGGAGCAGCGGAACGCATGCTAGAGAGCGCAAGGCAGGCGAATGACGTCATAGGGCAATTCCAGTTCAAGGAGAAAATCGACGCGTTGCGCGCCAGAATTGCCGAACTAGGCGACGTCAAGGAAACCGTGGCTCGCGTCGCGCTATTCTTTGGAGGACGCCCCGTTCTCGGATCGAGGGGCATCGATGCGGCGTTCTCCAGTCATGCACTTGAGTCGTTCCAGACCTTGCTTTCCAAGCAGTTCGCGTGGCGGGAGAAAGGTGCGCTCGGTGCACGCGGTACGGTCCCCGCCCTGGACGAATCGCGCATGATCGTGACCGATGTTGCTCGCGGCTCAGTAGGCTTCGTGATGGAAGAAGCCCCTGTACAAGGGCAGATGGTCACAACGGACCTCAATGAAGTCATTGAAGAACTCTCGAGCGCACTTTTCCAGTTGAGTGGAGAAGGCGACGAATGGTCCGACGTACTCGGCGGCCTCGACGAGCGAGTCATTGGCGCGATCAAGTCGTTCTTCGCTGTTCTCGATGACGCAGGTGCAAGTGTACGGATCGTCGAAGGCGATCACGACCGCGAACTCACGCAAGCGGCCGTTCGGCGAGCCCGCGCTCGCACCGACCTGACCAACCTGTCCGAATCGGACGCTGAATCGATTCCGGGGCAGATTGTTGGCATCACAAGCAAGACATTCGAGTTCATAGCCGATACGGGTGAACGCTATTCAGGTCGTGTGGCTGATGGTCCCGCCAGACAACTCGAGCAAGCCGGCAACGATCAGACGATCCAGCACCTCATGTTTGCGCCGGTCAAGGTGCACTTGAAGGTCCGCACAGTCACCACTCGGGGTTGGTCGAGGACCTACTACACGCTCATTGGTGTAGAAAGCCGGCTGGCTGACGGCGAGCCGTAGTTGCGAATGCAGCACTGGACCAGTTCAGCGCGACCTTTCAAGATCTCATGCTTCCCTGCTCGCTACGACGATTGACTTCCCGCCGAATTCCTCAGCAAGCCCGAATGGCCTTCGCCGGATCAACCCGAGCCGCGCGTGACGAGGGAAACGAAGCCGACACCTGCCCCAACGCGATGATCGCCACCGCACTCGTGGCGATCATCCACGCAGGCATTGCGGGAACGCCGTAGCGATCGCCCAGCCACGCGTTGAACGCCCAGGCGGCGATCGCTCCGATGATGACGCCAGCGCCGCAAAGCATGGCGTTCTCGACGAGGAAGTAGCGGATCACGGCAAGGCGCGTGGCGCCGAGGGCGCGGCGGATGCCGATCTGGCGCTTGCGACGTTCCACCCAGAAGCCGGTGAGGCCGACGATGCCCAATGAGGTGACGAAGACCAGGATGAAGCAGATCGCGGTGAGGCTGATCGCCATGGCGCGGTCGCGTTCGTAGGCGGTGGCGCGTATCTCGCTCAGCGGGCGCACCTTGCCGAAGGTGCGTTGCGGGTTTGCCGCGCGCAGCGTCTCGGCCGCCGCGGCCATCGCAGCACCGATCTTCCCTGGCTGTGCGCGGATAAGGTAGAGCCCACGCGGGCCGTGATCGGTCATGGGGATAACGATGGAATCTTCCGCGGCGGACACGTCGGCGGTGGTGGCGGCGTTACCGGTTTGCAGGCGATCGAGGACGCCGATGATCCGCAGCGGGCGGTTGGGCTCCGCGGTAAGGAACACCGTCTGCCCCAGCGCCGAACGCCCAGGGAAAAGGCGATCGGCCAGTGAACGCGTCACGAGGACCACCGGCGGCAGCGGCGCTCGGTTGAACGTGCCATCGGTGACGTCGCCGCGCGTGAAGTCGCGGCCCTCGCGCAACTTCAGCCCCAGCGCACCGACACCTCGCTCGTCGAATGCGTAGATGGCCACGTCGCCCTGCTGCGCCTGGATTTCCTTCGCGCCCGGACGCAGGCTGACGCCTTCCGTCCACCCGCTCCCGCGCAACGGATAACTGTTCGTGGCGACGGCGTCGGCGATGCCCGGTGCGGCGCGCAGTGCCGTGAGGTCGGTCTCACGCTGGCCGCGTGCGCCTTCCGTATCGTCCAGCCGATAGCCCAGGGCGAACATGTCACGCTCGTCCACGCCGGTCGACGCGGTGAGGTGCGCGGTGCGCACTCCGATGATGAAGACGATGTTCCCCACGACGGCCAGCGTCAGCGCGATCTGGAGAACGAGGAGCCCTGCTCCCAGGCGGCCGCGTTTGAGGGCGGCGAAGATCGGAGCGATGTCGTTGAGCATCACAGGCCTCCCCTTAGCTGCAGGCCAGGTGCGGTACGCATGGCCAGCCACGCGGGATAGATGCCCGCGATGACAGCGGACGCGGTAGCCAGCGCGACCGTGGCGGCGAGAAGCGGACCATCGATGGTGGCGATCCGTGCAAGATCCGCCGGGAACAGGCTACGCATGGCCGCGAGCGCACCGAGCGTCAGGGCGACACCGAGTGCGCCGGCACACGTTCCGATCAGTCCCGCCTCTGTGGCGGCCTGGAGGAACACAGTGCGGCGCGTGGCGCCGAGTGCGCGCCGCAGGCTGTATTCGCCGGAGCGCGCCAGCGAGCGGGCAAGCATCAGCGCGAGGGCGCAGACGATGCAGATGCCCAGGAAAGCGAAGGCCACGACCGTCGAGAGACGCGCGTCGTCGCTGACGATCCTGCGGGCGACCAGCCAGTCGGGGACGTTCCTCAGGCGGACGTTTGCCGGCCAGCCGAAACGCCCGGCCGCGCGCTGTTGGTCGGCATACGCGATGAGCCCCTGGCGATAGGCGTTCTCCGCGGCGGGTGTGTGCAGCTCGGCCCAGTACTGCAGCCACACGCACTCGGAGACGAGCAGGTCGGCATAGGTCTGCCCACGTGGGCCGGCGTCGCAAAACTCATAGCCTTCCGTGGACATCCCAAGGCCCACCGCGGTCTGCAACGGAATGTAGACATCCTCGCTTTCATCGAATGCCTGGCCGCCCTCGACATCGAAGAACCGCGGCCGCGGATCCCATGCGCCGGTGACACCGACGATGCGCCAGGCGTCGCCATTGAGTACCAGCGTGCGGCCCACGCTGTTCTCGCCGTTGAAGACGCGATCGTTGAGCGCGGCGGAGATCACCGCCACGCGAGCGCGGTCGGATTCTTCCGCGTCCGTCCAGCCGCGACCGTAACGCAGCGGTACATCGAACAGGGAAAAGAACGGCGCCGAAGCGGCACGCCCAGCGACGTGCTCACCCTTCGCGGGCGCGCCACCGGCCTGCATGATGAAACCGACCTGGACCATGGCCGCCTCGCGGAGCGCCCGGTGCATGGCCAGCAATGCCGAGGCGTCGCGCCAAGTCATCTGCACGGCGGGCTCGTCATCGCCGGGCTTGCGGCTGCGTGGGCCGCCATTGTCGATCTGGACGGCAAAGAGCCGGGATGATTTCGTGGGGATCGGATCCCGGGCCATGCCGTGCAGGATCGTATAGGCCGACATGCTCATCGCGACGCCAAAGGCCAGCGCCAGGATCATCATGGCGACGAGCACCGGTTTGTGTCGCACGCTCGCCAGCGCGAGCCTCACGTAATAACCGCCGAGCATCCGCTTCTCCCCTGGTTCCCTGGGCACGGCCCCCGCCGTGGCCCGCGAACCATAGCACCCGCGCGTGCGCGAAAAGCATCGACCGCCGCACAGGGCTTAGCGGGCGGCGCGAACCCTGGCGGCTACTGCATCCCAGAACGCCTCGGGCAGCACCGCGCGGACCGGCACGCGCCACCAATTCGCCCGCGCGAACGGCAGGCACTTCACCGCATCCTTGTCGGTCATCAACACGGGGCAACCATCGGCGAACGTGAAGTCATCGCTCGTGAACGCGTGGTGGTCGGCGAACGGATGGCCGTCGACGGCGATGCCGTGGGCGGCGAGGCTGGCGAAGAAGCGCGAGGGGTTGCCGATACCGGCGACGGCATGCGCCGGGCGGCCGGCGAAATCCGCCAGCGGCGCGCTTAGCGTCGGATCATCCAGGTTAACGGCCACGCCGCCCTCGAGCCGCATGGGAATTTCGTTGGCTTGCGGCGTGCCGCCATTTACCACGATGAAGTCGACGGTCGCGAGCCTCGATGCCGGTTCGCGCAGGGGGCCTGCCGGAAGGAGGTGTCCGTTGCCGAGCCTGCGGTCGCCATCGACCACGCAGATCTCGACATCGCGACCCAGCCGATGATGCTGCAGCCCATCATCCGCCAGGATCAGGTCGCATCCGGCTTCGATCAGCAACGTGGCTGCTTCGGGACGCCGCGCGCCGACCGCGACCGGGATGTCGTACTGGCGGATCAGCGACGGCTCGTCGCCCACCATCCCGGGGCTATCGGTTTCTGCGAGCAGGTGCGGCCCACGTTCCGTGCCGCCGTAGCCACGGCTGACGACGCCTGGGCGGAAGCCGCGCTCGGTCATCGCCTGCGCGAGCGCGATGATCAGCGGGGTCTTGCCCGTGCCGCCTGCCGTGATGTTGCCGACGACGACGACCGGGACCGGCAGGTGAACGATTCTGGAGGGATCGGCCCGGAACGCTTCCGCGCGGCGGCGAATGGTTCGCGCGTACAGCGACTCGAGCATGCGCGCCCACATGGGCGGCCGCCCCTCGCCATACCACCGCCGCTGTAACGACTCCCCCAGCGCCACGGTTAACCCGCCGTGGCCTGCTCGTGGAACTGCATGCGATGCAGGGCGGCATACTGGCCACCCTGGTCGAGCAGCTCACGGTGCGTGCCGAGCTCAATCACCCTGCCCTGCTCCATCACGGCGATCTGGTCGGCGTGCTCGATGGTGGACAGGCGGTGCGCGATGACCAGCGTGGTGCGGTCGCGCATGAGGCGGGTGAGCGCATCCTGGATCAGGCGCTCCGATTCGGTATCGAGCGCACTCGTCGCTTCGTCCAGCACGAGGATAGGCGCGTTCTTGAGGATCGCGCGCGCGATGGCGATGCGCTGGCGCTGGCCGCCCGAGAGCGAGTTGCCGCCCTGGCCGATGCGGCTGTTCAACCCTTCGGGCAGGCGCTCGATGAACTCCATCGCGTTCGCGGCCTTCGCCGCCGCGATGATGTCGGCTTCCGACGCATCGGCCATCTCGCCATAGGCGATGTTCGCGGCCACGGTGTCGTCGAACAACACGACATGCTGACCCACCCACGCGATCTGCTTGCGCAGCGACGGCAGCGTGTACTGGGTGTAGTCGCGGCCATCGATGAGGATCCGGCCCTTCGTCGGCTCGTAGAAGCGCGGCAGCAGGCTCACCAGGCTGGACTTGCCGCTGCCGGAACGGCCGACCAGCGCGGTGACGGTGCCGGGAGCACAAACCAGGTTCACGCCACGCAGGGCGACGTGCTCGTTGCGCTCGTAGACCAGGTGGATGTCTTCGAAACGGATATCGCCCTTCGTGCGCTCGAGCACTTCGGTGCCGTTATCGATCTCGGCCGGCTGGTCCATGATCTCGAACAGATCCTCGGCCGCGGTGACGCCCTTCTGCAGGTTCGCCTGGATACCCGCGAGGCGCTTCAGCGACGGCATCATCGCGCCCATGGCCGTAAGCACGGCGGTGAAGATGCCGGGCGAAATCGTGTAGAGGATGTCCGGCCGCGTCGCCAGGAACACCAGCATGGCCAGGGCCATGGCGCCGACGGTCTGGATGGTCGCGCTCGATGCGGCGCTGGTGGCGGAGACCTTGAGGTTGAGACGGCGCTGGCGTTCGGCCACCTCGCCGAAGCGCTCGGCCTCGCGGACCTGGCCACCGTAGATGCGCACCTCGCGATTCGCCGCGACGGCTTCTTCGACCGCGCTCGTGACCGTGCCCATGTTGCCCTGGATGCGCTTGCTGATCTTGCGATAGCGGCGGCTGATGACCGTGACCAGGGCGACCACGCACGGCACCAGCACGACCAGCGCCAGGGTGAGGTAGGCGCTGTAATACAGCATGACGCAGAGCATGCCGATGACGGTGAAGCCTTCGGTGATCGCGACCTTCAGCGAATCGGCCGACGCGGCGGCGACCTGCTCAGACGTGTAGGTGACGCGCGAAATCTGCTGGCCGGACGGTTCGCGGGCGAAGAACGCCGACGGCAGGCGCAGGTAGGCAGCGAACACGTCGATGCGCATGGCCTGCACGACGTTGCGGCCCACGTAAGCGATGCCGTAGTCGGTGATGTACGAGGCGACGCCACGGACCAGGAAGATGCCGATGATCCAGATCGGCATCCAGAAGATCGTTTCCGGGTTCTTGTCGACGAAGAGGTTGTCGATCATCGGCTTGAGCGAGCCGGTGAAGACCGACAGGCAGACCGGGTCGATGATCATGCCGATGATGGCGATGTAGCCGGCGGTACGGAACCGCTTCGTATAACTGAGCAGCCGCTTATAGGTCGCCCAGGTCCGGGCATCCCAGACCGAGACCTTCTTGGGTTGGGCGCTCACTGGGCGCCCGCCATCTCGGTGGGGGTGGTGGCGATCGACAGGCGGGTGTAGCCGACCTGGCCCAGGGCATCCATGGCGCGCACCACGTTCTGGTGCGGGGTCATGGCATCGGCGCGGATGATAACGAGGCGATCGTGGTTGTCGCCGCCGACGCGCTCGATCGCACTCTTCAGCGGCTCGATGCCCTCGCCCAGCACTTCATCGCTACCGACCGAATAGTGGCCGTCGCGATCAACGACGACGGTCAGCGCGTTGTCGGTGGATTCCCGCGCCTCGGCGTCGGCCTTGGGCAGGTTCACCTTCAGCCGCGAGTGCTCGACGAAGGTAGTGCTGAGCACGAAGAACATGAGCAGGGTAAGCAGGACGTCGATCAACGAAATGACGTTGATCTCGAAATCGTCCTCACGACGGGCACCGATGCGCATGGATCAGCCGACCTGCGCCGAGGCTTGGGCATCGGTGGCGCGACGGCGCGGCGCGGGCGCGCGCACCGAGAGATCGTCGAGCAGCGCGGTGGCTTCCTTTTCCATCTGGACGACGTAGCCGCCGACCTTGGAACGAAAATAACGATGCAGCACGTAGGCGGGGATCGACACGACCAGGCCGAACGCGGTGCAGATGAGTGCCTCGCCGATGCCGCCGGCCATCTTGGTCGGATCGCCGATGCCGCCGGCCATGACATTCATGAACATGCGGATGAGGCCGATGACCGTGCCGAGCAGGCCGAGCAGCGGGCCGATGAGCGCGATGGTGCCGAGCGTGTTGAGGTAGCGCTCCATGCGGTGGACCACATGGCGGCCGGTGTCCTCGATGCGCTCCTTGATGATGTCGCGCGGACGGTCGCGCACGGCCAGGGCGCCAGCGAACAGTTCGCCCAGCGGGGAACCCTTCTCCAGGGCGGCGAGGTGCGAGGCATCGAGCTGCGACGAACGGGCCCACTCACGGACTTCGGCGCCGAGACCCGGCGGCAGTACCGCGGCGCGGCGCAGCGCCCAGAAGCGCTCGAGCACGATCGCCAGGGCGACAAGCGAACAGATGAGGATGGGCAGGAGCGCCCAACCGCCGGCAAGAAGGATCTCGAGCACGTGAACCCCAAGGGTACTGATCAGTCAGGCGGGCATGATAGCAGGGCCCGGCTGGGGGACTGAGTAGGCCTTCACAATGGCTGAACGTAGGCGCCCGCCGACGAGCCCGGGCGGCTGTGGGAGCGCGCTTGCGCGCGATGGGGACTTGCCGCCAGCCCCATCGCGTAGGAGCCCACCCTGTGGGCGACGCCTTTTTCGAAAGAGCCACAGGTTACATGGCATTTCCGCGAAATATTTCGCCCACAGGGTGGGCTCCTACGACGGCCGGCCGGCTTATTTCGCCAGCAGCTCCAGCTCGGCGACGGCGGCGGGGCCGTTGCCATCGAGGGTGAGACGGTAGTGGGCGTAGCTGCCCGGGGTGGCGATGGTGAACGCCCGGGTCTGGCGGTGCCACGGGAAGGTTTCGCCCTGACGCTGGTCGAGGACCTGCCAGTGCTTGCCGTCCGTGGAGCCTTCCAGCTTCCAGGCACCCGGCACGGCCGCTTCGGCGCCGGAGCTGATCGTGTACATCGCCACGGTCGCCGGCTTCGCGAGACGGTCGACGATCACCGCCTTACCCGTGGGCAGCGCCAGCTCGGTCGACGAGTCGTTATCGACCGCCGGGGCGACTGCGGTGCCCTTCTTCCCATCGAGCGTGAGATCGGCCGCCTGCAACACGTCGTGGAACGGCGCGGGCTTCTCGCCTTCCGGCGTGATCGAGCCCGGCAGCGCCTCGGCACCGGTGCCCCAGTTGGACGGCGCCGGACCCATCGTGAACTCGAGCGTCGCACCCTTCGCCAGCAGCTCGTGCGGCAGGGTCAGCTTGGTCCACGGCTGGCCGTTGACCTTCAGCGACTGCACAAAGCGGTTGGTATCGCTCACGCCCGGCGCGCGGATGTCGAGCGTGGCACCGTTCTCGAGCTTGACAGTCATGTGCGGGAAGTACGGCGCGCCGATCACGTATTCGGGCGTGCCCATGCGCAGCGGGTAGATGCCGGTGGCGCCGAAGATCCACCACGCCGACATTTCGCCGTTGTCCTCGTCACCCGGGTAACCCTGGCCGATCTCGCTGCCGACATACAGGCGCGACATCGCATCGCGCAGCTTGTCCTGCGTCTTCCACGGCTGGCCCGCCTCGTCGTACATCCAGATGATGTGGTGCGACGGCTGGTTCGAGTGGCCGTACTGGCCCATGCGCACGTCGCGCGCTTCCAGCATCTCGTGGATCACGCCCTTGTAGTCGCCCACGTCGAACGTACCTGGCGTGCTGAAGAACTGGTCGAGCTTGGCGCCGAGCTGTTCGCGGCCGCCGTAGAGACCGGCCAGGCCCGCGCCATCCTGCGGCGCGTCGAAGGCCATGTTCCAGGCGTTGGTCTCGGTGTAGTCGCCGCCCCAGCGCGTCGGGTTGAACTCGCTGGCCTTCCAGCGCCACTTGCCTGCCGGATCACGCGCGACGAAGAACTTCACGTCGGGGTCGAACAGGTTGGCGTAGCCCTGGGCGCGGCCGCGATACCACTGCGCGTCATCGGCGTAATGCTTGTAGTCGCCGCCGTGCGCGGGGTCCCTGGCCAGCGCATCGGCCAGGTTGGCGATACCGAAATCATTGATATAGCCGGCCGTCGACCAGGAAAGGCCTTCGTCGACCTTGTCGTCGGTGTAGCCGTTGAACAGCGAGCGCTCGATGCCCTTGCGGCCGGCACCCTTCACGTCGGTGCTCACCGTGGAGGCGTTGCGGATCGCCGACTGGTAGAAGTTCGCGACATCGAAGTTGCGCACGCCCTTCAGCCAGGCATCGGCGAAAGCGACATCGGAACTGGTGCCCACCATCAGGTCGGCGTAGCCCGGCGAGGTCCAGCGTGCGATCCAGCCACCATCGCGGTACTGCTGGACGAAGCCGTCGATCATCTCGCCCGCTTCAGTCGGGGTGAACAGCGTGTAGGCCGGCCACGCGGTGCGGTACGTATCCCAGAAACCGTTGTTGACGTACGGCTTGCCATCGACGATGCGCGCACCCGTGTGGGTATCGGTGTTTGCACCGGTCGCCGCCGAGAACGGGCTGGCGTACTGCCACTTTGGGGCGTCCTTCGTACCGGTGTTTTCGTAAGCCTGGTTCGGGTAGAGGAACAGGCGGTACAGGTTGGAATAGAGGATGGTGCGCTCGTCGCGGCTCGCGCCTTCGACCTGGAAGCGGCCGAGGCGGTCGTCCCATGCCTTGCGGGCGCGCTCGCGCACGCTGTCGAAGGTGTCGTTCGCCGCGATTTCCTGGCCGAGGTTGGCCTTGGCCTGATCGACGCTGATCAGCGACGTCGCGATCCGCATCGTCACCTGCTTGCCGCCCTTCTTCGCCGTATCGAAGCCAAACCACGCCGACGCCGCGTCACGCTTCTCGCCGGTCAGGCGGCCGCTCTCGGCCACCGGCTTGTCGAATTCCGCGTAGAAGAACAGGCGGGTGGCGCCGGTGGAGAGGCCGCTCTTCACGTCGGACCAGCCCTGGATGCTGCGGCCAGCCGGATCGAGGGTGACCGACGCCTTGTCGTTGAGGTTGTCGAAGATCAGCTGCGCGCGCTTGCCGGTGAAGGTGAAGCGAAACATCGCCGCGTGGTCGGTCGGCGTGATCTCGGTACGGATGCCGTTGTCGAAACGGACGCCGTAGTAATCCGGATGCGCGGTTTCCTCGTCGTGGCTGAACGACAGGGCGCGCGTCTCACGCTTCAGCGCCGGTGCGCCGCTTTCGGCCTGGGCCGGCATGACCTGGAAGGTCTGGCGCTCGCCCATCCACGGGCTCGGCTCGTGCGAGGCCTGGAAGGCCTCGATGCGCGGGCGGTTATCCGGCCCGTTGCGTTCCTGGTACTGGTACAGCCAGTTGGATCCGGAATTCGTCACCGGCGTCCAGAAATTGAAGCCATGCGGCATCGCCGCGGCCGGGAAGTTGTTGCCGCGCGAGAAATTGGGGTTGGCGTTGGTGCCACGGCGCGTATCGACGTAGTCGGTCGGGTGGGTGCTCACGAACGCCGGCTGCGCGGCGATCCGGATATCGTCGATCCAGCCTTCGAAGGCCTTGCCCGACGGCGCATCGGCCGCCAGTTCGATCGACTTCACCTTGCGGCCCTTCGCCACCGAGCCCAGGTTCACGCTGACGTAGTTCCACTGGTCCGGGTAGAGCACGCGGCCGAGGCCCTGTCCCTTCGCCGTCGCCGGCACGCGGTGCTGATCGACCGCCCCCTTCGTGGAAAGCTTCGAGCCGTCGTCGAACACGACGTCGACGCTGACGTAGTTCGCCGGGTTGGTCAGGTCATCGCCGTTCGAGCGGGGGAAGACGAGCCACGACAACACCGTGTCGTCTGCCACCGGAACCGCGGCATCGAACAGCCGCGCGGTGAGCGGCGAACCGGTGGAGGTGCCGGCGTAGTGCAGCGAGTGGGTGCCGGTGAAGCCGACATCCGGCTTCGCGGTGAGCACGACGTCCTTGGGCGGACCGCCGGCGATCTGGACGTCCAGGCCGCCAAATGGCGCCGTGGAAAGCGCGGGGTCGCCGGCTTCGAACGAGCTATGGAACCCCGGCGTGGCCGCCAGGACGCCTGCCGGCATCACCACCGATGCGATCGCGAGCGCAAGCGCCGCCCTGCTACATCCCAGCTTCGTTTCCGTCACGCGCCGTTCCCCTAAGTGGTATGAATCGTGGATTTAAATCGTTCTAAATCGAACTTGTCAAACCGCAGTGCAGCAGATGGGCGGTGCTGTGACCCCCGTCGCTATTCCCGCCAGTAGCGGCTGGCGGGCCGGCGCCACTCCCGGCTGACACGCGGTAACCCCTCCGCGGGGAAATCGATACGCAGCGCGCCGCTGCGCGCGGTGTCGTAGACCTCCGCGCCCATCTCCGCGTGCCGGTCGACGACGAGCGGGTGCGGGTGCCCGAAGCGGTTGCGCCAGCCGGCACCGGCGATGGCGATACGCGGCCGCACCTTGCGCAGCCAGGCCGCGGACGAGGAGTGCCGGCTGCCGTGGTGGGCCATGGTGGTGACCGTGGGCAGCACGGACGCCAGCTCGCCGGGCGCCATGCGCCCTTCGGAAGCCGCGCCGATGTCGCCCGTCAGCAGCAAGCGACCGCCAGCGCCTTCCACGGCAAGGACGCAGGAGCGCTCGTTGGCCTTGGCCTTGCCTGCGGGAGGGAGCGGCACGGCCAGGAAGCGAAAGGTGACGCCATCCCATGACCACGGCGGCATCCCCGCGCATGGCCGGGACGGAAAAGGCAGGCGACCCGGCTCACCGGCAGACACCACGGCCGCCGGATAGCGCTTCGCGACCGCCCGTGCGCCGCCCGCGTGGTCCCTGTCGCCGTGGCTCACCACGAGCGCATCGACCGGCCCGATCCCGAGCGCCGTCACGGACGGCAGCACGATGCCCGCACCCGCGTCATGCCCGCCCGCGAAGTCGGGGCCCGTGTCGTAAACCAGGGTGTGCGAGCGCGTGCGCAGCAGGACGGCAAGCCCCTGCCCCACGTCGAGAACCCAGGCTCGGAAGGCGCCGGGTGGTGGAAGCTCCCGTGCCGGCCACAGCAACGGCAGGAAACAAAGCAGCGCGAAGCCCCGCAGCGGCAGGCCGCGCGGTGCGAACGCCCACGCCGCTGCCGCGGTCGCGAGCATCGCGGGACCTACGCCCGCATCGGCGACGGACAACTGCGCGCCAGGCCACGCCGCCATGGGCGCCAGCAGGCGCCAGAGCCAGTCCATGACCCAGGCGGCGATCTGCAGCACCGCGGAACCGGGAAGGCCCAGCGGCAACAGGACGCTTCCAACGAGCGCCAGCGGAATGATCGCGAAGCTCACCACAGGCGCCGCAATCAGGTTCGCCGCGAACGACACCAGCGACGCACTACCGAACCACCAGAGCGCCATGGGCAGCAAGGCCACGCTCATGAGTGCCTGCGTGCGCAGCATTGCCTTCAGCCAGCCCCGCCAGCCATCGCGCACTGGCGCGACACAGGCCATGAGAACTGCGACGCCGGCGAACGACAGCCAGAAGCCGGCCGAGAGCACGGCGAGCGGATCGACCACCAGGACGGCCAGCAATGCCAGCGACAGCAGCGAGAGACCACCCGCACGACGACGCATCGCGGCCGCAACGACGAGCACCGCCACCATCAACAGCGCGCGCACGGTGGGCAGTCCCATGCCGGCAGCCAGCCCGTAAGCCAGCGCCACGCCCACGCCGAGCACCGCCCGGGCGATGCGCCGCGGCACGCGCGTCGCCAGCCAGGGTAGCCACAGGTACAGGCCCCGCACGATCGCCACGCCCCCACCGGCGGCCACGCCGATATGGAAGCCGGAGATGGCGATGAGATGCGAGGTACCCGTGGCACGCG
>NZ_JBQCFT010000112.1:0-27407 GCF_051958795.1 Luteibacter sp. | reverse complement strand
GCCGACGCGAGAGTACGCACCGTACGGCCATGCGATGGCTCGCGGGCGCACGCCGGTGTGCGCGGCAATCTCATCCGCGCTTTTCGATAGGTCGGCGCGCACGCGCGCCACGTACTCGGCCTCGGTTTCGTAACGCTGCTTCGCGGCGTCGTACTGGAGGTACGCGGCCGCGGGCATCTGGTTGCCCTGCGGGTTGCCGTTGGTGCCCTGGTGCAGGGCATACGAGTGCGAGGCGATTTCGACAAGCCCGGATTTCTGCATCTCGCTGACCTGGTCCCAGGTCAGGAAGCACGAGCGGTCGCAATCGCTGCCGTTGTACGGCATGCGCTTGCCATCGGGCAGGTCCATCCATGAGCCGACCACGGCCTGCAACGCGGGGAAGTTGTAAGCCTTGAGCAGCGGGTAGACGCGCGTGTAGAAGCTCTCCAGGCTGTCATCGAAGGTGAGCAGCACGGCATCCGGGGGCAGCGCGCGGCCGCCTTCGGAGGCTTCCTTGACCTGCTCAAAGCTGACGACGTGGTAGCCATTCGCCTTCAGCCATTCGAAATGCGCGACCAGGTGGTCGGTGCTCGTGGCATCCGGATCGCGGTCGGCATCAAGCCCGACATCGTCGCGGACATCGTGGTAGGCAAGCACGATAAGGTTTGGCCTGACCGGCGTGACCGCCTGCGCGCGGGCGGAGGGCGCCGTCGCAAGGAGGGCCAGGCCAAGCAGGGCCAGGGTGGACAACAGCGGACGCATGGACTTCATTCTCCCCAATGGAGCGTCAGGTCGAGGACGAAGCGGTGTTCGCGACGGCCATCGTAAGGTTGGTTGTGCCAGCCGATGCCCCAGCCAAGGCGCAAGCCTTCGCGGGCCTGCAGCACCTGGCCGTAACGGACGGTCGCCATCCAGTCGGTGGCGTAGCCTTTCTCGGCGTACTGGCCCACGGCGACATCGACACGCTGGGTGATGCTGCGCTCGTAGAACTGCCCGAGCAGGTTCTCGAGCCGGCCGGTGAGGGCGTAGCTGTTGTCGCGGCGCGGATTGAAATATGGCCGGTCGGTGTCGGTGTTCATGGAGCCGCCGAGTTCGACACCGCCATCGATCGTCAGGTTGGGTTCGGTGTGCAACCGCTGCACTACCGAGGCGAGCCAGCCCGTGCGGGTATTGCCATCGCTGAACTTATCGCGCGACAGGCCCACGCGTGCCTGCGTGAGCTCGCTCGCACGCCACGTCACGGCGGTATCGAGCGTCTTCGCCGAGATGCCGTAGTACTGGGCGCGCAGGGGGGTATCGTCGCCCGCGGTGCTGTAATCGGCGGCTACGGCCCAGTGATCCGTGATCGACCAGTCGAAGCCAGCCTCCAGCGCCGTCTTGCCGACATAGCGATCCGCGGCGGGCAGGGCCTGAACGTAGGCCATGAGGCCTTGTGCGTAACCACGGATACCCACGCCGAAGCGCGTGCGACGGACATCGCCCTCGGGCAGGTCGGCCGTCGAATAGCGTCCCAACGCCAGCACGCGCCAGTGATCATCGATCAGCGGGCTGGCCACCGTGGCCTGGGTGGTGCCATCGCGGTCACCGTAGTCGGGGCTGGAGCCCTTGCCCTGTTCGGTGCTGATATCGAACTGCCAGCCCTTCTCACGCGCCCAGGCGCGTTCGGCGCGGTCCACGCGGCCGTTGCGATCGGCGCGGGTCTCGGCTTCGGCCAGGATGTCGTCGACCTGCGCATAGTCGTTGAGCGTGCGATAGGCCTCGGCTTCGCCGACGAGCGCGCCGATGTCACGGCGATCGAGCGTCGTGGCGATGTGGAAATCGTCCAGCGCCCGGCGCGGCCAGCCGCGGGCAAGTTCGACGTTGCCGAGCTCGCGGCGGATCTGCGGGCTGGCGGGTGCCTCGCGGGTCATTGCGTAAAGCTGGTCATACGCCGCGCGGGGCATGCCGACCGAGCTGCGCAGCACCGCGGCGTTGAGGTCAGCATCGACCTTGCGTGGATTCTGGATCGGCAGGCGGATGCCGGGGATGCGCACCCACGGCTGCTCCTTCGCCGCGAGTTCATCGATCGTCGCGAAGGCCTTGTCGGTCTGGTTGGACTCGGCATACGCGTACATCAGGCCGATCCGCGGTTCATTCTCGGTGCGTGCGTAGGGGCCGGGCTCCTTGCGGATGCTGTCTTCGTAGACCGCGGCTGCCTCAAGCGGGCGGCGGCGCACGAGCAGCGCATCGGCCACGCCACGTTCGGCGTAGGCAGGCACGCCGACGCCATCCTTCTTCAGTGCCTCATAGCGCTGGATGGCTTCATCGGGGAGGCCCGCCTGGTCCAGTGCCACCAGCAGGTCGAACGATTCGCGGCGGCGCAGGTCCGCGGGCAGCGAGGGGTCGTCGGCGATGCGGCGGGCGTCGGCCACGGACCGGTCCGCCTCGGCATACGGTTTGGCCGGATCGGCGGGCTCGCCGTTCGCCCAGCGAATCTCATGCGCGACGTGGTCTGCGTCGATGCGCGCGAGGTCCGCGGGGGCAGGGGCCGGCGAAAGGCCCGGCGCCAGCTCCCTGGCGCGGCTGGTCGCGCCGAGCTCCGTCAACAAAACGACGTTCATCTCGCGGGCTTCGCGGTCGTCGGGCCACTGGCCCAGGATCACCTGGAGATGACGCAGCGCGTCCACGCGGTGGCCTTGCGACCGCTCCTCGCGGACCTGGGCCATAAGGGCATCGCGGGTGGCGCCCGGCGCGGTCGCCGCGAGGGCGCCATGACCCTGGAACACCAGGGCGAGCGCCAGGCACAGCCTTCCCCGTGGCACGCGCGCGCTGCGCGGAGGTGTCGCGTTTGAGATTCCCATGCCGCCTTTTGACCTTATTTTCGTTGGCCGGATGTCCATTTCCGGCAGCGTTTCATTTTTTGTGAGAGAGCCAGCGGGCGTATCGAAGCAAAGCGGATGCCAAAAAGGTGTGTAAAGGCCCGGTGAAGACTCAACCGAGGCTGGGGAAGGCGTTACGCAGCCCCGACACCATCATCTGCACGGCGATCGCGGCGAGGATCATACCCATGAGGCGGCGTGCGATGCCGACCGCCTTGGCGGAGAGATAGCGCGCGATGTACGGGGCGCCGAGGAGCGAAATCGCCAGCACCATGAGGAACGCCCCGAGTCCCAGCGCCATCGACATCTCCGTGTGCACGTTGCGCGCCGTCTGCCCGAGCACGATCAGCGTGGCGATGGCGCCAGGGCCGAGGAGCAGGGGAATGGCCAGCGGGTAGATGGCGACATCCTCCGCGGCGGCCAGTGCCTCCGCTTCGGGCAGCGTCGGGTGATGCTGCGTGCTCGGCGAGCCGTTCAACATCGAAAGGGCGATGAGCAGCACCATGATGCCGCCGGCGATGCGGAAGTCGTTCACCGTCACGCCGAAGACCGAGAGGATGGCTGCCCCCGCTGCCGCCGACACGACGCAGCCTATCGTGACCGCGATCAGTACGGCCCAGGCGACACGCAGGCGGTCGCGGTCGGTGATGCCATCGGTCAGCGAGAGGAAGAGTGGCACGTTCGCGATCGGGTTCATGATGGCGAACATCGCGGTGAACACCTTGATGGCGAACGGTATGTCCCAGGACATCGCTGGCTCCTTCGCATGGGCCGGGCTGGCCCCACCGTCACCCTGGTGACGTGCGAAGCACACTACCGTTGCGAACTGCGCGGGGCAAGGCGGAGTGGCACGGATGACGTGAATACAAAAAGCCCCGGGCGAAGGCCCAGGGCTTGATGTCTGAATCGTTGGTGGAGCCAGGGAGGATCGAACTCCCGACCTCGTCATTGCGAACGACGCGCTCTCCCAGCTGAGCTATGGCCCCACATGAGCGGATGATGTTATCAGGGCACCCGGCGCCCGCCAAGCCCCTCGTGCCACGCTCACCCGGGCAGCAGCGCCGCGAGGCGGTCGTGGAGGACTTCCTTGCGCCAGCCCTCGAGGGCTTCGGGCCATTCGCCGCCGGTCATCACGTATTCCTCCATGGTCCGGCGGGAGCAGAGCAGGCCGGGCGGGAGGTCGAGGTGGCTGGCCAGGGTGTCGACGGCGCTGCGCATCTCGTTGATGGCGCGCTTGGCATCGCCGGCGGGGTGGCCGACGATGGCCGCGGTCGCCTCGATGTCAGCGACTTCAACGGGCCGATGCAACAGCGCGAACAGTTCCTCGCGCTGGGGCGCGCGCAAGGCGCGGGTGCCGCGGGTGACTTCCTCGAGCTTGCCCAGGTCGGCCGGCAGCTTGCCCGCAAGGTCGAGCGCGTGCTGGTCTTCCAACAACCACGAACGCGGCTTGTCGAGCGCGCGCGCGGTGGTCTCGCGCCAGCGCAGGATCCGGCGGAGCAGGGCCTGGCGTTCACGCGGCCAGTCCGCGGCGGGCTTGAACCCGCGCTGCGGCTGCGGATCGCCTTCGCGCTGGCTGGCGCGGCGCTTCATGCGCGCGCAGTCCTCGGCGTGCCATGCGCCGCGGCCACGTTCCTCGAGCCGCTCGGTCAGGATCGCGTGCACCGGATGCAGGTGGACGACGTCGAGCGTGGCATACAGCTTCTGCGATTCGGTGAGCGGCCTCTGCAGCCAGTCGCTGCGGGTTTCACCCTTGTCGAGTTCGGCGCCGACAAGCTCGGCCACCAGTGCGCGATAGCTGATGCCCAGGCCCATGCCGACGAAGGCGGCGGCGATCTGCGTATCGAAAAGCGTATGCGGGCCATCGGGCAGGAACGGCGCCATGGCCTCGAGATCCTCGCCGGCGCTGTGCATCACCGTGGTCACCGGCTGCTCGGCGAAGACCGGGCGCAGCACTTCGCCGAGCGGCACGGCCAGCGGATCGATGAGCGCATAGCGGCCGTCATGTGCGAGCTGCAGCAACGCCAGTTGCGGATAGAACGTGTTGCGCCGCATGAACTCGGTATCGAGTCCGACGATGTCGCCCGCTTTGACCGGCGCCAGCCAGGCGGCCAGGTCGTCGCGGTGTTCGATCCATGGGGCGGCGGGAGCGAGTTCGCTCGATGACATGGGGCATCCTTGTAAATAAACGGGAGCGTGCGCGCGTGTTGCCCTGCAGCGCACGATTCCCTAAGGTGGCACCGCACGATAGCAGGCCCACGCGGAACCGCCCACCATGCCGAACACCGAGACTGTCCGCCGACAGCGCGCCATAGGCGGCGCCATGGGTGTGGCCGTCCTCGGTTTCGCCTTGTTCTACCACTTCTTTCCGCAGCTGCTGCATGTCGAGCCGGGCCAGACATCCTCGGCCCGCATGCCCTCGCGCAGCCAGCCGGGGACGATCGGCTTCGACCAGCGTCCGCAGGCGGCAGCGCAGTCGGTAGCTTCGGAAGTCGATGCAGGGCCTCCGCTCGTGCTTGCCCCGGCGGCGGTGATCGCCGCGCGGCGCCGCGAGAAGTCGACCGAGGTCAAGCTCCCGCCGCAAGCTTCGCCGGATACGCCCGAACTTACTGCGTTGCTGGACCGCGCCGACAAGGCGCTCACCGCGGATCGCCTCGTCGGCGGCAAGGACAGCGCGGCGGCGTTGTTCGCGGCGGCGCTGAAGGAAAAGGCGGATAGCCAGCGCGCGCTGGCCGGCATGGATGAGATCCGTGCCCGGCTGGTCGCTGAGATAGAGCAGGACATTGCGCTGGGTGATGCGGACGCGGCGCGGGACGCGCTGGCAGCCCTCAAAGCCCTGCCCAACAGCGCGAAGGACGCGCAGCCGTTGGTGCAACAACTGGCGGTACTCGATAAGGTGCGCCCGCTGCTCACGACCGCGGCCACCCAGCTCCAGGCGGGCAAGGCGAACGAGCCGCGCGGCGACAGCGCCCTGGACACCTATCGGCAGGTGCTCCAGCTCGATCCGCAGAACGCCGTTGCTGTCCAGGGCATCAGCCAGGTCCAGCACGTCGTGCTCGACAAGGCGCTGGCGGCGGTCGCGCAGAGCGACTTCCCCGCCGCGGACAACGCCCTCGCCGAGGCGGCGACCATCGAGCCGGGCTCGCAAGCCCTGCAGGACACTCGCGGCCGGATCGAAGGCATGCGCCGGCAGAGCGGCGCGGCGATGCTCGCCCAGGCGCGTTCGGCGCTTGATGGCGGCAACGTGGAGCTGGCGCAGCAGCTTGCGGCCAAGGCGCAGCAGATCAGTCCGGACCTTGCCGGCATCGACGATTTCAATGAGCGCGTGACCAACGCGAAGCTGTATTCCAGTTACAAGCCGGGCCAGGTCTTCGCCGACCGCTTCGTGGATTCCACGGGCCAGGCGCCGGCGATGGTCGTGGTGCCCACGGGCAAGTTCGTGATGGGCTCGCCCGACGGCGAGACCGGCCATGATGCGAACGAAGCCCCCGCGCATGAAGTCGATGTCGCGAAGGGCGTGGCCCTGTCACGCAGCGCGATCACGATCGGCCAGTTCCGCGACTTCGTGCGCGCGAGCGGTTACGTGCCACAATCCCAGACCCTGGGCGGCGGCAGCGTATACGACGAACAGAGCGGCGGCCTGCGCGACGACGCATCGGCCACCTGGGAAGACGACTACGCCGGCAAACCCGGCCAGGACCGCCTTCCGGTCATCAACATTTCCTGGAACGACGCCAAGGCCTACGCGGACTGGCTCTCGCAACGGACCGGTAAGAAGTACCGCTTGCCCAGTGAAGCGGAGTTCGAATACGCACTGCGGGCGGGCAGCACGTCGCGTTACTGGTGGGGCGACGGCGCCCCGGCCTCGCACGTGGAAAACCTCACCGGCGCAAACGATCGCTCCGGCTCGGGCCGCCGCGGGAGCAACGCCTTCAGTGCGTACAAGGATGGTTACTGGGGGCCGGCGCCGGTCATGAGCTTCTCGGCCAACCCGTTCGGCCTCTACGACATGGGTGGCAACGTCTCGGAGTGGGTCGCCGACTGCTGGCACGATAACTACATCCGCGCGCCCCGCAGCGCCGAGGCCTGGGTGAACCCGGGTTGTGGCCGCCGCGTGATCCGCGGCGGCTCGTGGGGCAGCGCGCCGGAAATGGTGCGTTCCGCCTACCGCCAGGGCGCTTCGGCCGACATCCGCAGCGCCCGCGTCGGTTTCCGCGTTGCACGCGAGCTCTGACCGGGCGAAGGTCTTGCCGAATTGACAGTGCGCCGCGCTTGACGGCGACCGGGGCCGTGTCGATGCTTGTCACGTTTACCTGGGCAGCGGAGGCGACGTGCCGTGGCGACTTCGATCATCGTAGGCTACCGACCCTTTCCTGGCCGTACCGACCTCGTCATCTCCATACTCCTGGAGATCTATGAAGCCATGCAGCGGGCCGGACTGATCACCGCGCGCCGCCCGTGGATCATGCGTAGCGAAGAAGGCAATGTCGTCGCCGCCTTCGAGATGACCAACGAGTACTCATTCGCGGCCTCCGAAAAGATCCGCGAGGTGGCCGCCTTGCGGGCCCGCCTGATGGGCGTGGCCGAGCGCCTGCCGCTTGGCAACCTGCGCGAAGCCAGCCAGCCCTACGCCGAGTTCGAGACGACCACGGAATACCCGGCACCCGCCGCCGCGCGCTGAGCCGGGGGGCTCAGACAGCGAGGAGCTCGCGCTCCATGGCCCGCTGCACGAACTGATTGAGGCTGATACCGAGGGCGGCGGCCGCCTCCGTCGAGCGCAGATGCAGCTCGGCCGAGACCCTGGCCTGGAATTTCCCGGAGAACGTGCGAACCGGCGGGATACCCGCTTCGCGGCAGGCATCGAGGAAGACGCGCAGCGAGACGACGCCTTCGCTGCGCAGGCCATGCACATCGGGCGCATAGAAGTCGGCGCCTCCGTTGAGGCCAACGAACTCGCCGCGGAACATGTCGATCTCGGGGTCGTACTGGACGACAGCGCGGTAGCCATCGATGACCATGATGTTATTCATGCGATCACTCCATTTTGGTTGAGCCACTTCCGAATACAGGCCACGGCGCCTTTATCGGTATCGGGACGCGGGTGAGGGCGGTGGAATACGCGGACCTCCCCGAACAGGAAGACGGTGACGCGCGACCCTTCGGCTTCTTTCATCCGTGCACCGAGTTGGAGAAACAGCGCTTCGATATCGCTCCACCGGATGTTGCCGTAGGGCGGGTGTCCTGCGATGAGGGCGAGCGTTCGCTGGTGACGTGGCTTCATGGAATGGTACCAAATTGTGGTACCTATGCAAGCTACGGATCGGGGGCAAGTCGCGGAATCGGCGGTGGCCGCCGCCTGGCGCCAGGGATTGCTTTCACAAGCGCACCAGCGCGCGTATGCTGGATCTTTCATTCCAGAACACGGTTATGGCACGGCCACGCGAATTCAACCGGGATACCGCCCTGCAGCGGGCGATCGAGACCTTCGCCCAGCACGGGTTTGAAGGCACCTCGACGCCGATGCTGCTGGACGCGATGAAGATCGGCCGGCAGAGCCTCTATGACACCTTCGGCGACAAGCGGGCGCTTTATCTCGAAGCGCTGCGTCGTTACTCGGACGATAGTGTCGGTGCGACGCTTACGGCGATGTTTGCGCACGCCAACGTGCTCCAGGGCATCGAGCAGGCGCTTCTTGCCTTCGCCGAAACAGCGTCTACGCCGCACGGAACCGCGTGCCTGGGGATTCACGCGGTTGCCGAGTTCGGTACCACGGCGGAGGATGTGTCCGGGGTGACGCATGCCCTCGGCGAACGCACCTTGCTTGCATTTGAAAGCCGGCTGCGCGATGGGATCGGCCGGGGGGAGATCGCCGCGACGCTGGATCCCGCGGCTGGCGCGCAGTTCCTGCTCGCTACCTTGTCGGGGCTGAAGATCGCCGCGCGTGGCGGCGCGCCGCACGCTGTACTGACGCAGATCATTGCGGTGGCCATGCGCTCGCTTGCACCCGACAAGTAGTTGACTATGTAGTCCAGAAAGGCGTAGCCTGATCGCCAGGCCAAGCAGGCGGACCCCATGTCCGCCTATTTTTTCGCGTCATAGTTGACTACACAGTCCATAATAAGGTGCACCATGAATCAGCAGGTATTGGCAGGCAAGGCGGCATTCGTCACGGGCGGTGCCCGCGGTATCGGCGCGGCGATCGTGCGCCGGCTCGCTGCGGAAGGTGCCGAGGTGACCTTCACCTATGCAAGTTCGTCTGCAACGGCGGAAGCGCTGGCCGCGGAAATAGCCGGCCAGGGCGGGCGTGCCCGCGCGCTGCGGGTGGACAGCGCGGACGCCTCGGCGCTGGCAGCGGCGATCGATACGGCGGTTACGGCGACCGGTCGCCTGGACAGCCTGGTGAACACCGCCGGGGTACTTGAGCGGGGCAGTGTCGAAACCATGGGCATCGACGCGTTCGATCGGGTTTTCGCCGTCAATGTCCGCGCCGTTTACGCCGGGGTCCAGGCGGCGCAGCGCCACATGGGTGAGGGTGCGAGCATCATCAACGTGGGCAGCATCGTCGCCGATCGCAGCGCGTTCGCCGGTGCTTCGGTCTACAGCGCCTCGAAGGGCGCCGTACAGGCGATGACCCGCGGGTTTGCCCGTGACCTGGGCGCGCGCGGCATCACGGTGAACACGGTGCAGCCGGGCCCGACCGAGACGGATATGAACCCCTCGGACTATCACGACATGCTCAAGTCACTTATCGCGCTCGGCCGCCTTGGCCAGCCCGGTGAAATCGCGGCGCTGGTCGCCTGGCTGGCCGGCGCCGATGCACGGTTCATCACCGGGGCCAGCCTTACGGTAGACGGTGGCTACCTCGCCTGAGTCACTGGCACGTCACGCCCGCCCGTAAACGCTGTCGAGCTGGGCGACGGCCGCGTTGACGCGTTCGATACCCGTGGACTGGACCTGCGCGCTTTCGCCGATGGCGCTGGTGACCTCGGTGACGTGATCCACGGCGCCGAGGATTTCCTGCATCACCTGGCCGGCGTTGCCGACCAGTTCGGCGCCTTCGTCCACGCGGTCGCGGGCGCTGCCGATCAGCGCGTGGATCTGTTTCGACGCTTGGCCGCTGCGCATCGCCAGCTGGCGCACCTCGTCGGCGACCACGGCGAAGCCCTTGCCGGTTTCGCCGGCGTGCGCGGCTTCGATCGCCGCATTCAGCGAGAGCAGGTTGGTCTGGAACGCGATTGTGTCGATCATCTCGAGGATGTCCTCGACCGAACGCGTGCTGTCCTGGATCGCACCCATCGTGCGGACCACATCGGCGACGACACCGCCGCCGCGCTGGGCTGCGGCGCGCGCGCCGTCGACGAGTTCTTCCGCGCGGCCGGCCTTCCGTGCGTTATCCAGCACGGCATGCGAAAGCGACACCACCTCACGCTGCAGCGTCTGGGCGGCCATGGTCTGCGCGGTGATGTCGGTCGCGTACTTGATGATGCGTACCGGCTTGCCCTGCGCATCCAGGATCGGGTTGTAGGTGGCCTGGATCCAGACGATGCGGCCGCCGCGGCCGAAGCGGCGGTACAGGCCGCCATCATGCCGGCCTTCGCGCAGGCCGGCCCAGAAGCGCGCGTAACCTTCCGAAGCGACTTCCGCCGGATCGACGAACATGCGGTGATGGCGGCCCTGGATGTCTTCCAGGGTGTAGTCCATCGCGGCCAGGAAGTTGGCATTGGCGTCGAGGATCGTGCCGTCGAGCGCGAATTCGATGGTGGCCTGGGCCCGGTCGATCGCCTGCAGGCGGCCATCCATGTCGGCCTCGGTGCGGCGGCGCTCGGTGACGTCGGTCGCATACTTCACGACGCCGGCGACCCGGCCGAACGAGTCAAAAATGGGGTTGTAGGACGACTGCAGCCAGACGTCGCCACCGTGCTTGTGCAGGCGGCGGTACAGCCCCGCATCGGCCTTGCCCGCGCGCAGGCGGGCCCAGAACTCGGCGTACGCCGTGGAACCGGCCTCGGCGGGGTCCACGAACTGCCTGTGGTGCTTCCCCACGATCTCGCTGAGCTGGTAGCCCATGGTCTGGAGGAAGAGGGGGTTGGCATGGACGACGTTGCCGTCCGGGCTGAATTCAATGATGGCCTGGACCTTGTCCAGGGCCGCGAGCTTCCCGCGCATCGACTGCTGCTGCCGCATCCACCGAGCCAACATCCCGGCACCCCTTCCCTAAATGTGATGTAGATCACATATCGGCCGTCAATTTACTCACTTTAGGCAAAAAACGTGAAGGTGGTAAAAACACCATTAGTCCGGTGAAAAACATAAAAAAAGCCTCCGCGAGGGAGGCCTTCTGATCCTGGTGCCGAAAGTGGGACTCGAACCCACACTGTATCTCTACAAACGGATTTTGAGTCCGCCGCGTCTACCGGTTCCGCCATTTCGGCATGGGGCTGGCGATTATGCGGGAATCAATGGACCTGGTCGAGCCCTAGCTGGCGCTCGTCGCGCAGGTACCAGTCGTCGCCCTGCGGGTTGAATACGGCACACTGGGTCATGCGGCCCGAGTAGATGTGCAGGCTGACCGCCACGGCATCTTCGCTGGGGTTGCGGATGGTGTGGTACTCGTGCGGCGGGATGAGGCTGCCTGCCGATCCGGGGCCGGCCTCGATCGAGCCGACCGGGCGGAAGTGGTAGCGGGTCGCGTCGTGTTCGATCAGCTCGTACTGGACGATTTCCAGCGCGCCGTTCCAGACGCCTTCGACGCACCACATGCCGCTGTGGTCATGGATCTTGGTGCCCTGGCCGGGGCCCCAGGTCATCGCGACCACGCTGTAGCCGTGTTCCTCGCTGCGGTAAAGCTCACGGCGCCCGTAATGGTCGCGGAAGGCTTCGTTGACGCTGGCCGGAAGGACGACTTCCCGCGAGCGGATCAGCTGGCAGAGCGACTTGCGCAGGGTATCGGTAATTGCCGGCGTGCTCGCCTGACTCACCGCGTGGTCGATCGCATCGATGAGCTTGCGGCTGCCCGGGAATTCGACCGTGATCATGGGGTGGAACCTCTTACAGGGACGTGGGGACGGGGCGCTGCCGCCGATGATAACAGGGCGGCCGGGACGCTGCCGTGTGTAGGAGCCCACCCTGTGGGCGACATCTTTCGCATCGAGGCACAGGCCCTGCGGCGTTTCTGCGAGAGGCGTCGCCCACAGGGTGGGCTCCTACGAGAGCTTAAAGGCTGCGCAGGAACCCGCCGATCGCCCGGCTGTAGTTCTCGATATCCACCAGGAACGCGTCGTGGCCCTGGGGGGAATCCAGCGCGACGAACTCGACATCGGCGCCAGCGGCTTCCAGCCCCTTGGCGATCGTCTCCTGCTGCTCCAGCGGGAACAGGATATCGGTGCTCACGCCGATCACCATGGCGCGCTCGATGCGGATGCGGCCAAGCGCGCGCATGACATCGCCCTCGCCGTATTCAGAGATATCGAACCAATCGCTGGCGCGCGAGAGATAGAGGTAGGCATTGGGATCGAACTGACGGTTGAAGCGGCGCGCGTGGGCTTCCAGGTACGACTCCACCTGGAACTCGAAGCCGAACGGTTCGTTGGCTTCGCGTTCGTCGGCATCCAGGCGGATCCGGGCGAAGCGGCCGTTCCATTCCATGGCCGACCGGTAGGTAATGACGCCCAGCTTGCGCGCGATGCTCATGCCGTGGTCGGGCCAGATGTCGCCGCCGTAATGGCCTTCGCGCCAGTTCGGGTCCAGGCGGATCGCCTCGCGCTGCAGCGAACGGATCGCGATCGCGAAGGGCTGCGCCTGCGGCGCCGTATCGACGCTGATATGCGTCCGCGCCGCGCCCGGGTGCAACACCATGTAGGCCAGCGCGCTCATGCCACCCATCGAACAGCCGACGAGGCACGCAAGCTGGGTGATGCCCAGCGCATGGGTGACTGCTTCATGCGCCGCGTTGGCGACATCTTCGAGGGCCAGCTCGGGAAACGTGAGCCGGTACGGTTCACCCGTCGCCGGATTCACCGACGCCGGGCTCGTCGAGCCCTTGTCGCTGCCCAGCGAGTTCACGCAGATGACGAAATAGCGATCGGTATCGAAGGCGCGGCCCGGCCCGATCATCTCTTCCCACCAGCCGGGCGTCGGGTCTTCCGCGTTCTTCGCGGCGTGCGCGCTTGGCGAGAGGCCGGTGAGGATCAGGATCGCGTTGCCGCGCTCCGCATCCAGCGTGCCCCAGGTCTCGTAAGCCACCCGGGCGCCGTGCAGTTCGCCGCCCCGCTTCATGCGGAACGGTGAGCTCAGGTCATGGTATCGGCGGGCGTCGCCCATGCGCTGCTCCTCGGATCAATGCAGCGAATGGTGACACGGACGCAGGCGTTTCGTCCTATGGCGTCGCGCCGGCGGCCCGCTTTTCCGCGAGCGCGATCTGTTCGGCCACGGCATGGGCGACGTTCGAATCGGGATCGAGCAGGGGCTGCAGCTTGCGCCAGGTCGCGGCGGCATCCGTATAGCGCTCCTGCTGGAACTGGGCGATACCCAGCAGCCACAGGGCCTTCTGGCTATCGGGCTGGGCGGCGACGGCCTGCTCGAGCAAGGCGAGCCCGCGCCCTTCGATACGGTGGTCGGGGCGCACGAGGGAATCGGCCTCGGCCCAGCCGACCATGGCGGCGACGTTGCGCGGGTCCGCCTTGAGCGCGCCTTCGTAAGCGTCACGCGCAGGCGCCGGCTGCTTCACCATGGTGTAGGTCTGGCCGAGCAGCAACCAGCCTTCCACGTCGCCGGGGTTGGCCTTCAGGCGCGAGGTAAGCGCATCGATCGCCTCGCCGACGGTCATTTCCTTCGGCGGCTCGACGCCGCCCAGCGTGGCGGGCGTGCCGACCAGTGCATACCGGCCGACGCTGGCCAGCGGCAACACGACGGCCAGCGTCACGGCGATGGCGAAGATCGCTTTCGACCGGCCCTGGCGGCGCCCATGGCGCACCAGCGGAACCAGCAGCAGGGCAAGGGCCACGGCGAGCATGGCCGCGGCGGCAACGTAAAACGCAATGGTCACCAATCGTCCTCGGCATCATTGGCAGGTGCCTGCGTGGTCAGCGGGGCCTGGCGGGCGCGGCGGCGGACCTGCACGGCGACGACGAAGCCACCGATCGCCAGGACCACCAGCGGCCCGAACCACAGCAGCCAGGTCTTCGGCTCGACCGGTGGCTTGTACAGCACGAAATCCGAATAGCGATCGACGAGATACGCCTTGATCTCGGCGTCGCTCTTGCCCGCCTGCATCATCTCGAAGATCTGCCGGCGCAGGTCGTGCGCGATCGGCGCGTTGGAATCGGCCAGCGTTTCGTTCTGGCACATCGGGCAGCGCAGTTCGGTGCTCAGCTTCTGGAAACGCACTTCCTCCGCGCGGTCGCGGAACGGCAGCGGCTGGATCGCCTGGGCGATCGCCAGCAGCGGCAACAGGCAGAGCAGGGCAAGCAGGCCGAGGCGGCGCATCAGCTGCCTTCCTTCGCCAGCGCGGCGAGCGCCGGCTGGATTTCCCGGGTTACCACCTCGGGCGTGATCGGGCCGACGTGCTTGTAGCGGATCACGCCCTTGCCATCGATCAGGAAGGTTTCCGGCGCGCCATACACGCCGAAGTCGATGCCGGCGCGGCCATCGCGATCGACGATCACCAGGTTGAACGGATTGCCATGCTCGGCAAGCCACGCGGTGGCGTCCTTCGGGTCGTCCTTGTAATTCATGCCGATGAGCGGCAGGCCAAGGGCCTTTACGTCGGTGGACAGCACGGCGTGCTCATGCACGCACTCGATGCACCAGCTGCCGAACACATTGAGGATGTACGGCTTGCCGAGCAGGGATTGCCTGTCGACCGTGCGTCCCTCTTCGCCGAGCACGGGCAGCGCGAAAGCGGGTGCCGGCTTGTTGATCAGGGGCGAGACGATCTCGTGCTGGTCATGCTGGGTGTTCCACCAGATGCCGAAGCCGAACAGCACGACGAGCAGGGTGAAGCCAATGAGCGGGAGGAAGCGGCTCATGCGGCCTGCTCCGTCGCGGGTGTTGCCACGGTCGCGGCTGACTTCTTCGCGCGGAAGCGGCGTTCACCCGCGGCGAGGAACCCACCAGCCATCATGAACAGGCCACCCAGCCAGATCCAGCGCACGAAGGGCTTGTGGTACAGGCGCAAGGCCCATGCGCCTTCCACGTTGCCGCCATCCATCGGCTCACCCAGGGCGACGTAGATGTCGCGGAACAGGCCGGGGTCGATCGCCGACTCGGTCTGCACCTGGCCGCGCGAGTACGTGCGTTTCTGCGGGTGCATGGTCGCGAGGACATCGCCGCCGTGCAGGATCGTCACCACGCCCTCGTCGGCGCGCCAGTTCGGGCCGGTGGTCTCGCGCACGCCATCGAAGCGGAACTGGTAGGCGCCGACGGCTTCCACCTGGCCCGGCGCCATGCGCACGTCGCGCTCGGTGCTCAGCGATTCGGAAAGCAGCACGCCGATGAGGAAGATCGCGACGCCGAAATGTGCGACCAGCATGCCCGCCATCTCCGCCGGATAACGGCGGCCAAACGGCATCTCGCGCCAGCGCTTCACGACATAGGCCAGCGTGCCCGCGGCGACCCACACGGCGCCAGCGACACCGGCGATCGCGCGGAGCTTGCCGTCGACAAAGAACACCGCGGCGCCGGTGCAGATCACCGCGGCGATCGCCGCGCGCATCGCCATGCTGGTCAGCTGGCGACCTTCGGCGCGGCCCCAGCGCAGGTACGGCCCAAACGGCAGCAGCAAGACGGCGGGCGCCATCAGCAGCACGAACAGGAAACCGAAATACGGCGGACCCACCGAGACACGGCCCAGGTTCAGCGCATCGCCGATCAACGGGAACAGCGTACCGAGCAGCACCATCGCCGCCGCCGTCGTGAACAGCAGGTTGGCCACCATGATGCCCGTTTCGCGCGACAGCGCGGCGAACGGTTTGCCCGTCGCGACCTTCGGTGCGCGGATCGCGTAGAGCAGCAGCGAGCCGCCGATCACGACGATAAGGAAACCGAGGATATACAGCCCGCGGCGCGGATCGGAGGCAAAGGCATGCACGGAGGTCAGCACGCCCGAGCGGACGAGGAAGGTCCCGAGCAGCGAAAGCGAGAAGGCGAACAGCGAAAGCAGTACGGTCCACGCCGGTAACGACCCACGCTTCTCCGTCACCGCCTGCGCGTGGATCAGTGCGACGCCGACGAGCCACGGCATGAACGACGCGTTCTCCACCGGATCCCAGAACCACCAGCCGCCCCAGCCAAGTTCCGCGTACGCCCACCAGCTCCCGGCGACGATGCCCATGGTCAGGAACGCCCACGAGACGTTCGTCCATGGACGCGCCCAGCGCACCCAGCCCTGTTCCAGCTCACCGCCGAGCAGGGCGGCGATCGAAAAGGCGAACGCGACCGAGAAGCCCACGTAGCCCATGTAGAGCACCGGCGGGTGGAAGGTCATGCCCGGATCCTGCAGCACCGGATTCAGGTCGCCGCCGTCCGCGGGCATGGGCAGCTCGCGCAGGAACGGATTGGACGTGAACAGGATGAAGGCCAGGAAGCCGACACCGATGAGACCCATGACGCCAAGCACGCGTGCGACGAACGGCTGCGGCAGGTGGCGGCTCAAGGCGGCCAGGGCAACCGTCCACACGTTGAGGATGAACACCCACAGGAGCATCGAGCCCTCGTGCGCGCCCCACACTGCGGTGATGCGGTAGTACCAGGGCAGGGCGAGGTTCGAGTTGTCGGCGACGTACGCGACCGAGAAGTCATAGCTGAGGAACGCGTGGACCAGGATGCCCATGGCGGCGAAGACGAACACCGCCTGGCCCGCCGCGGTGGGCCGCGCCAGGGCCATCAGCGCGGCGTTGTTCCGCCACGCGCCGATGATCGGCAGCACGCCCTGCACGAGGGCCAGCAACAACGCGAGGATGAGGGCGACCTGGCCAAGCTCGGGGATCACTTCGGCGCGTCCTTCATGGCGGTGTCGTCGATGTTGCGCTTCTGGTGCGCCTTCGCCATGGCGTCCTTCAGTTCCTTCGGCATGTAGTTCTCGTCATGCTTGGCGAGCACTTCGCCGGCGATGAAGCGGCCATCGGCCATGCGCCCGGTGGCGATCACCGACTGGTTGTCGCGGAACAGGTCGGGAAGGATGCCGGTGTATTCGACGGGCATGGCGCCCGCATCGTCGACGACGATGAAACTCACCTTCAGGCTGTCCTTCGCGCGCTGGATGGAGCCGGCTTTCACCATGCCACCGAGGCGGAACGTGGGGTACTGCGTGGCCTGGCCTTCCTGCACCTGGCTCGGGGTGAACAGGTAGCTCATGTTCCGCTGCAGCGCGAACACGGTGAGGCCCACCGCGATGGCGGCAGCGACAAGGACCGAGATGACGACGGCGAGACGGCGTTTACGCGTTGGATTCATTACGGGCAGGGGTTCCGGGACGGCGGCGGTTCTCGTGGCGCGCGATGCGTGCGCGGATATCGCGCAGGTTGCGGCGGCGCCGGGCGAGGGGTGCCAGCGTATCGATCAGGAGGACGATGAAGAAGACCGCGAACGCGGTCCATACGTAGGCGCCATAGCCGCCCATCGCGAAGAAGGTGCTCATGCCTTGCCTTCCTCCGCATGGCCCAGCGCGAGCTCACGCACCCAGGCCTTGCCGCCTTCGGAGGCGATGAGGTCGGCGCGCACCCGGGCGAACAGGCTGGCGATGTAGTAGAGCTTGGTGGCTGCCATCATGGTGAGCAGCGGCCACACCATGCTGGCATCGATGTGCGAGGGGCCAAGCAGGCGGATGGTGGCGCCCTGGTGCAGGGTGTTCCACCAGTTCACCGAGAAATGCACGATCGGCACGTTCACCGCGCCGACCAGTACCAGGAAGGCCGCGGCGCGTGCACCCTGGCGGCGATCCTCGAACGCGTGGTACAGGCCGATGATGCCGAGGTAGATGAAGAGCAGCACGAGCTCGGAGGTGAGCCGCGCATCCCATGTCCACCAGGTGCCCCACATGGGCTTGCCCCACAGGGAGCCGGTGGCAAGGGTGATGGCGGTGAAGGCGGCGCCGACCGGCGCGGACTCCATGGCCACCGTCTCGGCCAGCTTGATCCGCCAGACCAGGCCGATGAACGCGGCGAGCGTCATCACGCCGTAGATGAACAGGCTCATCCACGCACTGGGCACGTGGATGAAAATGATGCGGTACGCATCGCCCTGCTGGTAATCCGCCGGTGCGACGAACAGGCCGCCGTAAAGGGCTATGCCGCCGAGCACGATGGCGAGGCCGAGCGCCCACGGGTATACCGCGCCCGCGAAGCGGTAGAAGGTCGGCGGTGATCCCAGGCGGTGCAGCCAGAGGGGAACCCAGTTAGCCATTCGTCCTCATCAACGGTTCGTGCATCGCGGTGAGTCCCCCATGGACACCCCGTGGTTGCGTGCGCTCATGAATCCATCGCGATCCGCAGCGCGGCCGCGCATGCCAGCGGCGCCAGGACCACGGCCAGCGCAAGCCCCGCGCCCAGCCACGCGACAGGCGCAACCCACGGCAGGCCATCCTGCGCTGCGGCCACGGCGCCCGCGGCGAAGATCACGACCGGTACGCACAACGGCAGCAACATCAGCGCCAGAAGCATACCAGAGCGTTTTGCCCCGGCCGTCAGTGCCACCAGTACCGCGCCCAGCAGGCTGAGCAGGGGTGTCGCCAGCGCCAGCGCGACGACCAGCACGGGCATGGCCGCGGCGGGCAGGTGCAGCATGCTCGCCAGCACCGGGGCGATGACGACCAGCGGCAGGGCCGCCGTGACCCAGTGCGCGAGAATCTTCATCGCCACCAGCAACGCCAGCGGTTGCGGGGCCAGCATCAGCTGCTCCATCGAGCCATCCTCGATATCGGGCCGGAACAGGCCATCGAGCGACAGCAGCATCGCCAGGATCACGGTGACGAACACCACGCCGCCCGCGATGCGCGCGAGGAGCGCGGGCTCGGGGCCCAGCGCGAAAGGAAAGAGGGTGACGACGATGACGGCGTAGAGCACCGGCAGCGCGATATCGCCGCGCCGGCGCCAGGCCAGGGTGAGGTCGCGGCGCAGGAGGGCGGCGCAGGCGGCAGGCGTGCTACCAGGCGTCACGCGTGCAACCGGATGCGGCGTGGCTCATCGCCCGCGAAAGTCACCGCGCCGTGGCTCGTGACCAGGGCGGCACCACCGCGCGCGGCATGCTCGCGGAGCAGGCGGTTGACCAGGGCGATGCCTTCGCGGTCGAGGTTGGCATACGGCTCGTCGAGCAGCCACACGCGCGCCGGCAGCAGCAGCAGGCGGGCAAGCGCGGCGCGCTTCTTCTGGCCGGCGGAGAGGCGGCGGATCGGCTCGTCCTCGAAGCCGGCCAGGCCGACGTCGGCGAGCACGGCAGCGATCGTGGTGCCGGCACGGACGCCGTAAAGGCCCGCCGACACGGCGAGGTTTTCGCGCGCGGTCAGGTCGAACTTCAGGCCGAGGTGGTGGCCGAGGAAAACCACCGCGCCCGCCATGGTATCCAGCGCGAAGGGTGCGCCGTCGAGCAGCACCTCGCCTTCGCCGGCGTGCAGCATGCCGGTGAGCACGCGCATCAGCGTGGTCTTGCCGCTGCCGTTGTCGCCTTCGACCAGGGCGATCTCGCCACCATGCAAGGCGAAGTCGACCGGCCCGAAAACCGGCTCGTCCTGGCGCAAAAAGCTCAGGGCACGGGCTTCAAGCAGGGGTGCGGAAGAGATCATCGGACGATTGTTGCGGGCCGGACGCCGGTTGTCCATGCGGCTGGTTGACTGTGGGAGCGCGCTACGACAGGCGTATCCAGTTAGCCGCGTTCGAACGCCTGGGCCGGTAGCGGCGGAAGGGTGGCTTCCAGGGTCCGGACCGCGGCATCGAGGTCGACGGATGCGACCTCATCGTGCCCGCGCAGCAACTGCTCCACCAGCGTGTCCTGGGCCTGGCCGCGCTCCAGTGCGTAGGCATAGGGCAGGTGGGTAAAGGTCACCATGCGGTAGCGCGGCAGGTAGTGCGTGGGTGAGCGCTGCGCCAGCAGGCCGCCGAGTTCGCGCATCCGCAGGAAGTGCGGGTCGGCGACCTTGTCGCGCATCTCCACGTAGTTCTCGAGCGCCATCCGCGCGATCGCGTCCGCATTCGGCTTGCGGCTGGCTTCGAACGCGGCGAAGACCGCCGCCGGATCATCCGGCGTGGCTTCGAACAGCCGCGCCAGTTCCGCCGCATCCTCGAACCCGCAGTTCATGCCCTGGCCGTGGAACGGGACGATGGCGTGCGCCGCGTCGCCGATGAGGAGTGCACGTCCGCCGATGTGCCAACGATCGAGGTAGAGCGTTGCCAGTGAACCCACCGGGTGCGCCGACCAGTCGTTCGCGAACTCCGGCATCAGCTCCAGCGCATCGGGAAATTCGGTGCGGAAAAAGGCTTCGGCGGCACCGGCGCCCGCGATCGTCCGGAAGCTCGGATGTTCGCCGTCGTTGGGCAGGAACAGCGTGACGGTGAAGCTGCCTTCGCGGTTGGGGAGCGCGATGCACATGTAGTGCCCGCGCGGCCAGATATGCAGTGCGTTGCGCTCGATGGCGAACGGTGCCGCGGGATCCGTACCGGGCGGGATCTCGAGCTCCTTGTAGCCGTGCCCGAGTTCCTCGACGCGCTCGCCGAGTGGCGCATGCTTGTGCATCGCCGCGCGCAACGCGGAGCCCGCGCCGTCCGCGCCGATCACCACGGGCGCATCGACCGTGCGCTCGCTGCCGTCGGCCGCGCGCAAGGTCAGGGTCCCGTTCTCCAGGTCGGCCGCGGCCAGGCCCTGGTCGAAATGGATGGTGGCGCCCGCTGCTTCGGCGGCGTCGAGCATCAGGCCATTGAGCCCGCCACGCGATACGGACCAGATCACTTCGGAATCATCCACGCCATAGCGCTGGAGGCCGCTGTGGCCCGCGGGGTCGTGGACCATGCGCCCGCGCATCATCACTGCCTGGGCGAGGACCTGGTCGGCCAGCCCGGTGGCGCGCAGGGCATGCAGCCCGCGTTCGGCCAGGGCAAGGTTGATCGAGCGGCCGCCGGCGAAGCCGGCTTTCCGGGGATCGAGGCGCTTCTCGTAAACGGTGACCCGGAACCCGCGCTGGGTCAGCAGGGTGGCTACCAGGGCGCCGACCAGGCCGGCGCCGACCACGGCGAGGTCGTTACGGGGCATGGAGCCTGGCTGGGCGATATTGCGGGGCAGCGCATCGTGCGCCGCAACGCCGCCGAGGGCAAGCCCCGGGCGGCGCCGGTGATCAGCTGGCTTTCTTGCCGCCGCGCGGCGGCACGTGGGTGGCGGCCGCCGGCTTGGCGGTGGCCGCATCGAGGAACCCGCGCTGCATCGACTTCCAGACGTCGAGGTTGCGCTCGGTCATCTCGTTGAGCATGGACCAGGGGGTCTGGCCCATCATGGTGTTGAGCTGGTTGCGGAACTGCTGCTGCTGGTCGAGGAAGACCTGCAGGCTGCGCTCCAGGTACGGCCCCATGAAGCCCTGCAGCGAATCCCCGTAGAAACGGATGATGTGCGACAGCAGCTGCGAGGAGAGCATCGGCTGGCCGTGCTCCTCGTGCTCCGCGATAATCTGCAGCAGCACCGAGCGCGTGAGGTCCTCGCCTGACTTGGCGTCGCGGACCTCGAAATTCTCCCCGTCGAGGACCAGCTGGCGGACTTCCTCCAGCGTGATGTAGCTCGAAATTTCCGTGTCGTACAAACGACGGTTCGGATACTTTTTGATGATGCGTAGGGTTTGTGCCATGCGGCGAACGCTACCACGAGGTATTGCGCCGCACCAGTTGGTTTCACGGCGTGTAAACGTTTTCAGTCACAGTGCGTGAATTTGGATCGATTTACGTAACTTGGATTTAATGACCCGCCGCGCCGCCCGCATTGCCGAACGGTGGCCGGGCCAGCCAGAGGATCGGGATAAGGGCCAGGAACAGGATCCCGCACAGCCAGAACACGTCGTTGACGGCCAGGGTGAGCGCCTCGCGGTTCACCACCTGGTCGAGCACCGTGAGCTGTGCCTGGCCGTGCAGGTTGACCGCCTGCAGCTTGTCCACATAGGCCATGGCGGCCGGCGAGGCCGGATTAACGTATTCCGTCAGCGAGGCGTGGTGCGCTTCGCCCCGGTGCTGCCACAGCGTCACGGTGATCGCGGTGGAGATACTCGAGGCGAGCGTGCGGCAGAAGTTCGCCAGGCCCGACGCACCGGCGATCTGGTCTGGCCGCAGGCCCGACAGGAAGATCTGGTTCAACGGGATGAAGAAGCACGCGATGCCGATGCCCATCACGAAACGCGGCAGCACCAGGGTCGCGAACGACGCGCCGCTGTTGAACGTGGAGAACCAGAACGCGGTGAACGCGAACACGATGAAGGCGAAGGTCACCACCGCGCGCAGTTCGAGCCGCTGGATGTTCTTGCCGATGATCGGCGACATGAGGAACGCGAGGATACCGACCGGCGCGGTGGCCAGGCCGGCCCAGGTCGCGGTGTAGCCGAGCGTCGTCTGCAGCCACAGCGGGAACACGACGGTAATACCGAAGAACCCCAGCATGCCGAGCGACAGTGCCGTGACGCCGACGGTGAAGTTGCGCCGCGCGAACAGCGATAGATCCACCACGGGGTGCTTCGCGGTCAGTTCCCAGATGATCAGGAACGTGATCGATACGAGCGCCACGAGGCCCAGTGTGAGGATCAGCGGCGAAGCGAACCAGTCGTGGTCATTGCCATTGTCCAGCATGAACTGCAGGCAGCCGACGCCAAGCACGAGGAGGAACAGGCCGACGGAATCGATCGGCGCCTTCACCGTCTTCGTTTCGCGGGTGCGCAGGATCGACCAGGTGATCACACCGGCCGCGGCGCCCACGGGCACGTTGATGTAGAAGATCCACGGCCAGGAGAAGTTGTCGGTGAGGTAACCGCCGAGGATCGGGCCGAAGATCGGCGCGACGACCACGGTCATCGCCCACATCGCCAGCGCGATGCCCTGTTTTTCCTTCGGGTAGCTTGCGAGCAGCAGCGAGAGCGAGAGCGCCACCATCGGCCCCGAGCCCGCGCCCTGCAGCAGGCGGAACAGCACCAGCATCGGCATGCTCGTAGCCAGGCCGCAGAGCATCGAGAACACGACGAACAGGCCGACGGAGAAGCAGAACGTCTTCACCTCGCCGAAGCGCTTCGCGATCCAGCCGGTGAGCGGCTGCATGACGGCGCTGGCCAGGGCGTACGAGCTGATCGCCCAGGTGCCCTCGTTGGCGCTGACGCCGAGGCTGCCCGCGATGTGCGGCACCGCCACGTTCACGATCGTCATGTCGAGGATCTCCATGAAGGTGGAGAACGCGACGGCGATCGTCAGCAGGACCAGGGGCAGGCCATGCAGCGGTTTCGGGCCCGCGGGTGCGGGCGCGGCATCCGGGGTGGCGAGTGCGTCGCTCAAGGCACGCGCGCCCCGAGGTTCTGCTGGACGATGGCGTCGGCGGCTTCGTCCGCCTTGGCCGCCACGTCGTCATAGACGGTGGTCTGCGCCACCGGCGTGGTCGAGGGCGCCTTCGCCAGCACATCGCCCTTGTCGTCGGTGATGTTCACCGTGACGGCCGTCGAGAGGCCGATGCGCAGCGGATGCTTGTCCAGGTCGTTGGCATCGAGCGCGATGCGGACGGGCACGCGCTGCACCACCTTGATCCAGTTGCCGGTGGCGTTCTGCGCGGGCAGCAGCGAGAAGGCGCTGCCGGTGCCGGCACCGAGGCCGATGACGTGGCCGTGGTACTCGACGCCGCCGCCGTAGATGTCCGCCTCCACCTTCGCCGGCTGGCCGATGCGCACGTGACGCAGCTGGCTTTCCTTGAAGTTCGCCTCGACCCACAGGTCGTGCAGCGGCACCACGGTCATCAGCTGCTGGCCGGGCTGGACGCTGTTGCCCACCTGCACGCTGCGCTGGGCGACGTAACCATCGATCGGCGCGACGATCGCATTGCGCTGCGCCGCGACCCAGGCCTGGCGGAAGTTGGCACGCGCCTGCTGCACGGCGGGGTTCGTTTCCACGTCAGCGCCATCCACGAGGGCGCGGGCGGCATCGGCCTGGCGCTGCGCGGAGTCAAGGGCCGATTGGGCGCTTTCGACCGCGTCGCGAGCGTGCTGCACTTCTTCCGGTGCGACGGCTTTCTCGGCGAGCAGCGGGATGCGGCGCTTCAGGTCGTCCTGGGCGCGCTTGAGGTCCTGCCGGCGTGCGCCGAGCGAGGCATCGGCGCTGGCGGCGGACTGGGTCTGCTGGCGAACCTGGCGAACGGCCTGGGCCAGCGCCGTGCTGGCCTTGCGCAGGGCGATGTCGGCGTCGGTGGCATCCAGCTTGACCAGGACCTGTCCCGCATTCACGCGCTGCGTGTCATCGGCGAACACGCCGGTGACGATGCCGGGCACCTGGGCGGAGATGCCGACCTGGTTGCCGCCGACGTAGGCGTCATCGGTCGTCTCGCGCGTGGAGAATACGAACAGCCAGAGCAGCAGCCAGATGACGGCGGCGAGTACGAAGACGACAAGGGCGACCAGCAGCGCGCGGCCGCGCTTACGCTTGTCCTTCGGCGCGTTGCCGCTCTCGGCCGGCTGCGTCGTGTCGTTGGGATTCGCGCTCATGGGCTGTGGTTTCCGTCGGTGCTGGGCGTGGAAGGGGATTCGGGGGATTCGGCGCGGTAACCGCCACCGAGCGCCTTGATCAGGCTCACGTCGGTGGCAAGGGCCTGGCCGTGCAGGTCAGTGGCCATGTCCTGCTGCTGGAGCAGGGCGGCCTGGGTGGCGAGCGATTCGCGGTCGTCGCGCACGCCGCGTGCGGCACGGGCCTTCGCGCTGGCGAGCAGGGTGCTTGCCGCGTTGAGCGCATCGTCCTGCTGCGTGCGGCGCGCGGCGAGTTGCTGCGCGCCTAGCGCCTGCGTCGACACATCGCGCGCGGCCGAGGCGACGGTCGCGTTGTACTGCGCCACGGCGGCGTCGAGCTGCGCGCGGGTGACGCCGTGGTTCGCTTCCAGGGCGCCACCTTCGAAGATCGGCAGGTGCAGGGCAGGGGTCAGCGAGAACACGCGGCTGCTGGCGTTGAACACCTTGTCCAGGTCGATGCTGGACAGGCCGGCCATGCCGCTCAGGCTCACATCGGGGAAGAACTGCGCACGCGCGGCATCGGTCTGGCGCAGCGCGGCTTCCACCTGCCAGCGACTTGCGGCGATATCGGGGCGGCGCGCCATCAGGTCGGTGCCGACGTTATCGGGCAGGCCCGGCGCCACATCGGGGAGCGCGCGCGGCGTCAGCGCCGGCAGGTCCTGCGGCGAGACGCCGACAAGGGCGGCAAGCGCTGCCCTGCGGATGGCGGCGGAACCTTCCAGCGCGGTTTTCTGCTGGCGGGCGGCCGACAGGTCGCCGCGCGCCTGCTGCACGGTATCGGGCACGTCCACGCCCTGCTTCACGCGCAGTTCGGCAATGCGCAGCGCCCGCTCGCGCGAGGCGATCAGCTGGTCGGCGAGGCCCGAGCGTGCCTTGTCCGTCAGCCAGCCGAAGTACGTGTCGGCCACGGTCGACTGGATCGAGAGCGACGCAGCCGAGCGTTCGGCCTCCGCCGCACGCGCGCTGTCGATCGCCGATTCGATGGTGAAACGCTTCTTGCCCCACCAGTCGAAGTCGTAGCTCACCTGCACGCCGAGATCGGCCTGGTTGTACCAGGTGAAGCCAAGGAACTGGGCTGGGATGAGGCCGTGCTCGCTCATGCGCTGGCGGGTGACCTGTGCGCTGCCATCGACGCGCAGGCCCGCCTGTGCGGCGGCGACGCGGATGTTCTGCTGGGCGCTGTCGACGCGGGTCTTCGCCTGGGCGAGGTCGGGTGCGCCGCGCAGCGCCATCTCCATCAACTGGTCGAGCTGCGGATCGTTATAGGCGCGCCACCATTGCGCCGCGGGCCAGCCGGCGCGCGTGCCGGCATCGATGCCAGCGAGCGGTACGTCATCGCGCAGCGTGGGGTGGTCGATCTTCGTCGGCACGTGGCAGGCGGCGAGCACGGTGGCCAGCGCCGCGGCCAGCAGGGCGGGGCGGAAAGCAGTGCGGATCATGTCGAGGCATCCGTGGGATCGAGGTGCAGGGCGAGCTTCTTCAGCAGGTGCTCGAAGGTCTTGCGCTCGGGGGCGGTGAAGCAGGCGAACTTGGCGGTCAGCTCCGGGAACATCGGCGGGAGCATCTGGCGGACGAAGTGCTTGCCTTCATCGGTGATCTTCAGCACCACCTGGCGGCGATCATGCGTGGCGTGCGTGCGCGTGATGAGCCCGCGCTTCGCCAGCAGGTTGGTGATCCGGGTCATGTTGGTGGGCTTCTGCTCGGCCAGCGCGCAGAGCTCGCCAGGCGTGGAACTGCCTTCGGCGGAGGAGTACAGCATCATCAGCGTGCGGAAATCGCTGTCGTTCATGTCGAACGGCTTCAGCTTGGCCTCGACGTCACGCTGCAAGGCCTCGCCGGTGAGCAGGAGCAGGCGGATCAGCAGGACCTCGCACTTCGGCAGGCCCGGGATGATCTCCGCGACGCGATCGACCCCGTCGTACAGGGCGTCGACACATGGTTTCAGGCTGGACATTTCGCTGGGGAATAGTTCGCTGATGAACTATTAGGCTAGCAAGGGATGGCCGCCCGGGCAAGTAGGAGCCCACCCTGTGGGCGACGCCGTTCGCGATGCGCCTAAGGGCCCGTGGCGTTCCCGCGAAAGATGTCGCCCACAGGGTGGGCTCCTACGGCAGGTCGAAGAGCTTCGCGGCGTTGGCCGTGGTCGCGGCGGCGATCTGGCTCGCGTCGACCTCGCGCAGGCGGGCGATGGTCTCCAGCACATCGACCATGTACGCGGGCTCGTTGCGCTCGCCGCGGTGGTGCATGCAGGGCTGGTCGGGGGAATCCGTCTCGAGCAGCAGCCACTCCAGCGGCATGCTTGCCACGACGCGGTGGATGCGATTCGCGCGATCATAGGTAACCGGGCCGCCGATGCCGATATGGAAGCCCAGGTCGAACAACTGCCGCGCCTGCTCTTCGCTCCCCGAGAAGCTATGCACGACGCCGCGCAGGCCGCCGATGCGGCGCAGGGTGTGGATCACTTCCTCGAAGGCGCGACGGGCGTGCACGATCACCGGGAGATCGTGTTCCTTCGCGATATGCAACTGGCGCTCGAAGATCGCGCGCTGGCGTTCGGGGTCGAGCCCTTCCACGTAGAAGTCGAGCCCGATCTCGCCGACGGCGACCGGGCGCTTTTCCGCGAGCCAGTTGGGAAGCTCGTCGAGATGCGCATCGCGATGGCTGGCGAGGAACATCGGGTGCAGGCCGTAAGCCGCATGGACCCCTTCACGCGAGGCACACAAACGCTCGATGGCCTCCCCGTTTCCACGATCGATCGCCGGTACGATCCAGCGCCGCACGCCGGCCTGGGCGGCGCGTTCGAACATGGCGCCGCGATCGGCGTCGAACGAGCTGTCGTCGAGATGGGCGTGGGTATCGATCAGGTC
>NZ_JBQCFT010000111.1:0-4283 GCF_051958795.1 Luteibacter sp. | reverse complement strand
CACCGCGTCTGCCACGCAAGCGTCGGCATCGTCGTCGGTAAGGGTGCGTGAAGCGTCCTGTAAAATCAAGCCCATAGCGAGACTCTTTCGCCCTTCCTCGACGCCCTTGCCCACGTAGCGATCGAACAGGCGGACCTCCTTGAGGAGCTCGCCGAGGGCGCCGCGGACAGCGCCTTCCACGCTGGCCCAGGCCACGTCTTCCGGCAGGTCCATGGCGATGTCGCGGCGGACCGCCGGGAAGCGGGCCACGCGGGTGGCGTTCGGCATGCGACGGGTGAGTACCGGCTCCAGGGCCAGTTCCATCACGTAGACGTCCGGACCCAGGTCGAGCGCCTTGGCGAGCGCCGGATGCAGCGCGCCGAGGAAGCCGGCCGGCTGGCCGTCACGGAGCACGCGGGCACCCCGCCCCGGGTGCAGCCATGCGGGCAGGCCCTCCGAGTCGACGGACCAGCGCTGGGCTTCACCCGTGTGCGCGACCAGCGCATCGAGGTCACCCTTGAGGTCGTAGAAATCGACCGGGCGCGAGGCCTCGCCCCACTGCTCGGCGCGAGCGGCGCCCGAGGCGACCACGGCCACGCGGCCGACCTCGTCCGGGGCGCCGCCGGTGGCGTGGAAGCTGCGCGCTACTTCGAACAGGCGCACGCGATCCTGCTGGCGGGCGCGGTTATGGCGCAGCGCCTCGACCAGGCCCGGCAACAGCGAGGTGCGCATCACGGCCAGGTCGGCCGAGAGCGGGTTCGCGAGCGGGACCCAGGCGTGGTCGAGCTGCCAGGTCTTGAGCAGGTCGGCGCTGACGAAGGAGAGCGTCACTGCCTCGAAGTAACCGCGGGCAGCGAGCTGGTCACGCAGGGCGTTCTCCGGCAGGCGCGCCTCGGCCACCGGTTCCAGCGCGATCTTGCCGGCCGGGGTGGTGGTCGGGATGCGCTCGTAGCCATGGATGCGGGCCACTTCCTCGATAAGGTCTTCTTCGATCTCGATATCGAAGCGGCTGCTCGGCGGGGTCACGCGCCAGCCATCCGGGATCTCTTCCACGCCCATGCCGAGCGCGGTGAAGATGCGGGTGACTTCAGCGGCAGCGACTTCGATACCGAGGATGCGGCGCAGGCGGGCGTGGCGCAGGAGCACCGGCGCATGCGCGCGCAGGTGTTCGCCGAGCTCGGCGGTGGTCACCGGGCCGGCCTGGCCACCGGCGATCTGGATCAGCAGTTCGGTGGCGCGTTCGAGGGCACGCTTCGGCAGGGCCGGATCCACGCCGCGCTCGAAGCGGTGCGAGGCATCGGTGTGCATGCCGAGCTTGCGGGCGCGGCCCATGATGGCGGCCGGCGCGAAGTGCGCGGCCTCCAGGAACACGTTGCGGGTGGCATCGGTGACGCGCGAGTCGAATCCGCCCATCACGCCGGCGACGGCCAGGGCTTTCGCTTCATCGGCAATCACGACGAACGACGGGTCGAGCTTTGCATCGCTGCCATCGAGCAGCTTGAGCACTTCGCCCTCGCCCGCGTGGCGGACGACGACGCTGCCGCTGAGCTGGTCGTTATCGAATGCGTGCAGCGGCTGGCCGAGCTCCATCATCACGTAGTTGGTGACGTCGACGACGGGGCTGATCGGGCGCAGGCCGGCACGGCGGAGACGCTCGGCCATCCACAGCGGGGTCTTCGCGGTGGTGTCGACGCCTTCGATGATGCGGCCAAGGTAGCGCGGCGCATCGGCACCGGCATCCAGGCGCACGGCACGGGTGGTGCCCGTGGTGGCCGGGACATCCGCCACACCGGCGGCACGCACGTGGCTGCCGAAGAGCGCGGCGACGTCGTGGGCCAGGCCGTTCAGGCCGAGCACGTCGGGGCGGTTCGGGGTGATCTTCAGTTCGATGCTGGCGTCGGGCAGACCGAGGTATTCCGCCAGCGACGTGCCGACCGGCGCATCCGCCGGCAGCTCGAGCAGGCCGGAGGCATCGGCATCGATACCTAGCTCTTTCGCGGAACAGAGCATGCCGAACGATTCCACGCCGCGCAGCTTCGCCGCCTTGATGGCGATGCCGCCCGGGAGGGTAGCGCCGACGGTGGCCAGGGGCACGCGGATGCCGACGCGCGCATTCGGGGCGCCGCAGACGATCTGCAGCAGTTCGCCCTGCCCTGCATCGACCTTGCACACCTGCAGGCGGTCGGCTTCGGGATGCTTCGTGGCTTCGACGATCTCGGCGACGACGACGCCGTCGAGGCCATCGCCCAGGGCGGTGACTTCTTCGACTTCCAGGCCCGACATGGTCAGCGCGTGCACCAGCGCCGCGCGATCCGCGTCGATGCTTACCAGTTCACGCAGCCAGTTTTCGGAGAATTTCATGGGAGCGACTCGTATGCGTTAAGGACGGCGTGGATCAGGCGAACTGGCGCAGGAAGCGCAAGTCGTTCTCGAAGAACGCACGCAGGTCGCTGACGCCATAGCGCAGCATGGCGAAACGTTCGACGCCCAGGCCGAACGCGAAGCCGCTGTAGCGCTCCGGATCGATGCCACAGTTCTTCAGCACGGTGGGGTGCACCATGCCGCAGCCCAGCACCTCGAGCCAGCGGGTGCTGCCGTCTTCGGCATCCCAGCGGATATCCACTTCGGCCGAGGGCTCGGTGAAGGGGAAGTAGCTGGGGCGGAAGCGCATCTCGAAGTCGCGCTCGAAGAACGCACGGATGAACTCGGCCAGCGTCCCCTTCAGGTCGGCGAAGCTGGAGGTCTCGTCGACCAGCAGGCCCTCGATCTGGTGGAACATCGGCGAGTGGGTCTGGTCCGAATCGCTGCGGTAGACCTTGCCCGGCGCGATGATGCGGATCGGCGGCTGCCGGCCCTGCATCGAGCGGATCTGCACCGGCGAGGTATGCGTGCGCAGCAGGCGGCCGTCGCCGAAGTAGAAGGTGTCGTGCATCGCGCGCGCGGGGTGGTGCGGCGGGAAGTTCAGCGCTTCGAAGTTGTGCCAGTCGTCTTCGATCTCCGGGCCATCGGCGCGCTGGTAACCCAGGCGGCCAAAGATGTCGGAGATGCGCTCGAGGGCACGGGTAATCGGGTGGATGCCGCCGTATTCACCATTGCGACCCGGCAGGGTCACGTCGATGCGTTCGGAAGCGAGGCGGCGGTCGAGCTCGGCCTGTTCCAGCGCCTGCTTGCGGGCGGCAATGGCGTCGGTGAGGCGCTCCTTGACGCGGTTCACTTCGGCGCCGCGCGCCTTGCGCTCTTCGCCGGTGAGCTGGCCCAGGGCCTTCAGGGCGGCGGTGACAGCGCCGTTCTTGCCCAGCAGGGCGACACGCACGCTATCCAGCGCCTCGAGCGAGGCTGCCGATTCGATATCGCGCAGGGAGGCGTCGACGTTCTCGATCGATTCCATCGGTTTTCCTGGAGAACAAAAAGAAATGGGGAGAAGGCAAGGCCTTCTCCCCACGTCATCCATCATCGCGCGATATGACTACCGCGCGTGGTAAAGCGGATTACGCAGCCAGACTGGCCTTGGCCTTCTCTGCGATAGCGCCAAACGCCTTGATGTCGTGCACGGCGAGGTCGGCGAGGACCTTGCGGTCGACCGAGATGTTCGCCTTCGCCAGGCCGTTGATGAGGCGGCTGTACGAGAGGCCGAACTGGCGGGCAGCGGCATTGATACGGACGATCCACAGCGCGCGGAACTGGCGCTTGCGCTGCTTGCGGCCGATGTAGGCGTACTGGCCAGCCTTGATGACGGCCTGGTTAGCTACGCGGAAAACCTTGCGACGGGCGTTGTAGTAGCCCTTCGCACGGCCGATGATCTTCTTGTGACGACGACGGGCGGTAACGCCGCGCTTAACACGTGCCATGACTTAGTCTCCCTTAGAGATACGGCAGCATCCGAGCCACACCCTTGGTGTCGCACGGCTTGACGTGGTTGGGAGCGCGCAGGCCGCGCTTACGCTTGGTCGACTTCTTGGTCAGGATGTGCGACTTGAAGGCGTGACCGGCCTTGAACTTGCCGGACGCGGTCTTGCGAAAACGCTTCGCAGCCGCCCGGTTGGTCTTGATCTTGGGCATCGGAATGCTCCCTTTTCGGGTTTCTGACTGAACCGGCGGCTGGCCCTGGGGCCCGCGCTTTCCTTCCTGCCGGGTACGGTACACGGCCCATCCATACGGACCGAGCCGGCGATGATACACAAAAATTTCAGATAGAGAAAGGGCGCCCGGAGGCGCCCTTCTGGATCAGGCCTTCTTCTTCGGGCCGATCATCATGACCATCTGGCGGCCTTCGAGGCGCGGGAAGGACTCCACCACGCCATCTT
>NZ_JBQCFT010000110.1:0-2952 GCF_051958795.1 Luteibacter sp. | reverse complement strand
CGGCCGCCCCTCGGGCACCGGCAGCGCCTTGCGGTCGACCTTGCCGTTGGGCGTCAGCGGCAGCGACGGCAGCACCAGGATCACGGACGGCGTCAGATAGTCCGGCAGCCGGGTCTTGAGCGTCTCGCGCAGCTGCACCCCCAGATGCTGGGTCAGCTGGCCCAGCAGCGGGTCGTTCACATAGGGACGCCAGTCCCCCTTGTCCGGCAGCGCCGCCGGCGCCAGCGCCGTCTGCGCCTGCTCGGGATCGACCAGCTCGACGTCGAAGCTCCCCTGCGACGCACCCGCCGTCCAGCTGATCCGCGCCTCGTAGCCATGCGCGCGCGCCAGCTGCCAGAACGCCTCGGGATCCTCGCCCCGCACCTCCTGCGCGCGCAACGTCTCGCGCAGCTGCGACACGTTCGCCGTGGGCTCCATCGTCTCCAGCAGCGCCACCGCCGCAAGGTCCTGCGCCACCCGGCGGTTGGCCACACCCTGCAGCCGCACCCGCGCCGGACGGTCCGCCAGGCTCGCCGCCAGCTCCGCCAGCGGGTCCCCGCCCGCCGCCAGCTCCAGCGCATCGTACCGCTCCGCATCCCCCACATGCAGCGTCACGTCGTAGCGATAGGCGCTCAGCTCGTTCACGTACCCCGCCTGCTTCAGGGCAATGTCGATCCGGCCGATCCCCTCAAGCTCGGCACGTGCCGCCGCGAAGAACCGCGGATCGACCAGAAGCTCCTTCTCCTGGCTCACCGCGCGCGACACCCGCGACCGCAGCCGTCCCACGCTCAACCCAGCCGGTGCCTTGTCCAGCTGCACCGAGGCGTGGAACGCTTCCAGCAGACCAAGATGGCGCAGATCGCCCAGGAACACCTTGCCCCCGGGTCCCACCAGCGCCGCGGCCTGGCGCAGCACAGACAGCAGATACTCCCCGTCGGGGAAGTATTGCGCGATCGAGTTCAGCACCACCGTGTCGAACGCGCCCGCCTCCCAGCCTCCGAACTGGATCGCCTCGCGTTGCTCCAGCACCACGTGGCGCAACTCCGGCCGCTCATCCAGCCAACGCCGCAGTCCGCCCAGCGCGCCCGCCGAGATGTCCGTGCCCGTATAGCTCCGCCCAGCCGCCAGATGCTCCAGCAGCAGGCCCACGCCGCACCCGATCTCCAGCACCGCCGCAGGCGCAAGCGAAGCGATCCGCTCAACCGTCCGGTCGCGCCACTCCACCATCTGCGCCTCGGGGATCGGCAAGCCCGTATAGCTGCTGTTCCACCCCAGGAAGCTCGGCGCCACCGCCGCGTCCGATACGCCATAGGCATCGTCGAACAGCGCTTCCCACTGCTCGAGATTGTCCTCCCGCGCCGCGTCATAGCCTTGCGCCTGCGCCGCCTTCAGCGCCGCGGGATCGCCCACCACATAGGCCACCAGCCGCTTGTCGCCGGGGCTGTCCTCGCGCGCCACCGCGACCGCCTGCGCCACGCCATGCTCCGCCAGCAGCGCCGCCTCGACCTCGCCCAGCTCGATCCGGTGCCCCCGGTTCTTCACCTGGTGATCGAGCCGGCCCAGATCGTCCAGCTGCCCGTCCGCCCGCCAGCGCACAAGGTCGCCCGTCCGGTACATCCGCGATCCCGGCGCCCCGAACGGGTTCGCCACGAACCGCTCCGCCGTCAGGCCCGGACGGCCAAGATAGCCGCGCGCAAGCCCGTCGCCCGCAACATACAGCTCGCCCGCCACGCCCACAGGCGACAGCTCGAGCTCCTCGTCCAGCACATAAGCCTGACCATTGGCGAGCGGACGCCCGATCGGAACCGAGCTCCCCTCGAAGGCCGGATCCAGCCGGTGCGTCGCGCTGAAGGTCGTCCCCTCGGTCGGGCCATAACCGTTGACCAGCACGCAGTCCGGCCAATGCTCCAGCGCACGGCAGACATGCGGCACCGACAGCGCATCGCCGCCCGCCACCAGCCAGCGCAGCGACCCCAGCGTGTCGAGCCGCGCGTCCACCACCTGCTGGAACAGACCCGCCGTCAGCCACAGCGTGTTGACCCCGCCCGCCGCGATCACCTCGCCGATGCGCTGCACATCGACCACCGGGTCCGGGTAGAAGACCAGTCGGCCTCCGTTCGCCAGCGGACCCCACAGTTCCAGCGTCGCCGCATCGAACGTCATCGGCGCCAGCTGCAGCATCACCGTCTCGGCGCCGAAGCGCACATAATCCGTCCCCCGCACCAGGCGGGTCACATTGCTGTGGATCGTCCCGACCCCCTTGGGGCGTCCGGTCGAGCCTGAGGTATAGATCACATAGGCCAGGTTGTCCGGCCGCGCGCCGCTCGCCGGCGCCGTCTCCGGATGCTTCGCGATCCGCTTCGCGTCCCGGTCCAGCAGCACCAGCTGCGCGCCGCCCTCCGCCAGCTGCTCCGCCAGCGCCGACTGCGTCACCACCAGCCCCGCGCCCGCATCCGACAGCATGAACCGCAGCCGCTCCAGCGGATAGTCCGGGTCCAGCGGCAGATAGGCACCGCCCGCCTTCAGGATCCCGAGCAGGCCCACCAGCATGTCGATCGACCGCTCCAGGCACAGACCCACCACCACCTCGGGGCCCACCCCAAGTCCGCGCAGATGATGCGCCAGACGGTTCGCACGCCGGTCCAGCTCCGCATAGCCGACCGTCTCCTCCCCGTGCACCGCCGCCACCGCCTCCGGCGTCAGCGCCGCCTGCGCCGCGAACAGCTCCTGGATCGTCCGGTCGCGCGGATAGTCCGCCGCCGTCGCGTTCCACGCATGCAGCAGCCGCTCGCGCTCCTCGCCGGGCAGGATCGACACCCGCGACAGCCGCACGTCCGGATCCGATACCACCGCCTCCAGCAGCACCGTCAGCCCACGCCCAAGCCGCGCGATCGTCTCCGCGTCGAACAGGTCCGTCGCATACTCGAAGAACCCGCCGAACACCGCATCGTCGAACACATGCAGCTGAAGGTC
>NZ_JBQCFT010000109.1:0-14782 GCF_051958795.1 Luteibacter sp. | reverse complement strand
CCTCCGTGTAGACCGGGTGCGCGTAGCTCATGCGGCGCAGGATATGCGCTGGGTCGATGCTGGCCGTCTGGTTGAGGCTGACGATGAAGGGGTGCGGCGAGTCGATGCCCTGGAGCAGGTTCATGCAGTAGCTGACCGTGCAGTGCTCGCCGGGTGCCGCTGGGAGGAGGGCGTTCCACGCGGCCCATGCCTTCCGTCGTTTCGGCAACACGCTCGCGTCCGTGTGCAGCACCGTTTCGTTGGCCTGGTACGGGATCGAGCCGAGGATGTCTCGCTCGGCCTCGTCTGCATCGCCGAGCAGGGCAAGCGCCTGGTCACTGTGGCAGGCAAGAATCACCTGGTCGAAGGTTTCCTCGCCGTGCAAGGAGCGTACTCGCACGCATTCGGCTTCGCGCGTAATGGCGTAGGCCGGGCAGGAGAGGCGCTCGGTAACGCGCCAGCGCTTCCGCATCGCTTCGATGTACGTCCGCGAGCCACCCTGGACTACCTGCCACTCGGGGCGGCCATCGACCTGCAGCATCTGGTGGTTGGCCATGAAGCGCACCAGGTACTGCACCGGGAACTTCAGGATGGCTTCGGCCGGCGACGACCACAGCGCCGAGGCCATGGGTACCAGGTGCTCATCGCGGAACGCCGTGCCGTAGCGATGTTCCGCGAGGTACTCACCGAGGCTTGGGCCCGGCGAGGGGCCCGCAAGCACCGCCGGCGCTTCTTTGTAGAAGCGCAGCAGGTCGCGCACCATGCCAAGGAAGCGGGGATAGACGATGTTGCGGCGTTGGCAGAACAGCGTGTCGAGCGTCGTGGCGTTGTACTCGAGCCCGGACGCGGCGTTCCGGACGGAGAAGCTCATCGTCGTCGGCTGGGAGGTGACCCCCAACTTGTCGAACAGCTCGTGCAGCAATGGGTAATGCGCGGGGTTGTGCACGATGAAGCCCGTGTCCACCCGGTAGTGGGTGTTGTCGAGCTCGATATCGTGGGTATGGGTGTGACCGCCGAGATAATCCTGGGCTTCGAACAGGACAACGTCATGCGCCTGCCTGAGATACCAGGCGCAGGCCAGACCGGAGATGCCGGAGCCGATGATGGCGATGCGCACGTTATTTCCTTGCCTTGGCGCGGACCCACGCGGGCACGGGCTTGAGGTCCCACACCAGGCCCATTGCCTGCATCAACTTCAGGCCGTACCACGTCAGGTCGATTTCCCACCACATGAAGCCTTGCCGGGCCGAACCCGGGAAGAAGTGATGGGTGTAGTGCCAGCCTTCGCCGACGGTCAGAAGGGCGAGCCAGGGATTGTTGCGGCTGTTGTCATGGGTCCGGAACCGCTGGGAGCCGAAGCGATGGGCGAGGGAGTTGATCGTCACCGTCGCGTGGAACAGCACGATGGTCGAGATGAAGAAGCCCCACACCAGCATCTGCGGGCCCGTGGTTCCCCAGCCGGGCATCCATGCCTCCAGAGCGGCGCCCAGGCCGTAAAGCGCCGCGGCGAGAACCACCGGTACCGCGAGGTCGTAGCGGTCCAGCCAGCGCAGTTCCGGGTAGTTGCGGAAGTCGGGCAGGCGTTCCAGGCGGGTGGCGAATGCCGCCGGCGTCAGGAACCAGCCGGCGTGACTCCACAGGAACCCATGCACGCGCGGCGAATGGGGATCCTCCGGGGTGTCGGCATGGATGTGGTGATGCCGATGGTGTGCAGCCCACCACAGCGGCCCACGTTGCACGCACGCTGCGCCAACCATGGCGAAGAAGAACTGGACGGCGCGGGAGGTCCGGAAGGCGCGGTGGGAGAAGTAGCGGTGGTAGAAGCCGGTCAGTGCAAACATGCGGACCGCGTAGAGCAGGACGGCAACGGCGATCGCGACGGGCGACACGCCGACCCAGATCACGCCGAGGCAGGCCAGGTGCATCGCCAGGAACGGCAGGGCACGCACCCAATCGATCCGGTGGTCATCGTCCGCGATCGGCGTGGCCTGGCCATCGAACCACAGCCGCAGGCTGGCCAGGCGATGCGCGCGCGCAGGTACGTCGGCGGAAGACGGTGGTGCGATGGGGTTCATCGGGAGGTTCCATGCCAGTCCTTGAAACACTTACGTGGAATTTGGCCGATTGGATGCATGCCGTCGGATAACAGGGAACCGACGACGCCGTGATGCGAAACCGTCGACATTCACGACGGGCCGGTCGCGGCGACTCTACCGGCCGGGCGGCCTTCGCGCGTAACGCTGGCCGAATTTGAGTGGTCGCGGGCGGCTCGTCGTGGGGGGGGCCCCACTCGACGCTTGTGTGCTCCGCTGGCTAAGATCGCGAAACCCTGCGGCCCCGCGGGGCGCTTTAGAAGGCGACGCATGAAAAGAAAGGCACCGCGCATTACCGGATTATTCCTGGTCGTGGCCATGTGGAGCGCCACCGCTTCATTCGCTGCCGAAGCCGCGAAGCCCAGCGCCGGGGCCTACACCGGAACGTTGCAAAAGGCGCTTTATCGCATCGACATCCCCGCGAACTGGAACGGCGATCTGGTCATGCTGGTGCACGGCTACCAGCCGGTCGGGGCCCCGATTGCGACACCCATGACGCCCGCGGACTCGACGCCTGTATTCCTCAAGAAGGGATACGCCGTCGCCCAGAGCCAGTACGCATCGCAGGGCTTTGCGGTGAGCGATGCCATCGCCGACACGGAACGGCTTCGTCAACACTTCGTTCACACATACGGCCAGCCGGGCCACACTTACGTGTATGGGTTTTCGCTTGGCGGGATGGCTGTGGCCGCCAGCATTGAACGTTACCCGCACGCCTATACGGGCGCGATGATCACCTGCGGGCTGACGATGTCCACGCCGGACTTCCTGTCACGGGGCGTGGTTACGCCGCTTGTAGCGTTTGATGCTTTGATTCCTGGCGTTATTCCGGACCTCGCCGCGCCCGACGCTCCGCCGGCCATTTCGCCTGATGACCTAGCCAAGGCGCTGGAAGCACATCCGAAAGAGGCTGCCGTGCTGGCGAAGCGTCTGGAGGAGAGGCCGGAAACCCTGGCGCCGGCATTAGGGCTGTATTACATGGCGTTCCGCGAGATCGAGAAGCGCGCCGGTGGCATGCCGGTCGATAACCGGAAGGAGGTTTACGCCGGTTTCGGTGATGACGCCGCGTTCAACCGGAAGGTCCACCGCTACAGCGCTTCGCCGGCTGCCCTTGTATACGCGAAACAGAACGTCACCCTGACTGGGCACGTCGATGTGCCGCTGGTGATGCAGTGGAATACGTTCGACCCGACGATTCCCACGCGATTCCATGCCGCGTACCCGGACCAGATCAAGGCGGCGGGGAAGGATAAATGGTTGACCGTGCTTGCGCCTGCCGGTGACGGCCACTGCGAGTTCACGGATGAGCAGACGGCTGCGGCGTTCGATACGCTGGTGGATAAGGCAGGCGCTGGTAAGCGGTAATTCGCTTCGGATGGGCGAGCAATGGCCCGAATCGGCAGATTGCTTTCATTCCCGGTACTGGCTCACAAAACAGTGATCGCCACGCTGCCACCTTTATCTCGCCCCATGGCTCCTCACCCCGGCCATGGCGGCCGGCCGCCCCAGTATCCTCGGCTGGGGCGGCTACTCTTCCATCGTCAATGTGCGTATGGGTCGTGTCCTTGCCATCAGGCCAGGCATGTGTCCGTCGCGTAATGAACCGCCGGAGAGATGCCATGCAGATGTTGGTCCACATCACCGATGAGCGCGGCCGCCGGCATCGCGCCAAGGTGAGCTACGACGCCTTCGACCACAAGGTGTCCTGGGTCGCCGAGATCGACGACGACGCGAGCGCCGTACCTCTTTGCGGCACGGCAGCCGATGAAGATGGCGTCGGGCCGGCGGTGCAGGTCGCCGCGTTGCGGTGGGGGATTGGGACTTCCCGCAAGGGTTGATTCATTTCGGTCAGGACAGTTCTGGTAGGCGTCGATACCCGGGAGTAGTAGGCGGGCGTAACTGCGCAAATCAGCGCCTTCTTGCCCGACAATAAGGGCATGCCTTCGCTCCGCCCCTTCATCTGTCTGCTCGGCCTCCTGACGCTCATTTCCGGGACGCCCGCGCACGCGCAGAGCCCTCCCGAATCCCTCGCGGCTTTCCAGCACGTCGCCTACGCACGCCTCACGGGCGCGCCCGGCGATGTCTCGCGGCTGGCCCTCGATAGCGAAGGCTTCCTCTGGATGCGCGCTACCCGTGGCAGCGTCCGCTTTGATGGCGCGCGGTTTCGGGCCTTCCCGGACCTGCCCGCGCTCCTCGCGGGGCCGCAGGCGCAGCGCGACACGGACGGCAACGTCTGGACCGTGGTCGACGGACTGCTCCAGGTGCAGGCGCACGGGCAGGGCGCGCTCGCTGTGGCGTCGGGTGCGCCGGCCTCGGTGCAGGAGGTGGTGATCGGGTCGAGTGGGCGTGTGTATGTGACGACCGCCGAGGGCATCCGGTTCTATCGTCGTCATGGGACCGCGCTTGTCGAGATCGCGGCGCCCCTCATCGACCGGCAGGTCAACGGCCTGATGGAAGCGGCCTCCGGTTCGTTGTGGGCGACGCGGACCAGCAGCGTGTTGCACGCATCACGCGATGCACTGGATGCAGCGGAGCGGACGGGGAAGCCTCCGGTGATGGAGACCTTCCCCCGCGCGAGCGGCCTTTCCGGCGCGTTCCCGCATCCTTTGCTGGAAGACCGCGACGGTAACGTGTGGGTCGGCACCGAGGGTGGTGTCGATGTCTTCCGCCGGACAGCGTTTACCGCCGTGCCGCTCCCCGAAGGTATCCACGAGGTGTCTTCTGCGACCGACCGTGACGGCAATACCTGGGTAGGTAGTGACAACCACCCGATCCTTCATGTCCGCCCGGACGGCACGATCCAACCCACTGCCGCGCAGGCGGGGGCGCTTGCGATGGTCGACGACGCCCGGCGGAACGTCGGATGGGCCGCAAATGATGAAGGCCTATGGCGACTGTCCGCCGCCAGCGCATCTCGCGTGGCTCCGAATCCGTTCCCGGCCGCCCGCGCTGGCATTCCCTTCCTCGCTATCGGCGCGAACGGCGATGTGATCGCGGCACCGCCGGCGGATGCCAATAGCACGAACGCAAAGGCGTGGGATGGCGCGGCGTGGCGCGACCTTCCGCCCCTACTGGCGCGGCCTGTCGCGGCCGCAACCGACGCGTCCGGGGTGACCTGGCTCGCGCTCGCTGGCCGTCGCGAACTGGGAGGGCTTGAAGGAACCAGGCTCAGCCTCGCGTCGGCCATAGCGGGCGACGGCCCCCGGGCGCTCGCCGCCGACGAGGGCGGCCTCTGGGTCGGCGGTGACCGTGGCGTGCAGTTCTTCGACGGCACGCGGTACCTGCCTCTGCCTCTCTATGCGCCTGAACTCCTGCACTGGGTGACTGGTATCGTGGTCGACGATGACGGTTATCTCTGGGTCGAGACTTCGGCGGAGGTCTACCGCTCGCGCGAGCCCCACATCGCCCGTGACCTGGCGCAACGACACGCGCCCGTCGTGTTCGACCGCTTCGACTTCGGCGACGGCATTCCCGGTGCCGCCCATCCCGATCGCGGCCTGCCAAGCCTGCGCAAGGGTCCCGATGGCCTGATCCGTGTCGAGACGGTCGCCGGGCTAGCCTGGATCGATCCGGCGGAGGTGCCACGGCCACGTCCGCCGTCGACGCCACGCATCGACGAAGTCACCGTGCACGGTGTGCCGCATGTGCCGTCTGCCGAGGGGTTGCGCCTCAAGGCAACGGAGCGCGACATCAGTATCGGCTTCGCCACGGCGGAGCTTTCGCATCCCGATCGAATTCGCTACGCCTACCGGCTCGACGACGGCGCGTGGGTCGACACGGGGGAGGCGAGGGAGGTGTTCCTGGCGAACCTGCCGGCCGGAGCGTCTCGCTTCGAACTGCGGGCCATCATGGATGGGCAGCCCTCGGCCAGCGCGTCGTTACGCATCGTCCGGGAGTCCGCTTTGCAGGAAACCACGGCGTTCAAGGCGCTCGTCGCGCTGGGCCTCGTCCTCGTCGTGGCGGGCATCGCTGCGCTGCGCATGCGCATCGTCACGCGCCGCCTGCGCATCCGGGCGGAGGAGCGTGAAGCGGTTGCCCGCGATATCCACGACACGCTACTGCAGCGCGTCCAGGGCGTGATGCTATCGCTGCAGTCACTGGCGGATCGCCGCAACCTGCCGGCCTCCGAGCGCGCCGAGCTCCGTGCCGTTGCGGGTGAAACGCAGGCCACCGTCGTCGAGGCGCGCGAGCGTATCCAGGGCCTGCGCGGTCAGATGGACGAGGGCCTCAGCCTTTACGACCACATCCTCGCTGCGGGTGAAGCCCTGGCCGTGACACCAGGGCCGGTGCTCGAGGTGTCGTTGTCGGGCCAGCCCCGGCCCGTGCAGGCCGCCCTCGTCGCGGACGTGGTCGCGATCGCCACGGAGGCCATGCGCAACGCGACCATGCATGCGAAGGCGACGCACCTGAACGTGGTGGTGTCGTTCGAACCCGACGCGCTCTGGCTCACGGTCAGCGATGACGGGCGCGGTATGAGCGAGGCGGAGTGGTCAGAGGCCCCATCCCGTGGGCACTTCGGGATCGTCGGCATGAAAGAGCGGGCCGCGACGATCGGCGGAACGTTCCAGGTCGATGCGACGCCGGGCGAGGGCACCGAGATCCACGTGCGTATCCCGGCGAAGCGCGCCTATGCATGACGTGCGCGGCTAGCGCTCGAGGTAACCGCGCTCGATGGCGATGACCACGGCATGCGCGCGATCGCGTGCGCCGAGTTTCCCAAGGATGTTCCGCATCCGCGATTTGATCGTCTCGCCAGAGACCGACAGGGTTCGGGCGATATCGACGTTCCGTTCGCCCCTGGCGACGAGGCGCAGGACGGCGATCTCACGGCTGGTCAGCCGCTCCCTGGCCGCATGGTCATCGAGCTGCGCCGCTGCTTCACCCGACAGCGTGATGTCGCCGCGCACGGCCCCACGGACGGCACGGAGGATTTCTTCCATGCCGGCGGCTTTCAGCAGGTACGAGCGTGCACCGAGCGCGAGGGCCCGGCTGATGCGCGCGTCGCCCGCGTAGCTGGTCAGCACCACGATGCGCGCATCGGGGAATTCGCTGCGCAGCACCTCAATGGCCGCGAGCCCGTCCACGCCTGCCATCTGCAGGTCCATGAGGACAACGTCGGGCCGCAGCTGGCGGTAAAGGTCGATGGCCTCCTCGCCGGACCCGGCTTCCCCAACCAGCGCGAGATCCTGCTCGCCGGTGATTACGGAGCGTAGCCCATGGCGCATCATCGGATGGTCGTCCGCGATGAGAACGCGCAGGCGGGAGGTCGTGGAAGTCGTCATGGATGTTGCAGGAATAGACCCGGTCGGGCGTGGAAAGCCTGACCCAGTGTAGCCCTCGCTCCGCGTGGGTTCACCACAAATGGTTGCGGCGGTCGGGAGCAAGGTAGAGGCGATCGCCGGGCATGACGTGGAAGGCGTCGTACCAGGCATCGATGTTCTGCAGGGTGCCGTTGATGCGCTGTTTCGATGGCGAGTGGGTGTCGGTCAGTACGAGCAGGCGCAGGGTGCCTTCGTGGACGACGTTGCGGCGAATCTGCGCCAGGGCCAGGAAGAACCGCTGGTCACCCGTCAGCCCGCCCGTGACAGGGGCGCGCCCATGCCGGGCCTGGTACTTCCCGAACGCCAGGAACGCGGCTTGCACGCCGGTGATATCGGCCATGTTCTCGCCGAGGGTGCGTTCGCCATTGACCGAAAGACCCGGGAGGACCTCCATTGAACCGTACTGGGCGATCACAGCCGCCTTGCGCGCTTCAAAGGCAGCTTTTACCGAGGCCGACCACCAGTCTGCAACCCGGCCCTTTCCGTCGAACCGCGCACCGTCCGTATCGAAGCCGTGGCCGATCTCGTGGCCGATGACGGCGCCGATCGCGCCGTAGTTCACCGCCGGCTCGGCGGCGGGATCGAAGAACGGCGGGGTCATGCTGCCCGCAGGGATCAGGACCTGGTTCTCTTCCCTTACGTAGTAGTCGTTCTTCGACTGCGCGACACCGAACGTGGTGCAGGCGCGAACGGGCGAGGTGAGTGCGGCCGCTGTACGGATCGCTGCTACCTCTTCGCTGCGGAGCACGTTGCCGAACAGGTCGTCGCGCTTGATCGTTGGGTCCCGTACATCGTGATCGGCGCGGGAGTCGTCGGGCGGCCCGCCAATGCATGCCGTGAGCGCTGCCAGCTTGGCGCGGGCGGCGGCACGCGTCGGCGCGTCCATCCATGATGCGCGCTCGATGAGGTCGCCGTAGGCCGATTTCACGTCCTCGAAGAGTTCGGTAACGGCACGTTGAGTCAGTGGATCGAAGTACCGAGCCACGTACAGGCGGCTGATGACCTGGGGGATGGCGCTGTCCACGATGTGCAGGCCCTGCAGGTCACGGTCACGTCCCGCCTTCAACCCATAAAGCGTCCTGTCGTAGAACGCGGCGTGCGCTTCGGCGAAGCGTCGCGGGAGCAGGTCGGCATGGTCGCTTGCGAAGCGGTAGGCGAGGTAGTCCTGCCAGGTACGGAGCGGCGTGCGTGCGATCCATTGCGCGATCTCGCGCGTGGCTTGGGCCCGGGTGACCCGCACTTCCCGTACCGCTTCCAGATGGCGTGCCGCGAGCATCGCCGACCAGTCCAGGCCAGGAAGCTGCGTGCCGAGCACGCCAATCGGGATGACGGTGTCGCCGGTGCTCGTATCGCCCCGCTGGAACGTTGCCAGGCGGGTCTCGAGATCCACGATGGCTTGCGCGCGCGTGCCAGCGTCGGGGATGTCGATGAGCGTCAGGATCTCCCGGACGTAGGCTCCATACTGCTGCCGGGTCGCTTCGTATACCGGGCCTGGCTCGGTGTAATAGACAGTCGGCATACCCAGCTTGCCGGGCGACAGGAGTACTTCGTTCCGTGCCGGATCGGCGGGCGAAGGCGCGATATCGGTTGTGACCGGGGAGGCGAATCCAGCGGTGCCGAACAGGGCGGCAAGATCGTGCGCGCTCGCTGCGTGCCGCACTCGCGCCAGGCCGGGCTTCAGCGGTGCCGTGCCCAGGCGCTCGATGGTGTTCTGGTCAGCCCAGCTTGCATAAAGGTCAGAGGCCTTGCGTTGGTCGACATCAGACAGCGCATCGTCGGAAGGCTCCACCATCAAGGCGCGAAGCCGCCCATCAACCAGCGCGCTCGAGTCCGCCGACACGCCGACGACCTCCTGGTTCGGCGCAAACGCCGCATCCCGTGCCCACTGCCCGTTGGCAAATGCCCAGAAATCATCGCCCGGCCGGGTCGATCGATCCATGGCGGCGGTGTCGAGGCCGTTGGAGCCATAGCGCGTGGTGGCGGGAACGCCGAAGGCAGCGATCGCGGCGATGAGTGACGAAAGGGCGACGATGGCGCGCCGTGACACGGGGGGATGGTGGTGCATGGGGCGGACTCGGGAGCGGTGCGCCGATGGTCCGGTCCGGATAGCCCTGTGGGCTACCCCCCGAGGGGTGAAAATGCCAGATGGTTGAGGGACATCCCTGTCCCTCCGATCCAGAACACGCTCTACTTCATGGAACTCAGAACTTGTAGTTCGCTTCCACGTACATCGTGCGGCCGTAGATGTTGTAGTTCAGCTCATTCCACGGGCTCGCTTCGGTGCCGAGGTAGGAGTGATCCTTGGGCGGCATCTTGTTGAACACGTTGTTCATGAGGAACGACAGCTCGAGGTTCTTGAAGCCCTTGTAGCTCACCGACGCGTTGTAGGTGACCCACGGCTTCAGCCTGCCGGCGCCTTCGGTCGTGTAATCACCCGACTGCGTAGCCGCCCAGTTCGGCGTGGAACCGTAGCGGTTGAAGTACACCGTGCCGCCCCACACGTCGTTCGGGCTGATCCACGAGATCGAACCGTTGACCTTGGTCTTGAAGTCCGTCGACCAGTCCGGGGCACGCAGGTAATCGATGTATTCGTCACCCGGCAGCGGCTGGTACTCGTGCTTCAGCGTGTTGCTGTAGCTCGTGTCGAACATGAACGTACCGAAATGCGCGGTCGGAAGCATGTAGCTGAATTCGGCATTGATTGCGTTCACCGTCTCGTTCGAGACGTTGACCTTCGGGGTGCTGATCGTGTCGATCGTGCCCAGGAGGCCCGGGATCGTCGGCGGGTTACGGGTGATCTTCGAGAAGGCGTTGAGGCAGGTCGGGCTGGTCGGGTCGTAGTCGCCGTTGTAGCAGTGGTACTCATCCCGCGAGAGCTTGTCCGCGTCTTCCTGGGCGACTTCGTTGGAGATGTTCCAGTGCAGGTAGTCGACCGAGAGCTTCATGCGCGAGACCGGCGACCATACAACGCCGTAGCTCCACACCTTGGCGGTGATGGGCTGCAGCGCCGGGTTGCCCGACTGCTTGCCGCTGAACTGGGCATCCTCGTAAGCGCGGTCGCACTTGTCCGCATGCGCCGGATCGAAGCCGAGGAGGGCGCAGTTCGCGTAGTCGGTTACGCCGCTGTAGTAGCCCGATTCACCCATGAACTGGTCGGAGATGTTCGGGGCCTTGAACGCCGTGCCGTACTTGCCGCGGAGCAGCAGGGTATCGATAGGGCGAATCTCGAAACCGAAGTTGTAGGTGCCGTGGGCGATGGTCTGCTCAGCCACCTTGTAGCCGTCGTAACGACCCGAGACATCGAGGGTCAGCCACGACGTGACCGGCGCGCGGAACTCGGAGGTCAGTGCGTAGCGGCTGCGGTGACCCGCACCCTGCACGTCGGAGGAGCCCCAGACCTTGCCGTTCAGCATGTTGTCCGACGGGACGTAGGCCCAACCCTGGTTACCACCCTCGGCGACCATGGCGATACCCGCATCGCCGCCCGGCAGTGCGAACAGTTCGCCGTTCGTCACCTGGAAGCGGAGCATGTTGTCCCAGGTCTTCGCCTTGGTGTGATCGCGCGTGGTGAAGCTGGCGAAATCGGCCGGCGTGATCGGGCGGTAGAACTGGTCGTAATCGACAGCGTACGACGGATAGTCCGGATCAAGGCCCAGCTCGGGACCCAGCGCCTTGTTGATGAAGAAGTTGTCCATCGGATCCGCGAGGCGGTTCACGGTCGACGTATTCAGGTGGTCTTCGCTGTGCGTAAAGCCGAGGTCCCAGTTCCACTTCTGGTCCCAGACGCCATTGGCGCCCAGGGTAGCCATCAGGCTGTTTTCCTTCTGCTTGTTCATGATGGTCTTGTAGCCGCCGACTTCCTCGTCGGTGAAGCCACGCTGGAGCGCGATGTAATCGTCCAGGTTCGGGTCGTAAATCGGGCCGAGGTCGTTCTGCGAACCCCACCACATGTAGCTCGGACCCGAGGTCCACTGCTGTTCGCCGTGGTGGAACAGGAAATCGCCGTACAGCTGCGTGTCCGGCGTGGCGTCGAACGTCGCATGCGTGTAGAAGTCGGCGTTCTTCGACTTGTTCTGCATGGTGCGGAAGCCGGGGCTGTTGAACGAACCGCAGTACGGCTCGGCCTGGCTGGCACGCTGCTGCTTGCCTTCACCGCCATGCATCAGGCCAACCGTGTTGGCGCAGTCGTTGGGGTCGGCGAAGATGTAGCTGTTCTTGCTGCGGGTCAGCGAGTTGACCAGGAAGTCGCGGCCGGCGACCGCTGGGCTATCCGGGTTGCCGGTGAAGTACTGCTTGGACAGGTTGCGCTGCGAAGCCCAGATCGGGTCGACCTTTTCGACCTGCGCGCCGACCAGCACATTCAGCTTGTCCCACTGGAAGCTATCGGCGAACGAGAGGCGATGCGACTGGCCACCGCCATCCGACGTCCAACCGTAGCGGTAATCGATCGTGGGGTGATCCACCTTCTTCTTCAGCACGATGTTGATGACGCCGGCGATGGCGTCCGAACCGTACAGCGACGACTGGCCGCCGGGCAGGATGTCGATGTGGTCGACGAGATCCGCCGGGATACCGGAGATCGAGTTGAACGAGTCGCTGCCGTTGTAGAGGGCAGGGAAGTTGCCCATCGGGCGGCCGTCGATCAGGTACTTGGTGAAGCCGACTGGCAAGCCGAACATCGAAAGCGACTGCGCGCCGGGCGTAAAGCCCTGGGTGAACTGGGCACCCTGCACCGAGCCCGTCGCGAACGACGAGGACTGCAGCACTTCGGCGATCGTCGAGAAACCCTTCGCCTTGATCTGCTCCGCGGTGATCGTGATCGTCGGCGTCGCCGTTTCGATCTGCGAAATCGGAATGAGGGAGCCGGTGACGGTCACGGCTTCCAGCTTCTGCGCGCTCTTACCATCGGTATTGGCAGCGGTGGACGTGGTGTCCTGCGCGAACGCGCCGAAGCTTACGAGCGACGATGCGATGGCGACGCCCAGGACCGAGCGACGGAGATTCTTCGAGATATTCAACATGCTTTCCTTGTGCAGAAATTACTTTGTTCAGGACAAGGGAAGCCCCTCCAGGCTAGCTGGCGACTATGGATGTACATGTCAGGTCCCCCCTGAATTTTTGAGCCTGCCCGGGGCTCCCTAAGCACCCGGACAGCATCGCGTCGGCGGAGCGTGTCGCGCCGAGCGGGGGACAGCATAACAACTTGCGTAATGAAAGATAAACAGGGCCGTAATGAGCATGACAAATTTGTCATGTCGGCCGGCGCTCTGGCCGTTGGCTGCATAATTACGCCTATAGTTCAGATGGTTAGGCAATTCCTTTGGATCGCGCATAGGGCCGGCGAGCTGGTTGTCGGTGCTCGCAAGATCTCGGCCCCGGGACCACGCGGCTTCATTTGCTTACGGATAGCTCGATGAATCGGGCCATGACCGGACAAGCCGCCGTGAGAGACCATCGATGGCGAAATCGGCAAAAGCCTGCTAAGAAATGCGAACTTTCTTACGTTGTGATGAGGCGCCATGGCGAATCGTCAGACGCCCTGGGGGCAGGGGGCTTCACCGGATACATTGCTAGATCCCCATATCGTGGTGGTCGAGGATGATGAGCTGTACCGCGACACGATCGTGGTGCCAGCGCTTGCCGACTTTGGCTTTCGCGTGACGGCGATCGGTACGGCCGGGCAGCTGGAGCGCGTGCTTGACTCGGACACTCCCGACATCGTCGTACTCGATGTTGGCCTGCCGGATGGCGATGGCTTCGCGATCACGGAGCGTTTGTCCCAGAACTCGACGGTCGGCATCGTGATCCTCTCTGGCCGGGATACCCAGCATGATCGCTTGCGTGGCCTCACCAACGGCGCGGATGCTTACCTATCGAAGCCCGTGGTCATGCACGAGCTGGCGACCACGTTGCGCAACCTCATGCGCAGGCTGCGGCCCGGGCATGGCAGCCCGGCCCCTGCGCCCAGTTGGCGCCTGGATAGCCAGGGATGGAGCCTGTACGCGCCCAACGGTAGTTCGGTGGCGCTAAAGGCCTACGAGCGCAGCATCCTCCGGGCACTGTTCGAGGTGCCGGGCGAGCCGGTACCGCGGGAGAGCCTTATCACGGCGCTGGGCGGGGATGAATTGTTCGATCCCCACCGTATCGAGGTGCTGGTGTACCGGTTGCGCAGCAAGGTCGCGAAGGAGGCCGGGCTGGTCTTGCCACTCAACGCGGTGCGCGGCAGCGGCTACGTCTTCGCCATCTGACGGCGTGCCACCGCCGCTGAACCATCGAGCGCGCGTACCGCCTCGGCGACCAGCGCATCAGGCGAGCAGGGTTTGTGGAGGATGGCGACATCCCTCACCTCGCTCACTGCCCGGGGGAAGTGCGATGAAACGGCCAGGATGGGTACGTCGGGCAGGAGATCGCGAAGTTCGCCCACCCAGGTCGCCGGATCGTTATCGCCCAGCCGCAGGTCGCTGATCACGAGGTTGAGCGAATGGCCCAGTTCGATGGCCAGCTGGCGGGCCGTTGCGGCATGCCCGGCTTCGACCACCAGGAAACCGTCGGCTTCCAGGCGCTTGCGCCACATCTCGCGCAAGACGTCTTCATCCTCGATGAGCAGGGTGTGGATGATCGGCATGGCGCGTCCTTCGGCCCCACCGGCCGCCACTGCCGCTGGTAGTTCGAGGAGGATGGTCGTACCCGCGCCTTCGCCGCTCTCGATACGGACCACGCCGCCGGAAGCCTGGATCAGGTCGCCAACCACGGCCAGTCCGAGTCCGCTGCCCGCGTGCGCCGGCTTCGTGGTGAAGAAGGGCTCCAGCGCGGACTCGCGCACGGCTTCGCTCATGCCGTGGCCGTTGTCGCGGAACGCAAGGCACACCATGCCTGATGCTGTGCGTGACACCCGTATGTCGAAGGTCCCATTGGGCGGCATGGCGTCGCGCGCGTTCGCGGCGATGTTGAGGATGATGAGCTCAAGCTGCTCGGGATCGAAGTGGATGAAGCGTGCTTCCTCCGCCACTTCGACGGCCAGGATGGTCGAGTGGCTGAAGAGTTGCCGGAGCACATGCTTCACGTCACGCAGGTGGCGCTTCAGGTCGATCACCTCGACCCTCGCCGTATCCTTGCGGCCAAAGCTGAGCAGCTTGCGGGTGACGCCCGCCCCGCGGCGCGCGGCGGCGGCTACCCCGTACAGCGCGGAGCGCAGCGCCGCCGGATCGTCGCTGTCCTCCCGCGCCTCGGCATACCCTTCGATGACGCTGAGGATGTTGTTGAAGTCGTGGGCGACGCCTCCCGCGAGCCGCCCGACGGCTTCGACCTTCTGGGCATGGATGAGTTGTTCGCGCGAACGCTGGTGCGCCCTGATCTCCTCTTCCAGTGCCTGGTTGATCTGGGCCAGCC